>JAVEVC010000084.1:0-8735 GCA_034005245.1 Bacteroidales bacterium
CGAAGCTTTGAATCATTTAATTAACCATGACACCTGCAGTAATGCTTTCAATCTCACAACAGATTTGATCCCCTGAGAAACCTATTAATCCATAAAATAATGCAGGCAAGGTAAACAAAACAGCCTGCCTGCAATGATTCCGGTAAAACTGATTAAGCCTTTAATACCAGGGCGCAGATCCCATTACCAACATCAGGATCTGCCTGAAGGGACACAGGGGTAACATCCGGAATTGATCAAAACTCCGATATAAGCGAAAACCATTTGGCAGCGGATGATCCCCATACTTCCTTGTATGTGGCGGTATTGAACTGCGGCCAATAAGGGGTATCTTCATTGAAACGCGACTGCATTCCCACAGGTATTTCCCCTACTGTCTCGCCCGGCAAAGCAGTGTACTGCTGCATATAATTACTGCCTTCTCCCCAGATGAGCGACTGTCCGAATGGATTCTTCCCCACTATCCAGAATAACTGCTGCTCGGCAATATTCATCAGCGCCCTGTCGTTCAGGAATTTTCCGCAAAGTGCTGCAGCTTTCCCTGTGGAAAGGTGAACAGCAGCATTCCCTTTAAATGAAAACCACACAGGAAAAACCCTCAGGTAATGATCCTCATCGAGCCTTACCCCATTCTCCAGCTGTTCCCTGAAATCCTTTCCGGCACCCTGCCTTATCCCTACCTGAACCAGGTAGAAGTTAACCGAATCCTTAATCTCATCCTTGTGATAAACGCCGCTAGGAACCATCCCGTAAGGCTGTACATACTGCATGATGTTCTTCAGATAATCTCCGAAAAGCCTGATTGATCCCTCCCAGGCTCTGTAATCGGAATGATCAGGCTGGGTTTCGCATAAAGCTGTAAGAGCCTGCGTATAAACATGATCACGCGACTGATGGGTATAATGAACTATTGACTTCTTTTCCAGATCGCGGTAGAAGAAACCTCTTGTCTTATTCATATCGTTTAAAGGCACCGTCCTCTGGCATTGAATCACATATTTTATGAATTCGGCTGCCTTGTCTGCATAATATCTCTCTCCGGTAAGTTTATACAACATGCTTGCAGCCCATGAAACAGAAGCCATGTACTGACTCTGAGAAGCCATGTAGGCATGACCATGGCCTTTATTTATTCTTTCATCGTATCCAAATTCCTCAAATCTCCTGATTGCAAAGCCGAAATCCTCCCTGGCTATCTTGCACAGGTTTTCCTTAAGCATCTGATCATGCTCAATGCTCATGGAAGCATAGGCCTCGATGCCAGAGAACAGGAAGTTTTCAAAGCCTCCATTGTGAACAGTCACCTGCCGGCGGCCTGAATCATCTATCGTCCCGATAAGTTTGTCGGTCCAGAGGTTTGTTCCCCAGGTCATAAACCTGTAGCCGTCACCCAGGCGGGTTTTCATAATGAAATCTATTCCCCAGAGCGCTTCTTCCATCAACCTGTTATAGAGATCTATATCATTCTTCTCCTTTGCCCTGTTCGCCATCTCCATTATTGAGAAGGCGATCTCGCCGGTCTGCAGTGCCTGTTGCGACATATCGGCCGCATCGTGCCATCCTCCGTTCACGGGGTATGTCTTACCCTTCCATTCACAGTTGAGATCGGAATGACAGGCTCCGTGCTTCCCCGGAACAGGATAACCGCACCTTTCAACAAACATGAAGTTGCAAACCCTCCATGCCGAGTTGTCCCACAGGTCCCTGTTTATGAAGAAGGGCTGGGTTGTCACTGAGCCCACTCTTATCCTGTACTCTCCCTCCTTCCTGAAATCCGTGAAATCTATGGTCTCAAAATCGCCTGTCCTTGTTTTCACCTGGTTTATCTTCCCGTCATATACCACCTGTGATGTTGAATAGTCAATAATCTGGAATTTGCCATTGTTGCCTGCCACTCTTACTATGGCTGTTTTCTCGCTTTCAGGGCGGTATCCCGATGTAGAGAATATTATCCTGTTTTCTGCAGGTTTCCAACCGCTTACAACTTCCGGATTTTCCACTATCTGAAGCTCAACCGCGTCAATGTCGAATTTCAGTGAATCGCCCATAGTCAGTTCACGCCCGAATACTTCAATGGCAAACTTAAGTTTTGTGACCTTATCCCTTGCAAGCTCTGTCATCTCCACAAAGCATTCATTCCACTGGCCATTGACAAGATTGATCTCGTGATACCCTTCCCTTCCATACTTATCTGGCACCTTTATCCTGCCGTCATTCTCTACATAAAGGTTCAGGTAGATGCTTCTTGCTCCTTCACATTCGGGATAAATGTAGAAGTGTATCCTGTTGAACTTCTCCCAGCTCTTTCCTCCCACTTTGAAGGAGGCAAGAGAAGTTCCCCGCCCCAGGCCCCATTTTGGAAGGCTGTCAGGCATTGTGGGAGCAACAATCTTAAGACTGTTTTTTCCGGATATGCTTCTTTCCGAACCCAGCCTGATACCACCAATCCCCTCATGCGACCATCCTGAGAGGCTTTCCATATCGCACAACATGTCTGAAGCTAGCACTTTTTTTGTCAGTCCGAATGTCTCAAATGACTTGCTGTAATCGAGTGGCAACGGGTAATGAATGTAGCCTGTTTTCCGGATGTCTGATTTCAATTTCATGTCGGGCTGGGCATTTATCATAATGCTTAGGCCGGCAATAAGCAATGCTGAAAAGACTATTTTTTTCATAGAGTCTGGTTGATTTGTGATTTGTGATTGCTGGTAAGTCTTTGAAAATCCATTATACCCAAAGTTATGAACTGTTTTATATTTCAATGTTACATGCAATCCTCTTTATAATTATTTAACATTTCGCATTTGTCAGGTTTCGGGTTCATGTTGAAATATTTTTTTAAATTGAATTCTTTTTGATCCTCAAAACTTTATTAATCCTTAAAAACAAGGTATGGGAAAAAGCAACCGCATTTTGTCGATCGACATCATGAGAGGTTTAACACTTGTACTCATGTTATTTGTAAATGACCTTTATATGCCGGGAGTGCCGGCATGGCTGGGTCACGTGAATGCTGACTTTGACGGCATGGGGCTGGCCGACTGGGTATTCCCGGGGTTCCTGTTCATGGTGGGAATGTCTATCCCCTATTCAGTAGGCAACAGGATCTCAAGGAGCGACAGCAAGTCAGCTGTCCTCTGGCATATATTCATAAGGACTATCAGCCTTCTGATAATAGGCGTCCTGATGGCCAACTCAAGGAATGTCAATGCAGAACACACAGGAATAACAAAAAATGTCTGGTCGCTGATAATGTATTCCGGGGTATTCCTTATCTGGAACAATTATAATGAGGCAAAATGGAACAGGCATCTCATCATGGGATTGAGGATTCTTGGCGTTCTGATGATCATACCGATGGTCATTATTTTCAGGGCGGCGGAAGACAGGGGTTTCAGGTTCAATTCATGGGGCATACTGGGAACAATAGGATGGGGTTATCTCGTTGCCGCGCTTGTCTATATGTGGTGTCGTGACAATATCTCAAAAACATCTGTTTTCGTCCTGTTCTTCCTCATCGTAAACATGCTTTCAAAACTGCATTTATTAGACTTTCTGAGTCCTTTAAGACCTGTGCTGGGGATAATAATCAACGGAAACGCTCCTTTCATTGTACTCTCGGGCATGCTGATAACCCTGATACTTAAGAAATATGCTTCATCAGATGCAAAAAAAACAGTATTAATAATAGCCGGACTGGGTGCCGCAAGCATAGCCGCCGGATTCATATTGCGCCCCTGGTTCATAATTTCCAAGATCCAGGCAACACCCACATGGGGGCTTATATGCAACGGAATAAGCATGATCCTGTTTGCCCTTCTTTTCTGGATCATAGATATATTGAAGAAAGTCAAATGGAGCCTCTTCCTCAGGCCGGCAGGGGCGAATTCGCTTACGGTTTACCTTGTACCCGACATGTTCTACTACGTAATCTGGCAAGCAGGGCTTCCACTTCTGTTTTACAAGAATCTGTCTGAACCCGGACTGGTGGTACTGGGATCAATAGTCTGGGCAGTGATCATGGGCGTCGGATTACCGGTGCTCCTGGAAAAAATTAACTTCAGGCTGAAGCTTTGAAAATATCCTGCAACTTGTTAAAGACCAATGAAGATGCTTGACAGAAATAGATCAGTAATTGTAACAGGAGGCTTCATCCTGAGCTATTGCGATCTGATGATGACAGATTAAACAGTATCATGGAAAAACCAATAAGTCTCTTTATTTCAAATAAAACTTATTCTGGCGAGGTTCCGTCTGAATCAGTGTTCTCAGGATATTGCCTTTAAATTCAATAAAATACAGAGTTTATGACATCCTCCAAGCGCATTTACTCGATCGACATAATGAGAGGCCTCACACTGCTTCTTATGTTGTTCGTTAATGATCTGAACATGAGAACAGCCCCGGCCTGGCTTGGTCACACAAAGGCGGATTTTGACGGGATGGGGCTGGCCGACTGGGTATTCCCCGGGTTCCTCTTCATTGTAGGAATGGCTATACCTTTTGCCTTCCATAAAAGGTTTTCAAAAGGTGAGTCGCTTGTTGACATAAGTAAACACATTCTTCTGAGGACACTGAGCCTGCTGATAATAGGAGTACTGATGCTCAATACAGGAAGGGTAGATCCGGAACTTACAGGTATAAGCAGAAATCTATGGGCTTTACTGATGTATATATCAGTGTTTCTCTTCTGGAACGACTACCGCGACAAGGAAAACAGGATCTATACTATTGCCGGATATAAACTGCTGGCTCTTGCCATATTTATTTTTCTTGTCTTTAAATTCAACTCCGGGCAACCCGAGAACAGCGGCTCGCTTATCACTGGCTGGTGGGGCATTCTCGGGCTTATCGGGTGGGGTTATCTTGCGTCGGCATTCACTTATGTCGCTTGCCGTGACTCTATTGCCAAAACTTCGGCTGTGGCGGTCTTCTTCCTTATCCTGAACATTCTTTCAGGCCTGCACAAATTGGAATTCCTTAATCCTGTGAAGCCGCTTCTGGGAGTGATCATCGAAGGAAACGTTCCCTTCACAGTCCTTTCAGGGCTTATAGCCGGACTTATCATCAGGAAGCTGCCTGTTACAGAGAATAAAAAAGTGATGCTGGTCTTTACAGGACTTGGTATCTTCTACCTGGCAGCCGGTTTCTTCCTGAGGAACTGGTTCATCATTTCAAAGATCAGAGCTACACCAAGCTGGGGGATGATATGTGCAGGTATCAGCTTCCTGCTGTTCATGTTAATATACTGGATAGCCGATGTTAAGAACAAGACCAGATGGGCAGGTTTTGTAAAACCTGCCGGCGAGCATTCCCTTACAACCTATCTCGCTCCTGATATTGTTTATCATCTGATCTGGATGACTGGACTTCCGGTGCTGTTCTATAAGCAGTCGGCCGAACCGCTTGTCGTGGTTGCCGGCTCTATAATCTGGGCACTGCTAATGGTACAACTAACTGCACTGCTCGTGAGGTTTAACATAAAACTAAAGATCTGACAATCTGGTCCAGTAATTTGTTCAGTAATCACCTGCTCATCGAAAAAGGTGCAGCAGACTCTGATGTTCCTCTACTCCTGTCGGGATCCTGTGACATTGTATATATCAGGTTTCCCCCGTTCTGAAGTTCGCCATGCCTTATAAAACACCTCTCCAACGGTTTCCTGTTAAGGGTGATCCGGCTTATATAGACATTCTTCTCATTATTATCCGGAGCTTCGATTACCAGATTTTTACCATTTTCGAATTGCAATGTTGCCCTGGTGAAGAGAGGCGAACCAAAAACATATTCATCTGTTCCGGGGGTTACCGGGTAAAAGCCTAGTGCTGAAAAGACGTACCATGCCGAAGTCTGACCGTTATCCTCATCGCCGCAATAGCCATCAGGATGAGGCGTATACAGCTTATTCATGACATCGCGTACCCTGTATTGGGTCTTCCAGGGCTCGCCGGCATAGTTATAAAGATAAATCATGTGCTGTACAGGCTGGTTTCCGTGAGCATAGTTCCCCATGTTCATTATCTGCATTTCGCGGATCTCATGAATCACTATTCCATAATAGGAGCAATCGAAAACCGGAGGAACGTGGAAGACTGAGTCCAGCTTTGACGTGAAAGCCTCCCTGCCGCCCATCAGGCTGATCAGGCCGCTGATATCCTGAAAAACACTCCAGGTATAATGCCAGCTGTTACCCTCTGTAAAGGCATCGCCCCATTTATAAGGGCTGAAAGGCGACTGGAAGGTGCCATCGCTGTTCCTCCCTCGCATCAGCTTTCTTGAAGGGTCAAACACATTACGGTAATTCATAGCTCTTTGCCTGAATTTCGCAATCTCTTCATCAGGACGTTCCAGCGATTCTGCAAGTCTGGCTATGCAGAAGTCGGCATATGCATATTCAAGGGTGCGTGCTGTATTCTCCCGTATGCCCACATCATAGGGAACATATCCAAGTGTATTGTAGTAAGGTGCACCCAGCCTGCCCACCGAAGACAGCGGCCCTTCGTTCTCGCTGTTCTTAAGCACAGCCTCATAAAGTGTTTCAATATCATAACCTCTTATTCCCTTCAGGTACGAATCAGCTATCAGTGATGCGGAGTTTGAGCCGATCATGCAGTCGCGGTGGCCGGGGCTGGCCCATTCAGGAAGCCAACCGCTCTCACGGTATGTGTTGGCGAGGCCTTCCATTATCTGGCTGTTAAGATCGGGGTACATTAATGTATAGAATGGGAAGACAGCCCTGAAAGTATCCCAGAAACCGTTATCGGTAAACATGTATCCAGGCAACACTTTCCCGTTGTAAGGGCTATAATGAACTATCTCTTTATTTTCGTTAATTTCATAGAACTTCCTTGGAAAAAGCAGGGTACGGTAGAGGCATGAATAGAATGTCCGTATCTGATCGGAGGAGCCTCCTTCAACTTTTATCCGCCCCAGTTCAGTGTTCCAGGCTTCCTTTGCTTCAGTCATTATCATGTCGAAATTCTTACCTCCTGTTTCTGATTCGAGATTAATCAAAGCCTGCTCATGGCTGATGAAAGACGATGACACCATCACTGTTATCTTCTCCCCCAATCCGGTACGGAAACCAAGGACAGCGCCGACATGGCCGCCTTCTTCCTCATTATCACCGGCATTAAGTACTTTATCATTCCAGGTTGACACTGATTCAAAATCCTTGTCAAAAACAGCAACAAAATAGTTGTGGAAGTTCTCCGGCACCCCTCCGTGATTGTTACTGCAATAACCTATAACCTTTCTTTCAGACGGGATTATCTTTACCATGGATCCCATATCAAAGGCGTCGAGGATAATATATGATGAATCGCCTTCAGGAAATGTAAAACGGAAGCAGGCTGAACGTTCAGTCGGTGTTACCTCTGCAGTAACATCGTGATCGGCAAGATAAACACTGTAATAATACGGCCGTGCTGTTTCAGCCTTGTGAGAAAACCATGAAGCCCGTTCATTGCCTGAGAATCTCAACCTGCCGGTGACAGGCATCAGTGAAAATGCTGCGTAGTCGTTTATCCACGGACTTGGTTGATGAGTCTGTTTTATACCCTGTATCCTGTAATCATCGTAGGTATATGCCCAGCCATCGTTCATGCTTCGGGTGTGAGGCGTCCAGAAATTCATCCCCCAGGGCAATGCTATGGCAGGATAGGTATTGCCATTTGACAGCGAGAATTCGGAATCAGTTCCCATCAAAGGATTAACCAGGTCAGCAGGATCAGTTCCTGAAGAATCTGGTTCCGGAGCACAGCCTGAATAAAACACCGGGAATACTACTGTTAAATAAATAACAACAAAACGCCTTATTTTCCCGGCCATTGAGTTAATGCCGTCGTCCTTCTCAAAGTTTAGCTTTTTCATATCATTAATCTTATCATTTACAAAATATTCATGTCTGAAATCTTCTGAAATACGATCTCAGGCGTAAGCCAGTTCATGCATGCGTGATCCTTCCTCCTGCATTTACCTTTGCCATACACAGTACAGGGTCGGCATTGCAAGCTTTCGTATGGTATACTTAGCGAATATTCGCCGGGCTGCATCCATGCCCCGAAACCTGTTGCGGGATCCGTAGCTCCCCAGATAGAAATAACTTTCGTCCCGGTCAATGCTGCCATATGCATATTCGATGAATCCATGCTTATCATGAATGACAACCGGGCCATAAGTGCCAGTTCTTCATGCAGGTTTAGCTTCCCTGCTATATTATGGGACCCTGGCACCTGGGGCCGGAGTTCGTCAAGCCGCCCGGCTTCAGATCTTCCGCCAAAAAGCCAGAATTCAGCATCTGACGTTTCGGATATTCTGTTCAAAAGCTTAATCATATTTTCTACGGGCCACTCCTTGAGGGAGTGCTTTGAGAAAGGGGCTACTCCGATATTGATCCCCGGCCTGAAGCCGGTCTTTTCTATCATGCTCTCCTGTGTACCGGCATTCGGGATGATCCATGGCCCTGCAGTTGGTTCAAGTAACAATCCAGCCCGTGCAAATGTATCATAGTATCTACCGGTTGTATGCCTGAGTCTCTGCCTGGAGACTCCCTTTATAAGAGCACGTTTTTCCTGTCTGCCCTTGTCGATAACCGAAACCGGGATCCCGGCCATACGTAAAAAGAAACGCAGTACCTTGGTCCTGATAACATCATGAAGATCAATAACATGATCATATTCCCCGGTTTTTATTATATCCCTGCACATCCTAATCAGCCCCGGAATACCCCTGTG
>JAVEVC010000085.1:0-8693 GCA_034005245.1 Bacteroidales bacterium
AAGATGAATCCTCCAGGCAAATTATATAACATATAATCAATGACATACGAAAGACCTGTCATGAAAGAAATTAATAGTGGACAGATTTTCAGATTTTGACAAACAGCAGTTTTCTGTAGATGAATATACCGTTTTTGTTCGCATATTATATATGGAAAGAAGATAGTCCGGGGACAATTTAACAAGAATAGTTCTCGTCAGCTTATACTTTCAGAGCTTATAAACGGTATTTTAGATCGAGTCATTGTTGAGTCATGTGGCCAAGGTAATCGATTATTCCTTGCACAATCTTTTGAGCCATTCTCTGCCGGAATTGCGGGTTAGCCAGTTTTTCCTCGTCGGCCGCATGAGAAAGGAAAGCCTGTTCGACCAGAATAGCCGGCATTTGCGAAACCCTTGTAACGGTATAATTAAATGAACCAACCACACCAAACTCATCCAGGCCAAGTTCCAGAAGCCGGTCATATACACTTTCAGCAAACGGAGCCCAGAATGGATTATGGTAGTAGGTGCTTGTGCCTGCAACCTGAAGGTATCCCCTACCTCCTGCATTGGCATGAATGCTTATAAGCAGGTCTGAACCTGAAAGAATGGCAATATCTCGTTTCTCAATAAGGGTCATGTCCTTGTCTGAATCTCTCACCTGGACAATCTCTGCACCCATAGATCTGCATAGATCTCCAAGCCTGTAAGACAGGTCAAGGTTTATATCTTTTTCCAACAATCCCGATAATCCAACGGCACCAGTACTGAGACCTCCATGCCCGGCTTCAATGGCTATCTTTAATCCTTCAAGAGGTTTTTCATTTTTGAGATCATATTTCGGGGGATATTTGACCCGGAGGACAAGATTCCTGCCCTCAGGTCTGATATCGTAACCCCAGACCTTTGTGTTCCTGAGATTGACATTGATCTTGTATGTTTCAGGAGTGGTTTGTTCCCAGGTCACCTTGTCAATGATCCTTCGTCCTGTGCGGTGAGTGATCCATGTGCTGCTGGTCTGAACGCCAAAAAGAGTTATTGTTATCCTGTTTTGGTCTGGTTCCGGGTGTATTTCGTAGGGGACTGGTTCAGGATAGGGTATGGTAAGAACATCTGAAGACTCCGAGGGAGCACATGAAAGGCTGGTTATAAAATATGTTTTATGAACTGTTTCGGAGGGAAGTATTTCCACATCGCTCTTTAGTATCATCCCGTTTTCAACGCTGCTTAGTCGGATTCTGTAGCTGTCGCCAATAATTCCATCTGTTTTCAGTATTGTTCCCGGTCCCAGCTCTGCCCTTACTGGCCCGCCAAGCCTTATTTCACCCTGATTATAAGCAAGTCTTGTGTTTTCATTGATTATTTTTACCAGTGGGAAGCTTTCGGATAATCTTACCTTTAATTTGTTTTGAAGTTCAAGTGATAATTTCTTTTCAGTCCTTGTACCCTTTGAGATCAGGCCGATAGTTATGGTGTACGATTTTCCTGGTACAAGCTTCCTGAGGGGCAGGTCAGCCATGTAAATACTGTAATCTTCGTGATCCTCCCGGGAGCATTTAATGATAATTTTGCCGGGTTTTATTTCAGCAAAGGCCTCCTGTGAGGAGGAACCATGGAAACGTAAATGCACGGCATCTTCCGGAAGGAGTTCAAGATCAACGGAAGGTTCAACAGATCGTTCATCTATCCATAAAGGCAGAGGAGCCCGCATTTTGTCGGTTTTCCTGTATACAAACTCACGTTCGTAAAAGGCAGAAAGGGAATCAGGAGTAATGATATCGGCCCGGATTCTGTTAGGGCCTTCCATAAGGTGAATCCTTTTGAAAAATATTCCTGTTTTATAAAGTTTTACTGAGTCATTGTTGATCCTCACATGTGCAGGATACTCAGTTTTACACAGGAGCTCAAATTCGGGGACATCTGTAAAGTTTTTTGGCATTCTTCTGAATTCTACCCATGGTGACTTTCGTATTACCCCACCGTCAGGCTGAACAGAATATTTATATGGTGTAAGCCAGTTTCGCGTTTTCAGAACCAACTTTGCACTGGAAGTTATAATCTGAATACTGTCCGTTTCCGGCATGATAAAACCAATGCACCCCTCAGAGTCAGTAAGTTTGGTTTTGTTTCCCGGATTTATCATTATTTCAATACCTGCCTTATTATCTGGGAATATCTCTGAAAGATCGAGGCCAACAACCTGTTCGGGAGTAATTTTTTTCAGGTTGTCAGGGATCTTAACTGTGTTCTGGAAACGATCCTGTAAAATTCCTGAGGCTTTTTCGTTATTTCCCATGGATGGGATAATCAGATCAGCGATCCCCTCCCTGAAGCATTTCAGAGCTGTCTCATGCTCCTCCCGGCCTGTGTATAGCAGCGAACTTACCAGGTATGGTTTCATAAGCATGGCTTCTGCAAAGAGGTCTTCCAGAAATTCGACAGGATACCGGGAAGGTTTCAGACTAATACCATCAATATTGCAGCATGATACAAGTTGCCGCATAAAACTTTTCAGGTATGTTTTTATTTGAGGAAACCGGACATCGGCTTCATTCGGTTCAGGACCCGTAAGATCTATTCCGGCATATATATGAAGGTTATGATGATGTGCAGCTTCAATAGCCGTCTTCAGTTGCTCAAAATAATACTGAATGCCGGGTTGTCCGGATCGAATTTCAGTTAACATCAAAGGATTTCCTTCAAGAGTGAAAATAACGGTATTATAATTAGCTTCAGCTATGCCTGAGATTATTCTGTCAATATTGGTTTTCACGGCCAGTTCATCAGAATTGCTCCACGATGAGGGAAGAATGATAAAGCTCCGCACTTCACCCTTCGATCCGGTCTCAACAACTGTTTCTTTATCCGGTGATTGTTCCAGCTGGCTAGCCCTGCATCCTGCCGTCAGGACAGTGAGAGCTATGAGGACTTTTGTTATTATGTTTCTTTTCATAAGAATAAATCAGCGGTACAAAAGATATTTCTCACGGATTGTCAAAAAATCACTTATATCGTCCTGGCAGGATTTAATTATTTGGTCTACAGTCATTTCTGGTTCCTCAAGGAGTTTGATCAGTGGGGGAGGGGTCCATGATAGTGAATCCGGATTTGTTTTCCTGTATGCATCAATAATGTTGACAGCAGCTTCTACTGATCTGTAGCTTGCAGGATCGGTAATTATTATCTCTACTCCTCCGCTCATCCTGTTCCATGGTTTGCCTCTGGGATTTGATGAATCCCTAAAGTTCACAGGTATGAAATATACAGGCCTGAATATGGCTCCTTTTATTCCTCTGCTGTTCAGATCGCTTGCCGCTTTTTCTGCATCCACCCAGCTTGATCCGGTTATCAGGAAAGGCTTTGTGGTGCCTCTCCCCTCAGAGATGTTCATCCTTTCGAAAAGGCACTGGCCGGGGTATACGAACACTGTCTCCATTGTGCCCATGTTGGGCGAAGGCATTATCCATGGGATACCTGTTCTGTCCCACATCATGCTCCTGTGCCATCCTTTCATTTTAATGACAGTCAGGTTTGCACCGATCCCTTGTGTTTCGTTCCACATAGTTGCAAGTTCGCCATGTGTCATGCCATGCCGCAGGGGAAGCTGATGTCGGAATATTCCACCCAGGTTGAGTAAAGGGCCTTCCACGATTCTTCCTCCAAGAGGATTGGGCCTGTCGAGCACAATGAATGGTATCCCGGCTTTGGCGCATGCCTCCATTGCATAGGACATGGAATACTTAAACGTGTACCATGCTGATCCGGTTCCCTGGATATCAAAGATTAGTGCGTCGAGGTTAGCTATCCATTCATTTTTTGGAGCATAGGTATCCCCGTACAGGCTGTAAACAGGTATACCCGTTTTGGGATCAGGCTCTCCTTCCTGGAATATTCTGCCCTGCTTTGCTCCACGCACACCATGTTCAGCTCCGAACAATGCAACGAGATTAACGCCCGGCGTACTTGCAAGAATGTCGATACTGCTACGCATATCAGCTCCAACAGCCGAAGGATTAGTGATGAGTCCGATTCTCTTGCCTATGATCAGATGAGGATAATCTTCCAGAAGGACATTGATACCAGTGGTGACAGCAGGCTTTATGGCAGGAGGCTCTTTCGTCAGGGATGCATATTTCTCAAGCACTTTTTCCAATGGCGGGGCATCTCTGTATGTAAGGCCTGCAACCGGTTTTTTTGTCAGCCTGCTTTCATTCCCGAACCTGTCGACTGCAGATACAGCTACACTGTCGAGTCTGATGAGAACATTTTCGATATTCTCTATTAAGCCGTGATCTGTCTTATTGATGTATTCATCGTTCATGATGAATCCCGCAACATTATCCGAGGCTGTTCTGCGACCATGGATATTATGTTTCCACACCTGCCCGTATTTGGTATAAACAACCCAGTTGGAAATCTCTTCTGGTTTTGGGTGATGCCATTCGATCTTCAGGGTGTCTTTTGCATGGGTCAAAGTAAATTCAGGTGGAAGCGGTGATTTAGCTTTTAGCCATGGGGAAGGAGGTATGAGTGCCTTTTTACTGTAGGGACCGGTGAGTATGGCTTCAGTCAGATCAGGCGAATACACAAGTGATCCTATGCTCCAGTGGACCACTCCCGGGCTCTCGGGCAGCATTCCGCGGGCTATCATTATCTGGTCTATGGCTTCATAGCCTGCTCCGCTTGTCAGTTGTCGTCCGATGCTTATGCCCGGCCATAGATGCCGCCCTTTTTTATTTTCCCCTTTCCACCAGCCAAGAAGCAGAGGATAACTTTGGGGAAGCTGGCTTACAGGCCAATAGAGTTGCGGCGTCCAGTAATCGATCCATCCTTTGTTCAGCCACAGGCGTGCATCGGCATATAGCTGTTCATACTGATCGAATCCTTCAATAGAGGGAGGGTTATATGGACGCCAGATGCCGAACGGGCTGAGCCCGAATTTAACATATGGTTTCTCTGCCTTAATGTTCTTATAGAGGTTTTTTATAAAAGTATTAACGCTTTCCCTTCTCCAGTCGTTGCGCGATAGCTGTCCTCCGCTGATCTTATATGCCTGCCAGCTTTCGTCGTCGGGAAAATCCCTTCCGTTATTGTATTCAGGGTACGGATAGAAATAGTCGTCAAAATGGATGCCATCAAGGTCATAGCGGCTAACAAGGTCCATTACAACTTTTAAGGAATGTTCCCGGGTGCCTTCTTTTGCAGGATCGAGCCACCAGTATCCTGCTTCGAGCCAGACCGCAAGGTCAGGCCGTTTCTTTACTATTGATACATCCGTTACTTCTCCCCCTGTAACATGATGGGCCCTGTACGGATTAAGCCAGGCATGCAGTTCCAAACCTCTTTTATGGGCTTCCTCAATCCAGAATTCGAGGGGATCGTAATAAGGGTCGGGAGCCTTTCCCTGTTTCCCTGTAAGGTAATATGACCAGGGTTCCAGGTCACTCTTATACAGGGCATCACATTGAGGTCTCACCTGGAATATAACAGCATTGAAATTGTGATCATAAAGAAGGTCGAGGAGCTTGATGGCCTCTCTTTTCTGTTCCTCAACGGGAAGACCAGGTTTGCTTGGCCAGTTGGAATTTGCGACAGTGGCAATCCAGGCGGCCCGGAACTCACGCTCGGCTGATGGAGTGCGGCCTGACGGATCACCTGTTTCAGTTTGCCTTGATGCGGAACATCCGGTCAGGATTAATACTATCAGGAATAAGACAACAGAAATGAAGCATTTTTTAATCATTGGTTAATTATTTACAGGTTGGAGTATCATACAAATTTAATAAAGGTAGATGTTTGGCGCATTATAAGATCATTAATATGGAATGCGAGGTTATCCTGAAGCTTACCATTCATAAATCCTGACTCCCCTCAGACAGTTATTCATAACGATCCTGACTTTAGAATTATACTCTTCTACAACCTGGCATTTCAGCAATTCAGCAGATTTCACCGGAGCTTCACCCTTCGATCATATAGAAACCAGGGTCATAGCTTTAGAACAGGCCAATTACAGGTCAGGGCTTTATGAGTTCCCTTTTGGGAATTGCCTCAAATACAATGCCTTCATATGGTGATTCTTCTCCGGCTTCATAAAGTACCCCTACATCACCGGACCGTAACCTTACCAGGTCGGAATAGGCTGAGGGACCTGCATGCAGCACCCTTGATACCGGCCAGCTTTTACCATCATCGTAACTGACGCGAAGAGTCATATTGACCCTGTTTACCTTGTTTGCCGGATTTGCAAACAGCAGAATGCCCGGTTTCTTTCCCGGCAGTACATAGGTAAGAAGGCTTGCCTGGCAGACAGGCTCGACAAGTACAGGATCAGGGTATATATCAATCCAGCTTTTACCGCCATCATTGCTCAGCGACACCTTTCTTGATTTTTTAGTCCGGTCGTAATTTCTCATATTCAGCAATAACCTGCCTCCTGAAATTTCTGCTACGGTACATTCATTAACCTGATCCTGAGGCGTAGCGCCACCCATTTGCCATGTTCTGCCATTATCGTCTGAAAATATTACATGTGAATAATACTTTTCAGTTACTGCCTCAATATGGTCACAAGGGATTACCAATCTTCCCCTGTATCTTCCCTTCATTATCTGAATGCCATGGCAGGGTCCGGTTGCATACCAAGTCCAGTTTTCACGTTTTACCGATGAAGTAATCTCTTTTGCTTCTGACCAGGTTCTGCCATCGTCTTCAGAGACCATGATGAACACTCTTCTCGTGTCGCTGCTTTTACCCTTTATAATATCAGGTTCATGATCACTTCCGAGGTTCCAAGTGGAGAAAAGGTATATGTTTCCCGTTTTTTTGTCAGTCACAGGAGCAGGATTACCGCATACATTCATGCCATCATCCAGCAAAACTTCAAGGTTCGTCCATGTTTTGCCGTTGTCTTCCGATCTTTTCATCACCATGTCTATGTCACCGGTATCCGAAGAACTTTTTTTCCGGCCTTCTGCAAAGGCAAGGAGCGTGCCTCTCCGGGTAGCAATGATAGCTGGTATGCGAAAGGTATTGTAACCATCTGTCCCGCTCCTGAACAGGTAATCAGGATTCTTTTGCGCCGATATATCCTGGCAGTGAAAGATAGCTGTACCTGGGATCATTAAGGCTGAAAGTAGAATTGTTTTAAGAATTTGCCTCATAAAAACTGCATTTAAAACGTTAAAGATACAAACTGAAACCGATCATGCGAAGAGCGATTTAGTTAATATTCCTGCCGGTTGTTTAATGAGTAAGGTTTTACAATGCTTTAAGATCAAGAACATGCTGATATTAGCTTGTTTCTGGCTTAAGTTGTAACCAGGGCCCGCACCCAAAGTCCGGCGTCCTTCACCCGGTGCTCCTGTCCTGTTCTCATCAATAATTAGCTATCTTTGGGGCTTTCAAAAAAGTGGTGATAGCTGAAAGACTTACATACCGTAAGATATTTCTTTTCTGGGGGCCGCTGGCACTTACCTGGCTGATGATGGCTTTTGAGCAGCCATTCCTGATAGCCTTTATCGCACGGTTAAATGATGCAAAATACAACCTTGCTGCCTTTGGCATAGCAGGGTCGTTTGCCATGATCATTGAAGCTCCGATAATAATGCTGATGAGCGCCTCCACGGCTCTAGTCACGGGGCGCAATTCCTACAGGAAGCTGAAAAGATTCACGGATATCCTTAATGCCGGCATAACCGGAATCCAGCTTATCATCCTTATACCTCCGGTGTTCAGATATATTGTAACAGGTCTGATGGGAGTGCCTGAAAATGTTGCCAGGATTGCCCATGCTGCACTGCTTATTTTTCTTCCCTGGGCCGCATCTATCGGTTACAGGAGGTTTTACCAGGGTATTCTTATCAGGAATGATCTGACAAGGCGGGTAACCTATGGGACCATGATCCGCTTGTCAGTTATAGTTATTACGGGATTGCTGCTATTTATGGCTGATACTCAGGGGGCATACGTCGGAGCGGGAGCTATGGCTCTGGCAGTCCTCTGTGAAGCAATAGCGACGAGGATGATGGCTTCCGGCACCCTGAAGATACTTCTTCAGCATGACGATAAGGAGAATGGCAGCTTGCGGCTAAGGTCAATAGCGCGGTTTTATTATCCGCTTGCACTGACTTCAATTCTGTCGCTCGGAGTGCACCCGTTCGTTACATTCTTTCTGGGAAGGAGTTATATGGCGGTGGAATCGCTTGCTGTTCTCCCCGTTGTGAGTTCGCTCGTGTTCATTTTCAGGAGCATGGGGTTGTCTTATCAGGAAGTGAATATTGCCCTGATAGGGGAGAAGAAACAGAATTACAGGATGTTACGTAATTTTGCCATATATATGGGGATAGTAGTTACTTTATTGATATCTGTGCTGGCTTTCACTCCACTGGCTGATCTGTGGTTTATAAACATCTCGGGCCTGAGCAAGGAACTTGCTGATCTGTCATATCTGCCGCTTAAGATAATGATACTCCTGCCAGCGCTAACGGTATTGCTGAACTTTCAGAGATCCTCGCTTATAATAAACGGCACCACAGGCCCTATCTCACTGGCAACAGCAATAGAACTTATCGGAATTATATTTGTATTGCTTGTGTGCGTGGTATTCCTGAACCTTGCAGGTGTGGTAGCTGCATCTATTGCTTTTATGATCGGCAGGTCCATGTCGAATCTTTACCTGACGCCAAAACTGTTGTCTGCTGCAAAAGCAT
>JAVEVC010000026.1:0-15117 GCA_034005245.1 Bacteroidales bacterium
CTTTTCCTGCCTGGAAAGTTACTTTCTGAAACAGATCCTCTCCCTTGCTTAATGTTACAGGGAAAGGCTTACCGAGGGGAGTGCTGTAAGTTTTATAAGAGGCATCTGTCCAGTTACGCTGGTCCTCTGTCTCAAAAGCATCTCCGGTAAAATCAAGCCTGCATTTAATAACACCGTTATCCCATTGCATCGACTTTATATCTGTGAATAGCTGATGCGGACTAATATAACAGGGAAAGAAATTAAAATCCGAACTCCCCCTGGTGTTGATTATAGTGCAGGGTTGACCCGCAGTGCCCTCTATCGGATGCAGTACGCAGAATCCTATCCTGTTCTTTTCGAATGTTCTGATCGCTTTGCCTTTAATCTGTAATGTGAGTGAATTGCCGGAATTGCCTGCTATTTTGCAGGAGGCTTCGAAATCTATCTTGTCCGATTTAAAACGGCAGTTGTACCTTATGGTGAATGAATCATCCAGCTGTTCAATAACCTCATCCCATATTGCAGGTGGTATGGTAATCCATTCATTATCGCGCACGGCAAAATATATCATCCTTATTATCTCGCTTTTTCCTGCGCTTATATACCTTATGCTGCCATTCTCATATAATAAGGAGAGATTCCCTGCCCGCATTCTGATGCCTCCGGAGGACTCTTGTCCCTCCTTAATGCCGGGACCGGTTATGGTTGACATATACAAATCTGTATTTGTTAAAGGAAAGATAGTATTTTATGAAGAAACCTGTGCCGTTTTTGAAATTCACGCATCGGAATTTGTGTATTTTTACATAAATAATGCCCTCCTTATGAAAAATCTGATGGTTCTTTTTATAGTGGCAATACTTTGCAATGATATTATTGCTCAATCTCCCGGAGAAAAGATTTCACTCAATGGTTCATGGGATTTTGAACAGACAGCTTCTGCTTTCCCTCCCGTTGCTTTTACCCGGAAATGCCCTGTTCCGGGGTTGATACATCTTGCAGAACCAAAGATAGAATCCTATGACATGCTGTTCCAAAAGCCCGAGGATTCCTTTGCCCAGAGTTCTTCTGATTACAGGGACATTACTTACGCTCCCCGATACAGCTGGTATCGACGTACGGTTGATATTCCCGCGATACCTGAAGGTACAGAGATCATGCTGACAATACTTAAAAGCATGTATGTTACTCAGGTTTACGTGAACGGGTATGATGTCGGAGGATCGGTTGCATGCTTTACTCCCATTAGGTTGAGGCTAACAGGTGCGCTGAAACCCGGGGGAAAGAATGAGATTCTCATACGGGTTGGAGAAAGGATATGGCTTCCTCCGTGGGCAGCAGGAGGCACGGATAAGGAAAAGGCAAACTACCTTCCGGGAATATGGGACGATGTTTACCTTTCATGTTCAAAGAAACAGAAGATCCTTAAATCCCTTATCCTTCCATCAGTAAAGGATAAGAAGATCACTGCAAAGGTCATGGTCCGGAATTTCTATCCCCAGCAGGTCTTTTACGGCGATCCGATGGCCGATTCATTTACAGTAAGGGTTGTAATAAGGGAAAAACTATCCGGAAGAATAGTTGCGGCTGACAGCATGCGTTCCCTTTCTGTCAGGGATAATGAGACACAGTTGGACATGGATATACCTTTTAGTGATTTCAAACCGTGGTCACCTGAGGCTCCGTTTTTATATGAGGCTGACCTGCAGCTTTATGAAAATGGAGATCTTTCCGATTCTGTCACTGATATCTTTGGAATGAGAGACTTTGAAAGGAGAGGCAGGTTCTTTTATCTGAATGGTGGGAAATATATTCTTCGAGGTACAAACATTACCCTGCACCGTTTTTTCGAAGATCCTGACTGTAATGCATTACCCTGGGACCGGGAGTGGGTAAAGAAGCTTATCATCGATGATCCCGGAAGGCTGGGATGGAACGCGATGAGAATCTGTGTTGGACTTGTACCTGATTTCTGGTACGATCTTGCTGATGAGTATGGAATTATGTTCCAGAATGAGTGGATGTACTGGCAAAATCATGGCTGGGATCAGCAGATAAGGGAGGAATATACCGACTGGGTTTGGAGTGATGGAAATCACCCGTCAATTGTTATATGGGATGCTATAAATGAGAACTGGAATTCATTTATCGGCAACGTTCTTATACCCGAGCTTCAACAGCTTGATCTCACAAGGATATGGGATGCCGGATACATGGAAGCTACGGATATGACCACCGAGGACCCGATTGACGAACCCCATCTCTACAGAGCAGGTTATGTTCTCATGAACAGTGAGGATCCGGGAACCTATTTAAAGGAAAATCCTTACTTCCTGGGAAAGATCGATGATTGGGAGCCTGCTCACAGAAAGCATCTTACGGCAACTGCTGCCCAGCTGGTAAATGAATACGGATGGAACTGGCTCTGGAGGGATGGCCGTCCGGCAAAGCTCACCTTAGATGCCTATGATTACCTCGTGGGTGCGGATGCTTCCCCGGAACAGCGTCGTGAGTTACAGGCTTACTGGCTGCAGTGTGAGACTGAATGGATAAGGGCAGAACGTTCACTGGCCGGTGTTCTTGCCTTCACCCATCTGACTAACAATTACGGATATACCGGCGACTGGTATATAAATGACATAAAGGATCTTGAAACTGGTCCTTCTTTTGCCTGGCTCAGGCATGCCTTTGCTCCTTCAAATGTGTTTATAGATATCGCTGATCAGAGGTATTTCCCAAACGGTCACTACAATCCCGGACAAGTACTGGTTTTTAACATAGTGGGAGTTAACGACCACCCTGAGGCAATATCAGGCATGGTAGAGCTTCATCTTCTTGATGCAACCGGCAGGACCGTAAAAAGAATACGGACCGATATGCAAATGCCTGCTTATGGCAGGTCAGATAAAAAGCTGTCATTTGAACTGCCGCGCAAAGCCGGTGGCTACCTTATTGCAACCCGCTATCAGCCGGCAGGGAGCACTGAAATATTCAAAAGCCGGCGATTTATCCGAATAGGCGAAGCTAAGAATGTTCCGTTCCCTGAAATCAAACCCTGAAGCATATAGATCAAGAATTAATCATTCATTAATCCCGATCCCATACTATAAAGCTTTTGACATTTTAAATCTTGATGACAGAAACCCGAAACTGGCATAAAATATAAACAATAAAACTTATCAGAATGACATCCACATTAATTAAAACACAAAAAATCACGATCCTTTTGGTTGTGCTCTCTGTCTTCTTTGAGGGATACAGCCAGCAGCGGAAAGCCGTAGTGAAAGAGTATGAACAAGTATTCACTACCTACCCCTATTCTGACCCGAGTCCGGTCCCTTCGCTTACATCACTGTATCCGTATTTCAGATATGACGGATTCACTGATAAACCGGTTGAAAAGTCATGGAAGATTGTGGAACTTGAGAATGATTATATAAGGGTAATTATTACTCCTGAGATAGGCGGAAAGATATGGACTGCAATAGAAAAGTCAACCAATCAGCCATTTATTTACTACAACCATGTAATGAAATTCCGCGATATTGCCATGCGCGGACCATATACAAGCGGGGGTCTTGAACTCAACTACGGGATAATCGGACATACCCCGAATTGTGCGACCCCGGTCGACTACACAATCTTACACAACGATGACGGAAGCGTAAGCTGTGTGGTAGGAGTCCTCGATCTGCTCACAAGAAGCAACTGGCGACTGGAGATAAGGCTGCCAGCAGACGAGGCATGCTTCATTACACAATCCTTCTGGTATAATTCAACCCCTGTTGCTCAGCCTTATTACCATTGGCTGAATGGGGGATACAAAGCCGCGGGCAACCTGGAATTCATTTACCCGGGTACAACCTACATCGGTCATGACGGCGAACACTCTGACTGGCCTGTAGACAGCAACAACGGAAAGGCTATCTCATTCTATGAATCAAATGATTTCGGCGGTTATAAATCCTATCATGTCCTGGGTAAGCATGCAGGCTTCTTTGGGGGATACTGGCATGATGATGATTTTGGCATGGCACGCTACAGCACCCGTGATGACAAGGCAGGAAAAAAGATCTGGATATGGGGACTGTCAAGACAGGGCATGATATGGGAGAACCTTCTTACCGATACTGATGGCCAGTATGTTGAAATGCAATCTGGAAGGCTTTTCAACCAGAACAGCCAGAGATCTACATTTACGCCTTTCAAGCATATTGGTTTCGCACCTTATGCAACAGATATCTGGACTGAATATTTCTATCCGGTGCTGGGGACTGAAGGATTTATTGATGCAAATGAACATGGCGCACTGAATATAAAGAATACAGACGGATATCTGAAAGTGTTCTTCAGTCCGGTACGGAATATTGATGACGAATTTGAGATAAGGGAAGGTGAAAGGGTGATTTACAAAAAGAGGCTAAGTCTTGTTCCTCTGATGACTTTTACCGACTCAGTTAAGTTCGCGGGAAACGCAAATGATCTTACGGTTACCCTTGGAGTTAATAAGATTATTTTCAGGACAGATCCTGATTTCAACGTTTTAAGCCGGCCCCTGGAGTCACCATCCGATTTCGACTGGGAAAGTGCTTACGGACTGTTCATTCAGGGCAGTGAAGCAATGGACCAGAAAATGTACCCGATTGCAGAAACAAAACTTCAGGCTTCCCTTGATAAGGATCATAATTATCTGCCAGCCATTGTGCGAATGGCCGAACTGAAGTATCGAAACATGCTCTACGACGAAGCACTCAGTCTGGCAAGCAGGGCTCTCAGCATCGACGCCCACGATGGCGGGGCTAATTATTACTACGGCCTTGTGAATTCCGTTCTTGGTAATATTGCTGACTCAAAGGACGGATTCGAAATAGCCTCAATGTCGCCGGAATACCGAAGCGCAGCCTATACAGGACTTAGCAGGTTATACCTGCGGGAGAATGATCCTGTAAGAGCCTTCGGTTATGCCGTCAGAGCCATTGACTATAACAGGTTTAATATTGATGCCCTGCAACTTATGGCACTGGCCTGCCGCCTGAAGGGCGATGTTGAAAAGGCCGGGAAGCTGCTCACGACAATCTTATCATATGATCCGCTTAACCATTTTTCGAGGTTCGAGAAATATATTACAAGGAATGATGAAGCAGGAAAAAATGAATTCATTTCAATGATCAGAAATGAATTGCCGCATGAGACTTTCAATGAGCTTGCTGTATGGTATTATAATTCAGGATGTCCTGATGAAGCTGCAAAGGTTTTGTCACTTTCCCCTGAGACGCCGGAAAGGGAATACTGGATCAGCTTTCTTGGCAACAAAAAAGCCAGATGCAGCCAAATCAACCCGGATCTGTCATTTCCCTTCCGTTCTGAGACCGGAATGGTACTTGAACAACTGGTAACAAAGCAGGATGACTGGCTCCTGAAGTATCATCTTGCACTTATTTACAGAGACAGGAACAGGATTGAGGAATGTATCAAATTGCTCGAGAAATGCGGTGACAAACCTGACTATGCCCCATTCTATGCAGTCAGGGCTGAGATTATGAAAGGACGGGATGAAACAAAATGCGAAGCTGACCTGAAAAAAGCCTTGCTGCTCGATAACCAATGGCGCTATGTCGTACTGCTTGCAAATTTCTATAACAGGCAACAGCATTATGATAAGTCTCTTTCCCTTACGGGCCCTCATTATAAAACACATCCAGGCGACTTCCGCCTTGGCTCCCTTCATGCTCACAATCTCCTCCTGAACAAAAAATACAGGGAGGCCGATGCTGTGCTTAAGAAGATAAACATTCTCCCTCACGAGGGTGCAACAAACGGTAGGGAAATGTACAGGGAAGTGAAACTCATGCAGGCTGTTTCAGCTATGGAAAGGAAGAACTATAGGGAGGCCCTGAAATTCATAGACGAAGCCAGGCTCTGGCCTGAAAATCTTGGTGTCGGAAAACCTTATGATGAGGATATTGACTCCCGCCTTGAAGACTGGATGACCTATCTGTGTGCCAGCAGAATGAGGAATGCTTCCGAAGCCCGGAGAATGCTTGACCGGATAACTGCTTTTAAACCTGGTATTTTCAATACGGTACGGAATTTTTCTCCGTCAAACACTATTGTCACGGCATGGGCCCTGGACCTGTTGGATCGTAAACAAGAAGCCGCTTCTTTCATTGAGAAACAGGCCGTCGATTATCCGCAGTACAGGCAGATACAGTGGAGCAGGGCAATATTCGGTAATGATAATACCTTTTCATTTCCGGAAAATGAGAAGGATGCAGGTATCCGCATAATTGAGAAATTGATGGCAACAGGATTTTAATGCACCGGGTGGTTAGGCATGAATGATAATAATTGATAAATTTAGAAAAAATCTTACTCTTGGCCAGAGATATTTATCTTGTCACTAAACGTACAAAAATAATTAAGGCATCATTTCCTGTTATTGATGCCCATAACCACCTGTGGGGAAACTGGCAGGTTGAAAAGGTTGTAGATACTATGAATAAGGTTGGGGTTGAAGCCTACTGCGACCTTACAGGTAACGTCAGGATTGAGTTCTTTGAGGGAGGGTATAAAATCAATCCCGGAGATATATCAAGCTTCATTGATAACTGCTCCTCCCGTTACCCGGGCCGATTCTATTGTTTCACCATGGCTAATTTCGCCCAACCGACTGACAAGCCGCTATTTACCGATCACAAGCATTTTGTCAGGGAATGTATTGAAATAATGAACGACCATGTAGAAAGGGGAGCCAAAGGCCTTAAGATATTGAAGGAACTGGGCCTTGTGTATCGCGATACGGAAGGAAAACTTGTCAATCTGAATGACCCAAGGCTGGATCCTGTATGGGATGAAGCTGGCCGCCTGAATATCCCGGTGCTGATGCACCAGGCCGACCCTTCAGGTTTCTTTGAGCCCGTGACACCTGCTAATGAGCACTATGAGTCGCTGAAGAAGTATTCATCATGGAGCTTCACCGATCATAAGTTCCCAAGGAAACCTGAACTTCTGGCCAGAAGGAACGAGGTAATAAGGAACCACCCACGGACAATATTTATTTTGCCTCATTTTGCAAATTATCCCGAAAATATCCAGTATGTCTCTGAACTTCTGAATGAGAATCCTAATGTTTATATTGATTTCTCTGCACGGATAGACGAACTTGGAAGACAACCCTACTCTGCCAGGGAGTTCTTCATAAGGTATTCTGACAGGATTATCTTCGGTACAGATATGCCTGCAAATATTGACAGCTCCGCAGAAATGTACCGGACATACTTCAGGTTCCTCGAAACATATGACGAATCGTTCTATGCTCCCGACTACGACGGCACATTTGAAAGGGCAAGATGGCCGGTATGCGGAATCGGCCTGCCCCCCGATGTTCTGAGAAGAATCTATTATGAAAATATCCTCACCATCATACCTTCGCTGAAAACTGAAATCGAAAATAAAATTCCTTATCATGATTAAAGCAAAAGTTGGATTTATTGTTTATGGTGTTCATAAGGATGGGCTGAATGATCCTATGGGCACACCCTTTATTGATGACAGCATTGTTGAAGGGGCAAAGAGATCGTTGAAAAAAGCCGGTGTTAACCTTGTAGAACATGAAGTGGTCATCGCCACGAAGAAAGAATCGATAGCCTGCTTTGACAAGTTTAAAAAGATGAATGACATTGATGCAGTTATTCTCTTCTCAGGTACATGGGTATGGGCTGCCCATCTGATAGCTGCAATACGTGATTTTTCAATGACCGGCAAGGGAATAATAATATGGACTGTTCCGGGAAGCCAGGGCTGGAGACCGGTAGGAGGGCTGGTCCTCCAGGGTGCGCTGAAAGAGATTGGCATTAAGCACAGATACGTCTACGGGAGTTTTGATGATCCTGCAGAAGTAGAGAAAGTTACTTCGTACTGCCGTGCAAGTGCCATGAAGAACAGTTTGAACATGAGCACAATAGGAACGTTTGGCGGAAGAGGCATGGGCCAGACCTGCGGTGCGGCAGATCCGTCACAGTGGATGAGAATGTTCGGGATAGACATCGATTCGCGCGATACTGCTGAATTGCTGACAACTGCGGAAGAGATAACCGTTAAGGAGATCGAGGAAACCAGAAAAAGAATACAGAAGCTCTTTGCAGAACCTATTCCAAAGACAGACCAGGCGGAAAGATCAATACGACTCTACATGGCACTTAAAAAGCTGGTGAAAAAAAATAACTGGGATTTCTACACCATCCAGTCTTTCCCCGGTCTCGGGGATACTTACAGTGCAACATGCTTTGCACAGAGCATGATGCTGGAAGACAGGATCGGAACTTCAACTCTTGGGGATTTCAATACAGCCCTCACTGTTAAATGTTTAACAGACCTTAGCGGAGAACCTGTGTATTATGGCGATCTGCAGCATATAGATAAGTCAAATAATGAAATAAAAATAATCGGCGATGGCGCCTGCCCTCCTTCACTTGCAGGAAAACTGGGTCCGGCAGGTTTTGCTCAGCACGGAATTCCGACAGAAGGCGAAGCAGGAGGTCTGTCGGTAAAGCTTGTATGTAAGGTTGGAGAGGGAGTACTGGCAAGGCTTGGAAGAAACAATGGTCAGTTCGAGATGATCATCACCCGGTGTACAATATTTGAACCGCCGGCAGACCAGATTGAAAAACGCAAGAACGAATGTGGCATACCATTCTGGCCTCATGGCTTTGTAACAGCTCACTGCGACATCGATGCCCTGCTTCAGGCATGGAATAATGAATATGCCTGCCTTGGATATGGCTCACATCTTTACGAAGAACTGAAAGCTTTTTGTAAGCTGACAGGTATAAGAGCTATCGCTCTGTAAAGGATTTACTTTAGCTGATATACAGAAAAGATTCCTTTAATTATTTGGCTCCTGGTGAAAAACACTCACAGGTCCCTTTAATCAATTGGTGTCATACTCAATGAAGATTTACCTAAAAAGTTGCTTATGCCTCTAATACTCGACAGACAGAGTGTCCTTGAAACCTATGCTGAAGCAGCAAGGCGAAAATGGGTGATCCCGACATTTAATTCAGAGAACCTTACAACCACCGAAGCTATCCTGGCAGCTGCTCTTGAATACAGCCGGAAGGCTAATATTCCTGACTTGCCTGTAACTATTGGAATTACAAACCTTTACAGTCATCGCAGCCAGTCAGTGTATTATACCCACACAAGGCTCTGGGATATTGGCCTTAAATTGTTTCTTGCAGATATTGAGGTTCTTACAGGTCGGGATTCTCCTTTCAGCGATCTGATCGTAATGATACATCTCGACCATGCCCAGTGGGATAGTGACAGGGAACTTCTTAAATGGGATATGAACAGATTCTCGATGATTATGTATGATGCTTCAGACCTTCCATTTGACGAGAATATAAAACTAACGGCTGAATTTGTTCAGAAATACGGCGACAGGATTGTAGTGGAAGGAGCCTGCGATGAAATTGCCGATGCATCAGGTGAAGAAAGAAGCGATCTTACCACTCCTGAGCAGGCTGTTAAATATCTTGAAGAGACAGGCGTTGATTTTATAGTTGCCAACCTGGGTACTGAACACAGGGCAAGCAATGCAAGCCTTAAGTATCACGGCGACCTGGCCAGGAAGATCAGCGCTATGACGGGAACCAGGCTTGTCCTTCATGGCACTTCTTCAGTCGGAAATGACCAGATTGCCAACCTCTTTGACGACGGAATAGCAAAAGTAAATATCTGGACTGCTCTTGAGCGAGACAGCTCCCCGGTCCTTTTTGAGGATATGGCAAGAAACGCATCCAGGGTTTCAGGAGGTGAAAAAACAGATCTGCTCATTAGGGAAGGGATCATAGGAGAAAAGGCTGCACGGGGATCAGCAGCATCATTGTCCCATTGCACAACCGCATACAGGCAGGATATAGTATTCAGGGAAATGAAGAGAATAATACTTGATTATTTCCATCTGTGGTATGTCTGAAATTATTATGATATGGACCATTATTTGGGGATTGACATAGGGACCAGCGGCTGCAAGGCTGTAGTATTTGATGATGAAGGCCGGCAGGTTGCCATCTCTTACAGGGAATATGAAATCATCTCCAATAATCCGGGATGGGCAGAACTGGACACAGGCGAGGTTATGTCAAAGTGTTTTGACGTCATCAGGGAAGCTGCAGGCAGGGTGTCAGAAGGCAAGATAAAGGGAATGGGCATTTCCAGCCAGGGAGAAGCATTTACGCTAATTGACAGGGAGGGAAGGGCATTGTGCAATGCCCTTGTTTCATCTGATATAAGGGCAAACGAACTGATATTTCCCTGGATATCAGAATTCGGGGAAGAAAAACTTTACAGGATAACCGGGCATACTCCCCATCCGATGTTCTCCCTTTTTAAGCTGCTCTGGATGCGGGAGAATAACCCGGAGATCTGGGACAAAGCACACAGGATATTATGCTTTGAAGACCTTCTGCAGTACAGGCTGGGAATAAAGGAACCATCGATGGGATGGCCGCTGGCTGGCAGGACAATGCTTTTCAACGTTATCTCCCATGAATGGGATAAGGACATTCTTCACAATACCGGCATCAGCGAAAGCCAGCTTTCTAAACCGGCCAGGTCGGGAACCATTGCAGGCCTTGTAGATCCGCTTATTGCCCGCGATCTGAACCTTACTGATCAAACCTTTGTTGTGACAGGCGGCCATGATCAGCCTTGTTCTGCCCTGGGAGCCGGAGCAATTGACCCGGGAATAGCTGTCTATACTTCCGGCACGGTTGAGTGCATAACCCCGGCATTCAGTAAGCCGGTCTTTACTGAAGAGCTCCGGAAAAACAATCTTTGCACATACGATCATACCGCTCCCGGAATGTATGCTACCGTAGCATTCAGCCTGACCGGTGGAAATATCTTAAAATGGTTCAGGGATAATTTTGGCTCAGCAGAGACAGCAAAGGCTCATGAATCAGGGCGTAACGCCTTTGACCTTCTTATTGATTCCATTCCTGAAGAACCATCAGGGCTTCTCGTGCTTCCGTATTTCACGCCCTCTGGAACCCCGTATTTTGACGTAAAGGTAAAAGGAACGATTCTGGGTCTTGACATGTCGGTCACAAGAGAAGAAATATTGAAATCTCTTCTTGAGGGAGTCGCTTTCGAGATCAAGCTGAACCTCGATATTCTCAAAGAATCGGGTTATTCAGTTAATGAGCTCAGGATAATCGGAGGTGGAGCAAAATCAATGAAGCATGTTCAGTTGAAAGCTGATGTAATAGGTATGCCGGTAACTGTAATGGATGTCAGGGAAGCCGGTTGTATGGGAGTTGCAATGCTGGCAAAAGCTGCCCTGACAGGAAAGGATATCAATGAGATAGTTGCAACATGGGCAAAACCTGTCACCAAGGTCGAACCAGAAGCTCATGATCAGTACAGGACGCAGTTTGAGCGCTACCGTAAACTATATCCCGTTTTAAGAGAGCTGTATTAAAAAATCTGTTTTCTGGCCGTATCAATAAAAGCAAGCATATTTTCCAGGGATGTATCACCTTCAACGGCATGAGATGGTGAAAAGATATATGAACCTTCCGATCCTGCTTTCAACAGTCTTTGCGATTCGTTAATGACTTCCTCCGCACTCCCGTATGGCAGCGTCTTCTGGATCGACAATCCACCGTGAAATGTCATCCTGCCCCGGTATTTATCCAGCAGGAAACCTACATCCATCACTTCCGGCTGAAACGGATTGAAACAATTCACACCTATGCTAATGAGGTCATCAAACAATTCATCCACATCGCCGCAGGAATGAATAAAGACATATTTCCCTTCTTCATGTACAGAATAATACATACGTTTCAGCTGCGGATAGATAAACTCCTTCCAGCAGTCATAACCCATTATCAGGCCATTCTGCTGACCCCAGTCGTCGCCAAAGGCTACTGCATCAATATCAAACCTGCACGCTTCTTTAACCTGGGCAATATTGAAATCGGCGATAGCTCCAAGCAGTTCATGAACGAATCCCGGACTGACAAGAAAATCAGTAAGAAGATTCTCCATTCCGCGAAGCGTCCATGCACGTTCATAGAGTGAGAAACCTATTTCATATAGCCTGAACATATCGGGTTTTGAACTTATTGACGATTCGATGCTGGCAAAATACCTTTTATCGGCAGGATCAGGTAAACTATAGTTACCAAGGGTTGGTTCACTTAAGACTATGCCTGTGATATTTCCTATATCCTTGTCAATGCTGCGGTCCCAAACCGCCCCGAAAACATCGCGGTAAAAATTTTCACCTATCCTGTCGAAGAAGCCGATATCATCACCCAGCATCAGGATATGGTTATAAAGCACATTGTCAAGATCATCAGTCTGATAATGCTGCTTCAAAAGATTCTTTGCTTCAACGGTAAACTTAAAGGACCATGGAGTATAAGACGGCTTTTTGCCGTCAAGAACTGTTTTGATGATTTCACGCCTGTTCATAAATCCGATCCTTTTTGAATCCCGGCTGGATCATTGCCATCTCCGGGCTTCTATAATCCTTACTCTGCAGCTTGCTGCCGCTTAAGAGGGAAGTAAAACATAATTCCAAATAAGGTACCGAAAATCCTCCGCAGCTTGAAGCGAGGATCTTCAATTCATAAATTTATTCATATTTTTAGTCTTTCTTGACTGTTTTCGGTCAAATAAATATTCTGATCAGAGGTGTTTAAATAAATAGTACCCTATGAACAATAAGATCCTTATTATTACGGCATTATTGCTTGCCGGATTTTACTCCTGCGACTATCCGGTTTCAACTGGTGCCGGGTGCCACGACACTATTCTCTTTAGTGATACCATCCAGTACCATCCCGTAAGGACCTGCAGGGAAGATGGCTCAATACTGCCATGGTTTTCAGCAGACATCGGAGCTTCCTATGATACTGCACTTATGCTCGTCTGGGATTTCTGGCACAAAATGGAAGTCGACTCAAACGGATTGAAGTATTATATGAACCACCAGGTCTGGAGCCAGGAGCACGATATGCGGGGACTTGGAGGGGATCAGATCAATATGGCGCTTTCATCGTGGCGCCTGCTCTATGCTTATACGGGCAATCCGGCTGTTGTTGAGGATATGCAATATATTGCCGACAATTATCTTGAGCGTTCACTTTCTGAACCAGGTGATAAATGGCCGCATATACCCTATCCTTACAATACTGAGATCCATTCAGGAAGATATGACGGCGATATGCGCAACGGGAAGGGGATAACCCAACCCGACAAAGCCGGAACCTTCGGTTATGAGCTTGTGAACCTCTACAAGATTACGGGGCAGAATAAATATCTTGATGCTGCAAGGCTGATAGCAGGTACCCTGTCAAGTTACGTTAAAAAAGGAGATTCGGCCAGGTCCCCGCTTCCCTTCAGGGTGAATGCAAAAACCGGAGAGACAGGATCATTGTTCGATAACATGGGATCAGGTAAAAAGGTCTCCCCGGCTCTTTATACATCAAACTGGACAGGCACACTTATGCTATTTGAGGAGTTAAGTATGCTTGACCCCCAAAACAGGGATAATTACAAGGATGCTTTCAATACGATCATCGAATGGATGAAGGAGTATCCTCTGAAAACAAATAAATGGGGACCTTTTTTTGAGGATATACCGGGATGGAGCGACACACAGACAAATGCTGTAAGTTTCGCCACATTTATAATGCAGCATAGAGAAATCTTCCCTCGCTGGAAGGAAGACGTGAAAGGGATTTTTGACTGGACTTACCGTGAGCTTGGAAATCACGAATATGAAAAATACAAAGTTGTTGTGATGAATGAACAAACTGTTTACAGGGTTCCCGGTAACAGTCATTCATCCAGGCAGGCTTCCGCAGAGCTGATGTATGCCCGGTTGTCGGGAGATACATCATACACTGTAAATGCAATACGTGCGCTGAACTGGGCAACATATACCGTGGCTGATGACGGACGCAACAGGTATATCCGCGACGATATCTGGTTAACTGATGGCTATGGCGATTATGTGCGTCATTACATAAGGGCCATGGAGGCAACCCCTGAACTTGCTCCCGGTCACAGGAACAGGTTCCTGGGGACAACTTCCGTAATAACCTCAATTGACTACAAACCAGATGCCATTAAATATTCAACATACAGCCCTGCAAATGATGTATTAAGGCTGACAACAAAACCTGCTAAAATTATCAGCAGCGGAAAGCGGTTGAAAGAAGTCCGTAATGAATCAGAAGAAGGTTACATGTGGAGACGGCTCAATTCAGGCGGTGAACTGAAAATCTTTCATTCAGGGAACAAAATCGAAATAATTCTTTGACTCTTTCAGTCCTTTTTCATTTTTTTATAGTCATCTTTACTGACTAATGATCATATTCAGTCAGGGCTTTATTCTTTTATGACAGGAGCCTTAGGCGCTTCTAAGGCATCTCAGATCAAGGTTGATTTAATGTTTGCCTTATTTCAAAAACCTCACCGTCATAATTCTTTTCCATCGCGACCTGGAATCCTTCTGTTGAGAGCTGATGGCCTGTAAGCACAGTTATCAGTTTGTCCTCAGGAGCCTGAAGGATCTGATATTCTTTAGCAGGATCAAGGTAATCAATAATGACTTTTCTTGTACTTTCCCCGGCACCCTGCCTGAAGACACCAATGATTCCTCCGTTTTTCCTTTCGGTGTTGATCCGTGCCCAGCCGTCCCATGATCCTTCGGCAGGTTCACCGAATCCAGGAAGATCCTGCCTGAACGACATATAATCATAAGTCTTCTGCATCCTTACCATCCAGTCAGCCCATTTTCTGACATGGCTCCTCATTTCCTGGCTCAGCTTTCTTGGGTCGCCAAGCATTATTGGAAGCGTGCCGATCAGTGACTGGAGATCAAACTCCAGATCCTTGCTGTCGAGGGGAAGGTTGCCTATTACGAGAGAGCCGGCTGGAACGGCCGGTGAACGCCACCAGGCCATCTGTCTCATTCTCAGGGCACCTGTCGGGAAAGGCTCTTCGATATTTGAAAGCCAGTTTCCTTCGGCATGTTTTGCGAATGCATAATCCTGCATCTGCAGTTTACCGACCGTTTCGAAGGTGCAATCAATGAAAAGACCCGGTGCTTCA
>JAVEVC010000026.1:15217-39494 GCA_034005245.1 Bacteroidales bacterium
CAGCCATTTTCTGAATGGGAAGTCCTGGCCGGTATGTGTAAGCCCGATCTCGGCATTCCTGTCTGATGTATGATAGGCAGTTCTCTTGAGAACTCCCGGGGTTTCATTTCCAAGTGCAATCCCGGCTCTCAGGGTGGTGTTGTGAATAACGACCACGGGATCATCCCAGCTGCCCAGAAATGTGCCCAGTTGCTTCATCCTCGCATAATTATTGTAAATCCATGCAGATACATAATCGATATTGAGAAAAAGGCTTTCAATATCAAGAGATTCAAGTTTCATGTCGGCTGATGACCTGTTGGTGAAGCTTATCCACTTTCGGATCAATGGCAGCCCGGGGTATGAAAGGTATTTTACATCCAGTTCGATCCCTTCAGCAGGCCCGGTACCGGTCAGTTTGAGGATGGCACCGTTGCCGTCATAATTATCGGAAAATGGCTTGCAGGAAATTACTTTCCAGCCTGAATAACCGTTAATGGTTCTTCCGTTAAGCTGGAACTGAAATTCCGGCGATTTGTCACGCAGGAAGTTTCTCCCGCTTCCTGAAAGAAAAAGGCTTTCCGTGATCACGCTGTCGTGACTGAAGCTTACAGATCGTTTTATGCTTCCATTGTCAATCGTTAGCCTGTTTCCGGAGAAATCAAATGAACTCTGGGAAAAACAGGTCGTTACTGAAAACACTGACAAGAACAGGAATGATATGGTTTTCATTTTCTATTTATTAGTCAGACCTAAATCAAAACATAGCTTTTATTTTTCTTGTTGATTAAGAAAATAATATTAAAATTTTCTTTGCCGGATCGTGTTTTAACGTTACAAACCACCGAAAAACATTTTACCTTCTTCAAGTATTGCAGCAGTAGCTGTGGCACCGCATCTTGTAATGCCTAATTCCTTATATCTAAGAAGGTCTGACAGAGTTCGTACTCCTCCTGCAGCTTTTACTTTCACTCCTGGTGCAGAATGCTTCTTCATTAGCATAATATCATGAGCAGTAGCACCGGTATACGAGTATTTTCCATCGTTACCTTTTACAAATCCAAAGCCGGTTGATGTTTTGACATAATCTGCTCCAACTTTTGAGCAGATCTCACAGAGTTTTATTTTATGCTCGTCTTTTGTAATGAAGTCAGTCTCAAAGATTACCTTGGTTATTGCTCCAAACCGGTGGGAGGTGTCGACAACACTTTTTATCTCTTTTTCAATGTAATTCCAGTCTTCCTGGAGGGTTTTTCCTATGTTGATGACCATATCAATTTCGACTGCACCGTCTATGCAGGCTGTTTCAGTTTCAAAGACTTTAACAGGTATAGCTGAATTTCCCGCCGGAAATCCAATAACGCATCCCACAAGGACATCACTTCCTTTTAGCAGTTCAACAGCCATCGTGACCGCATAAGGTTTAACGCAGACCGATGCAACATTGTATTTTTTGGCTGTTTCGCACTCCCTGCGGAGGTCATCATCGGTTAGTGAGGGATGAAGGATCGAATGATCAATCATTTTGGCAATTTCGGTTACTTTATTCATCTGATCTTGATTTGAATGTTTTGATCCGGTTGGCATAAAGTATAAAGTTAATAGAAAATTATGTATTTTGTTAAATTATAAAATGAGGATACCTGGTTGGATCTCAGTTAAATCCGTAGTTTTAATAACTCGTTGAAAAGATGATTGCAGGATGAAGACAGTAAAAGAATTTCTTGAAGGACACAGGCTTCTGGTCTCAGCCGGTGATATCGATAATCTTGTCAGGATTTTTATGGAAGATATGTCGGATGGATTAAGGGGGAAGGAGGGAGCTCTGCGGATGATACCGACATATATAGAAGCAGAAAATGATTTTCACAGGGAGATCCCCGTACTGGCCATCGATGCAGGAGGAACAAATTTCAGGGCTTCCCTTATCAGTTTTAACTCCGATGGGCATATAGCTATTGGTAAAATCTGCAATCACAGAATGCCCGGGATTGACAGTGAGATCAGTGCAGAGGAATTCTTCAGCACCATCGCAGGATATATCAAACACCTTGCAGACAGGGCTGAAAGAATAGGCTTCTGTTTTTCGTATCCTTCTGAAATTTTTCCTGATAAGGATGGGAAACTAATACAGTTCTGTAAAGAGGTAAAGGCGCCAGATGTCGTGGGAAAAATGATAGGAAAGAATCTCCTTGATACACTTGGAACACCAGAAAAACCGGTTGTCCTTCTTAATGACACGGTTGCTGCACTTCTGGCAGGAAAGTCAGAAGCAATAAACAAATCATACGATTCATTTATTGGATACATCCTTGGAACCGGGACAAACACCTGCTACATTGAAAGAAATCGCAACATAATTAAAAACAGAAGACTGGATCAGAATAAAAGTCAGATAGTAAATATCGAATCAGGGAATTTCAAAAAGCCCCCCCGCTCTGACCTCGATATTGTCTATGACAATACAACCTTTGATCCGGGAAGTTACATGTTTGAGAAGATGTTCTCGGGAGGTTACTTCGGCGGCTTAACTCTTACCGTTCTGAAAGCGGCTGCCAGGGAAGGTGTTTTTTCAGGCGAGTCTTCTGAGAAGTTGAATAAGTTAGCGCTGCTGACATCAAATGATGTAAATAACTATGTAAATGAACCGCGATCAAAAAATAATAATTTCAATGAATGTTTCAGGAATGACCATGAAAAAGAAGCTGCCCTTGAAATAATAAATGCCCTCGTCGACCGTGCAGCTGTTCTGTCAGCATCAAATCTGGCAGCAGTTGTTCTGTGGACAGGTAAGGGTAAACTGGCTGAAAAACCTGTACTTATTACGATTGAGGGAACGACTTTCTACAAACTGCATAATCTGAAAGAGCGTTTTGAAAAGTATTTCACCGATTATCTCAGTGCTGAAAGAAAACGTTATGTCGAATTTGCGGAGGTTGAAAATGCCAGCCTGAAAGGTGCAGCGCTTGCAGCTCTTATCGATTAATGCTAAATTTACATGAAACATAAAAAGGAGGTGAATATGAATCTGGGTTTTGTTAGTGCCATTCTCCCTGATCTGTCATTTGAAGAGGTGATAGACTGTGCTGCCGATTCAGGTTATTCATGTGTGGAAGTGTGTTGCTGGCCTCTTGGCAAGGCTGAAAGAAGATATGCAGGTGTAACGCATATTGATGTGGAAACACTCGATGAACAGAAAGCAGATCACATAAACCGGTACCTCGGACAGAAAAACATTACAATATCAGCGCTTGGGTATTATCCCAATCCCCTTGATCCCGACAAAGAAAAAAGTGCTTTTTATGTGTCACATATCAGGAAGGTGATAATTGCTGCTGAAAAGCTTGGAATAAACAGGATGAACACTTTTATCGGACGGGACCAGTATAAGACGTTTGATGAGAATTTTAAGCTCTTCCTGAATACCTGGAGACCATTAATAAAGTTTGCTGAAGAGCATGGAGTAAGGATTGGCATTGAGAACTGCCCTATGCTTTTTACAGCCAGTGAATGGCCGGGCGGACAGAATCTTGCAACAACACCCGTTATCTGGAGGCGGATGTTCGATGAAATAGAAAGCGATTATTTCGGACTTAACTACGATCCCTCTCATCTCCTGTGGATGCAGATGGATTATATAAAACCCTTGTATGAATTCCGGAACAAGCTGTTTCACGTCCATCTTAAAGATGCCAGGGTATACCGGGAGAAACTTGACGAAGTTGGGATTCTGGCAGCACCTCTTGAGTTCCATTCGCCCAAACTGCCTGGGCTTGGAGATATTGACTGGGGAAAATTCATGTCTGCGCTGAATGATGTACGATACAACGGCCCTGTTTGTGTTGAAGTGGAAGACAAGTCATTCGAAAATTCCCTGGAAGACAGAAAGAAAGCACTTATCCTTAGCAGAAGGCATCTTCTTCAGTTTATTATCTGATTACCCGGTAACGGTAAGATGAATTAAGGTCAATTCCTGATTAAACGCTTTGTTCCTGATAAGTCTGCCAGATTTCTGAAGCAGCTAAATCTGCTTATCCGTACCTGCATAAAAAGGGATATTAGCCACACCAACATTGCCCTTGTCATCGAAGACATACACGAATAGCCTGTAATTTTTCCCGTCATCTGCCGGAATCCTGAATTTTATTAAGCCATCCTGTCTGTGAGTTATAAAATCAGCAATTGCTTCAGGTTTGGTTTCTCCCTGTCCGGCATAGGCTGCAAATTCCTCTGGCTCGGGCAGCAGTTCCCACTCTATCCTCAGCATGTCATTATCAGGTTCGTTTACAACTACTTCAGCGCTGTTAATGCTATTTGGTATCAAAGTCACGTTTTCAGTAGCCTTCATATTATTTATAGTCAGCAGTTCAATTCTGGGAGCAAGGTTATCAGGCCAGCTGCCTGTCCATACATACTGCATGACTTCAATAGTTTGTGTTTTAAGGCTGTCGTGAAACATATTAAACCATGTGTGGGTCCTTTCCTGGCGGTTGGTTGTCCACAGGAATACATACGAACCCAGGCACATGGGATCTGACTTAATAACTTTCTCATATCTCTCCCTGTATAATTCAGCTTTTTCAGTGCTGGTTTCCTCAATGACAACTCCGGTGTTTGTCCTTGGCACTTCCCACCACCCCGATGGACCCCATTCAGTAACGACATATGGTTTGTTCCAGTTATATTTCCTTAACCAACCGGGAATGTTAACCATATTCGCATATACATTGACTCCTAAAAGATCGAGATTGGGGCATCTTTCAATAATGTCTTTCAGCTTTTCAAGTTTTCCATAGCCCGTCACGGTCATCACAGGATGGTTGGGATCAATCTTTTTGATCATCCCGGCTACGTCGTTCACTGCATCCCATACCCTGAGATTGTAATCAAGATCGCCGGGAATATGATCAAGTTCATTTCCTATTGCCCACATCAATACTGCAGGATGGTCCCTGTATTCCTCAACGATCTTTGTTGCCCTGTCAAGTTGCTCTTTAACGGCATTCTCATCATTGTAATCGAAGCCGTCTCTCTCAGGTTTCATCGGCAGGTTTACCAACATTGTCAAGCCGAGTTTATGCGCCTCATCAAGGGTCCGGTATGATCCTCTCAGTGAGTTACCGCCCGATTTCACAAGTTCATCAAGGAATCCCCATCCAACAGCACCTTTTATAAAATATGGAGATCCGTTATAGTTCAGACTGAAACCCTCTTTTGTTTCTATGATCTCCGCAGTTTTTCCAATTGGTTTGGTATTGCAGCCTGTTGCCAGTATGATGATAAGTGCCTGAACGGGAAGCACTTTTTGGATGTTTCTAAGCGTCATTTTTACAGTGTATTTAATATTGATGTTTTGTATGTGCACTTGCGTTCGGATTATAAAAGATGGGTTTTTGCAGAGGAATAATTACCAGACTTTCATTTTCATCTGGCCAGGTACGTAATTTTCAAAAGGACCCGGAGCAGGATTTGATTCCGGGCGGTTTTTGCCTGTATAATCAGTATCAATCTTCAGCGGAGTCCCATCGGGATTTTCGAAACCTTGCCGTGCCATTTTAGCTTTTCCCAGCATTTCTGAGGTAATCAGTCTGGTTTTTACTTCAGCATATCCCTCAGGGTTGTCGTACAGGATGAAAACTTTTTCTCCCTCCTCAATTATTTTCACCTGAGGTTTGAAGGCGGGGTCACTGAAGAAAATGGTTTCATCCTTGTATGGAATGGCCCTGTTGTAATATATATTACCTTCTATCCAGACAGGAAGCTTTGCGTTGTCATATCCTGTAAGTCCGTAATTATATCTGGAATCTCTTCTAATTTCCATTCCTGAGTATCCGAGGAAGATATTATTGTAGTACCGGTCATCCCCTGAAAATATGGTGGAAAGTCCTGCAACAGAAGTGGAATGGGGTAAGTGGTAGGGCGTAAACCGGTTAGGTTCCGGCCACATGCACATCATTCCGGCTATTAAGTTATGTACAATTGCACCTCCCTGTGATTGGGTAACAATGCTTACTGGAGAAAGCAACAGGTTGTTGTCGACGAGTGTGGGCCCATGGTTCACTTCCATGAAAAGGTCTTCAAGATCATTGTTGTACATCAGGTTTTTTGAAACACGTGTACCCTGCGCCATCCAATCGAGCCAGATGCCTCTTCCGGTGTTGTGGATGCGATTCTTCTCAATCTTTGTGTCAATAGCGGCATGGAATTTTATCCCTCCTATCTCAGCACCGCTGAATTGCCTTTTTGTCCAGATATTATGAATATGATTGTTTTCGATTATACTAAAGGCTGCTCCCATACTTCCGCACATTCCCGTCTGCTCGCAGTTGAATATTTCGTTGTTCCTTACTAAATGGGATCCGATGTTCTCTCTGCTCCATCCATTCCTTAATGTATTGAAGGTAACTTCAATATAGTGAAGAGAGCCGTCGAGGCTTCTGTCTGCCGACCACACATTGTGACCTGTGCTGCGTTCCTTGCCGAGGGTTATTCCCGAACATTTGGAATCGCTGATGACGTTATTCTCTATTATCCATCCTTTGTTCCAGTTTGTGGCAATCATCCCGATCTGTTCTGCTGTTGGAGCTCCCCACTGGGTTGCAGCCTGACTTATATGAAATCCTCTTATTGTGATGTAATTGATCCCTGGTTTATCAGGATAGAAGCAAGTTCTTCTCGTACTTATTTCAACCATTTCTCTGTTCGGGTCAAACTCATGGAAATTTGCCCAGATATAAGTATTTGTTTCATCTGTTTCGCAATACCAGGTATAGATGGAACCCTTGCTGTCGATGGTCTTGTCAGAAGGGACCGGATCCATGACTTCATCGAGCCGGGATTTCTCATAAAGCGACTTGCCATTAAGGAAGACCTCTCCTGTATGATGTATTCTGCCATGACCGTCAAACCAGTCGCCGTGTATAGAGTCCTGATAAGGATTATAGCTTTCAAAAAAAGAATTGGCAATGACAGATTTCCAGACAGTTCCCTTTTCCTTTTTCCAGCCTTTGATTATTTCCGAGCCCTTAATTTCAACTCTTTCCCCGGGGGCAGCCTGGTATATTATTCTTTTAGAGTCACTTTCCCCGCCTCTCTCAGGATTGACCCATTCCCTGTAAGTTCCTTCGTGCACAATGATCACATCCCCCGGGAGGGCTACCCGGGCTGCATTGTTTATTGTTTTAAACGGGTTGAATGCGGATCCGTTGTTGCTGTCGCTTCCGGCTTTCGCAACATGATATTCTCTGGCGCTGGCTGAAAAGGACACCAATATTGATAATATCAGTATGCATGTTCTGAGTGATTTCATATTTTACTGTTATGAATATGGTTGTCATTTTGCTGCATCCCTGTATGAAACCAGAGTAATCCTCGCTGATATAACTGCATCTTTTACTTGCTGGCTAGTAAATACTTTCGTGACGGCATCACGGTCGGCGGCAACATTTTCATAACCCCTGTGCCAAATGGCGCGCATTTCAGGAGTGTCAAACCCGGGATGTTCAATGAAGAGGTATTTGCCCGGATTAAGGTTCTTTATTATCCTGACAGCAGAATTTATTCTCTGATCTGCAGTTGAGTCCTGCTCGTCCCAAAGACTTATGGACTTATATCCCAGTCTGTGCGTATCTATATCAAGATCATATTCTTCTGCAAGTTTCTGAGTGAGAACGGCAATTTCCGGAGCGCAGTTCCCACAGTCCATGTGGCAGTTTAGGTGACTGATATGTGGCACATATCTTTTAGCCATTTCAATCTGGGCCCTGAATTCTGCTTCAATCTCATTTATTTTCCAGCTGGCATTCTTCAATGCGGTTCCTTCCGGATAATCTTCTCTTTGCCAGATGAACGGATAAAAATACCCGTCCTTGTCTGTCAGGCTTGGGCAGCATGTTAGGGGTCTCCATTTGATGTTGTTCCATTCGCTTGTTATCACAAGATGGACTCCCACGTCAAGACCGGGATTCTCATTAAGCAGTTTTACGGCTTCGGGAAACCAGGGTCCGGGAACCATCAGCTCTACCGACTTCATTATCCCGTTCCTGTATGATTCAATGCAAGCAACGTTTGCAGTATGCGATGATCCGATATCATCCCCGCGAATCAGCAGTATTACTTTGCCATTCTCCTGCGAGCAGATATTAATATATACTGTGAACAGGCATAAGAAGAGGAGGCTCTTTTTCATCTTGCTTGTTTTATTGTTGAAGTTATTCATTTTTTAAACACATCAACTGACAACATCAACATCGATGCCCAGTAATTTTCCGAGCCGTCCGAGAGCAGCTGAATAATCCCCGTAAACCCAGACCAGATGATTGCCGTAATCAGCCTGCTTCCTCATGAACTCCTCCGCAGATCCGCTGTCTTTTCCAACAATGAACGCAGCCACAGAGCATCCCAGCAAGTCCTCGTTTGCCCCATTGGCACCTGTAAGCTTTCCTTTCAGCACAAGCAAACCGTTAGCGGAAGGGTTCATGCGTGCAACAGTTATGGTTTTTTCTTCAGACTGCATGAAGTCAACTATGGCTTTTGTTCCCCATCCTGATTCAACAAACCGGCCAAGCTGGTATTTAAGAGGGGCCTCACTGATACCATGCATTCTTATGCCAGGAACGCTGTGATTTATTTCCATTACTCCTTTCTCACGTCGGAACATATTTCCAAGGTGTGATGACTTATCTGACAGATTCATGAGTAAATGCATTGAAAGAAGTCCGCCAAGATCTCCCTCGCATGCTGAAGGGATACCAAGGTCCTTGAACATGGTATGTATAAGGCAGGGTGTTATCTGCCATTTTTCCGGGAGACGGCTTACGCAGAACTCAAAGCATTCAATGGTGAAGGAATTGCAGTCATGCTTCATCATCAGGGAAATCACTGCCTGGTAAAACATCATGCTCTTCACTATATATTTCTTTTCGATAAATGACTTTTCTGCGTTTTTCAGGATATATTCAGCAGCTTCTCCGGCTTTTTTAATTGCTTCAGGGTTATTTGCCGTTGCATCAACTTCGGCAGAAAGCACGTCGTATGAAATTGTTACCAGTTCAACTCCGAATTTCTCCTTCAGTTCATATGGTTCGTTTATTCCTGCAACTGATGCCACTGAAGGCCATCCCCAGTTTGTGGGGTATAATATGCGGGTCTGCGACAGAATCTTTCTGGCACGGAGGAGAGTCATAATATCCTCTATCCCTGAAACTGAATCCGGAATGAATACTTCAAGTCCTTTGCTTCTGCAATAAGCCGAAATGTCAACAGTCCGGCAGTTCAGGCCCCAGGCAATGACAACCGGTTTTTTGTATCTGGCTGCCAGATCATAGGTTGCCACCGAAGAGCCGCTCGGATCTACGAGCATGACATCAGCCTTCTGAACTTCATTGTCAAGTAGTTTCAGATCTTCTTCTCTCAGCCTGAAATCCTCAACAAAAAGCAGAAGCGAAGGATCAAGCAATTCAACTTTCACAGGGTCTATTCCGTATGTCCTTTCCCTGATTGTTGTGCTGAATGTTTCAAATGAATCAAGCGCACGCTCCTTCTCTTTTTCCGTTGACTGTACGTTAAATCTGCAGGGCCCTTCCCACATGTCGGTATGGTACATGTTAGTCATGACCGGTTTTACTACCAGCTTTGTTTCCCGGGGATTTCTTATTCCCGGTACTATAAGCCCGCTTGTGCCGGGAGAAAGACTGATAATATTTTCCATTTCACCGGCCATTATTTGTCCTGCCATAGTAGCTCCGACACTTTGTTTAATGAAGTTCCTTCGGTCCATAATCTGGATTAATTTAAAATGATTTTGAAATGATTTATCATATACTGCTGTGGGGTTCAGTACTGGTTCTTCATCTTGTTAACTGGCAAAGCTCTGGACGTTTCAAGCATAAATAAAAATAGTAAATTTATATGATAAATAGCATAATCCTCAATGGCAAGATTTACATGCCAAAAACAGATATTTGATATAATAATTTGCTGATCATTAACTTGTAAGAAGATAATTTGCTTTTCATGAATCAAATCATTAGCTTATCGTAGATTATCAAAACCCGTTATGAAACTGCAATCCGCTATCTTTCAGATTATTGTGTTAATGATCATTAGTGTCCTGCCCGGGCAGGGCCAGAAATTTTACCTTTCTCCTTCGGGTGATGACAATAATCCCGGGACGATAGAGAAACCTTTAGCATCGCCTGGCGCCGCTGTACTAATGGCGCGTGAATGGAGAAAAAATAATAAGGGTGACCAGCCGGTAGAGATAATTGCGCTTCCCGGCGAGTATGACATGCTTGCACCCCTCTATCTGACAGATGAAGATTCTGGGACACCTTCAGCACCGCTGGTTTTCAGGTCAGAAGGAAGCAAAAAGCCGGTTTTCAGAGGTTCGGTCCGCATATCAGGATTCGAAAAGATTGATGAAAACCTCTGGAAAGCCTTTCTTCCACAGGTTGCTCACTACGACTATTATTTCGAGCAGCTTTATGTTAACGGAAGAAGGGCTAAAAGGGCAAGGAGTCCCAATGACGGATTTTTCAACGTCGGGAAGGTCGAAGAAACAGTTGTTGAAAAAGGAACAGGAAGATCCCCGGAAGTAGCTGTACAAAAAATATATATCAGTGCCTCTGACGGAGCGTCTCTCGGAACATTTACAGCCAGGGATCATGAAGATGCCCTGATCATATTTTATCACAAGTGGGATAATACAAGGAAACGCATATTGCATTATAATAGCAGCGAGGCCGCAGTATATATTGCTGGCGGAGGTATGAAACCATGGAATCAGATCGATGGCAGTTCAAGATGGATGGTTGAAAATTTTCATGCTGCTCTTGATAGTCCGGGTGAATGGTATCTCGACAGATCCGGTTATCTGTACTACATTCCCCTGCCCGGAGAGACCCTTGAGAGTACTGTTTTTCAAGCTCCTGTCATTAAAGAACTCGTGAGAATTGAAGGAATATCAGCAACAAGCAAAGCTGGAAATATTCGGTTTGAGAATATATCCTTCGGGATGGCAGGTTACCGTACGCCTCCCCTGGGCAATGATCCTGCTCAGGCTGCAGCGGAACTGGATAGTGATCTGCAAAATAAATTCAATAATATTGTAAATCAATTTGAATCATCAATTAAATAAGAATAAAATATGAAACCGGAAGCAAGGAAAAACCTGGACGCTGTTCTTAAATGGGTAATAACATTGATCAGAATAGCTATCGGATGGCATTTTTTATACGAGGGTATATCCAAGATCATTATCACTGACTGGAGTTCTGCACCATATCTGGCAGGATCAAGATGGATCTTTGCCCCGTTGTTTCAAGCTCTGGCAGAGAACAGTGCTGCCATATCAGTTATAGATTTCCTGAACATCTGGGGCATGATACTTATTGGAATCGGACTCATTCTTGGCTTGTTTTCAAGATGGGCAGCTGCATTTGGAGCACTGATGATCTTCTTTTATTTTGTGGCCTACCCTCCCATACCAGGTTATATGTTCGGGGTACCTGCCGAGGGAAGCTATCTTTGGGTCAACAGGAACCTTATTGAATTAATTGCCCTGGTCTTGTTTGTTTTTATAGCTCCATCAGGACATTTCAGCCTTGACAGGCTGATAGCAAGATGGAAAGATGAAAAAGCACGTAAACCGGTTGGTGATATGCCATCTGATACAAAGACCGGAACAGGACGAAGGGAAATGCTCAGAGATCTGATATCCATTCCTGCATTTGGAGCTTTTGCTTATGCACTGTACAGAAAAAGGAAATGGGACAGCTTTGAGGAAAAGCTCCTTGCAATAGAGGGTATGGATGCAAATTCTGGCGCCACCCTGCTTAAATTCAACTACACGACACTTAAGGACCTTACTGGTCAGGTTCCAAAGGGGATAATCCGTTATCGTGACAAAGCCGGAAATCCGGCCGAATTTGAACTCAGCCGTCTTCTGATGGGTGGTAACCTTATTGGTGGATGGGCACATGCACGCGACCTGATATACGTCTCACAGCTCGTCAAAACATATCATACTGACGAAAAGGTTCTTCAGACACTTTCACTTGGTGAAAAATGCGGTATGAATGCCATCATCTCAAATCCGCAGATGGGAAGGGTCTTTCAGAAATACAGACATGAATTCGATGGGAAAATCAAGTTCATATCCGACTGCGGGACCAATCTCGATTTCCAGAAAGGCATTGCAATGTCACTTGCAGCTGACTGGGATGCTCTTTACTGTCAGGGTGAAATAACCGACAGGTTCGCAAATCCCGAATGGGATGATCCACAGAAAAGAACGGTGGAGGAGAGAATGGAACTGATAAGGAAAGGTCTGGAGGAGATACGCAAAAACGGAAAACCTGCAGGTATTGGAGCTCACAGAATTGAAGCCATAAAAGCATGTGTCGACTACGGACTCAAACCCGACTTCTGGGTCAAGACATGCCACAGCTATAATTACTGGTCGGCTCAGCCCGGATCGGAATGGAACGATAACAAATTTGACTTTGACCCGGAAGAAACAGTAAGGTACATGGGAACTCTGCCTGAACCATGGATAGCTTTCAAGGTTTTAGCTGCAGGCGCTATAAGACCTGAAGAAGGTCTGAAATATGCATTTGACAATGGTGCCGATTTTGTGTGCCTGGGCATGTATGATTTCCAGATTGTTGACGATGTGAACATTGCGCTTGGTGCAATTGCCGGAGCCCAGAACCGGCAGAGGCCTTGGATGGGATAATAAGTATTTTATAATAAATTCAATAGCATAGGTTGATTATGAGAATCAGACTTGTTCTCATGATGGGTATTCTGTTCATTCCGGGCATTTCCTTTGCCCAGATCAGATGGGAACATATTTCAAGCAAAACAGGCGCCATTGAAACTCCCAACTCCGGCAAACAGCAAACCTCTTGTGCTGTTGGTGATTTCAATAACGACGGGATCAGTGATTTTTGTGTTACTGAACGGACCACTGCACCATCAGTTGTATGGTACCAGCGGACGGAAAATGGATGGAATAAGCACATAGTGGAAGACGCCATCTGTTTTATTGAAGCCGGAACAGTGGCATTTGATGTCGATAATGACGGAGATCAGGATATTATTGCCGGAGGCGAATCAAAGACCAACAATGTCTGGTGGTGGGAAAATCCATATCCGGATTTTTCCAAACCCGCCTGGCCAAGGTATCTTATCAGAAATACCGGGGGTAATAAGGTGCATGACCAGATCGTTGGCGACTTTGACGGCGACAGTAAGCCCGACCTTGTATTCTGGGCCCAGGGTGATCAGGCATTGTATTTTTCGAGGATCCCCTCAGATCCTTATATTACGGAAAACTGGAAGCTAATCCCTGTTTATCAATACTACAGCGACAGCCAGATGGAACAGCACGGCTCCTATCCTTCATGGAAATCGGCAAATGAACACGAAGGCCTGGCCGTAGCAGATATTGACGGAAACGGGATTCAGGATATAGTTGGAGGCGGTCTCTGGTTCAAATACATTGGCAATGATAAATTCTCAAACAACATTGTAGATGGCGCATACACATTCAGCCGCTCAGCTGCAGGTCAGCTTGTGAATGGAGGCCGACCGGAAATTGTCCTGGTTGTCGGAGATGGTCTTGCACCGTTGTATATGTATGAATATCAAAATAATACATGGGTAAAAAAAGAGGTGGTGCCGAAAGTTAGCAACGGACATTCCCTCGCTATTATCGATTTTAACGGAGATGGTAATAATGACGTCTGGTACGCGGAAATGACACTCGGAGGCTATAAGGAAGCAGTAAACCGGATACTTTTTGGTGACGGGAAGGGCAACTTCAACAGCGACATGATCATTTCAAGGGGCATTGATCTTCATGATTCAGAAATAGCAGATCTGGATGGTGACGGGGATCTTGATATACTTGGTAAACCCTATGACGGTGATGCCCCCAGGCTTGATATATGGCTTCAGAACGGAACAGGTAGAAAAAATAAAGTAACAGATTATATTGAAAATAAGAAAGCACAAGGGAAGAACCGATCTGATCGGAGAACATCATATAGGTGATGCTGGCCAGGCTTTTTTCGGTGTATTGTTCGGTTCAGTTTATGTCGCAGATTCATTTATTTTCGGATTTTCAACCTTTCTGAATGATCATGTCCCGAATATTTTGAGAGTCTCTGCAGGGACTGTCGTTTTAATTTTATCCGGATACCTTTCTGTTAGCGGAATGATGATAGTATTCAATGAGGCAAGGAAGAAGCCTGAGGTGATTAGAAAAGGTGTCTTTTCGGTTGTAAGGCATCCCATATACCTGGGAGAAGCCCTGTTATACCTTGGATTGATCTTATTCTCACTTTCAATTGCTTCAATAGTTGTCTGGTTGCTTGCAGTTGTTTTTCTTTGTTACATTTCCAGATACGAAGAGAAAATACTTCTTGATTATTTTGGTGAAGAATACAGGTCCTACATGAAGGATGTGCCGATGTGGCTGCCAGGCATTTCACGCTTTTTCAGGAAACTGTAAACATAATTAGAAATATGTCTACCTCAAACAGCAAGCATCTAAAACAAATGATCATGCCGAAGTCAGGATTCTCCTCAAAATACATTGTTGGACTATCTCTTCTGTCATTATTGAATTCATGCAATGATATCCACCGCAGGCAGAATGTGCTGTTCATCCTGGCCGATGATCTCAGGGCAGATGCTCTGGGATGCTATGGAAATAAAATTATAGAAACCCCGAATATTGACAGGCTGGCAGAAACAGGCATGAGGTTTACAAGCAGCTATATAATGGGGGGCCATCACGGAGCAATCTCTGCACCAAGCAGGGCAATGCTGTTAAGCGGAAAGTACCTTTTTAATGTATACGATAAACTGGATGGTGTTTATACAATGCCCATGCACTTTGCATCACAGGGATACCAGACCTTCGGAACAGGTAAGTGGCATAATGAAAAGACAGCATTTGAGAGTAGTTTCCAAAAAGGGAAAAATGTATTCCTTGGCGGTATGGCCGATCATTTCAATATAGCATTATGTGATATGGGTGAAGATGGGAAGCTGACAGAGCCGGTTTCGAAGGGTTATTCAACGGATCGTTTCGCTGAAGCAGCAATAGAATTCATTGATGACTATTCCACAGGCAAAAAGAAAAATCCCTTCTTCTGCTATATCGCCTTCACTGCGCCTCATGACCCGTATTCCCCACGACCCGATTTCATTGACAGATACTCTCCCGATTCCATTCCACTTCCCGGGAATTTCCTGCCCTTGCATCCATTTGCTTTCGACGACCTCACAGTAAGGGATGAAAACCTTCTGCCATGGCCCAGACCTGCCAAACATGTGAAAATGGCACTGGCCGATTATTACGGTCTCATTGAACATCTTGACAAATCAGTCGGCGATCTTATCAGCATCCTAAAAAAGAAAGGACTTTACAAGAATACCATTATTGTTTTTGCTGCCGATAATGGTCTGGCAATTGGCAGTCATGGTCTGTTGGGGAAACAGAACCTTTATGAGCACAGCATGAAGGTTCCTCTTATTATTTCAGGACCCGGCATACCAGGAGGGAAAAGATCAGAAGCATTTGCATACCTGTTTGACCTGTTTCCCACTCTTGCTGAATTATGCTCATTGCCTGCTCCTGAAGGAATTGACGGACAAAGTCTTGTGCCGGTAATATCAGGTAGGTCAAAGGAAGTTAGATCTTCGGTTTTTACTGCTTACCGGAATACGATCAGAGCTGTGCGTACAAATGAATGGAAACTGATAAGATATCCCGAGAGAGATTTTACACAGTTGTTTAGTCTGGTAAATGATACTTTTGAATTAAATAACTTATCGGGTGATACATTGTATAATCCAATAAAGGAACAACTGCGAAGGGAGCTTGAGGAGTGGCAGGAAATTACAGGCGATACCATTCATCTCACTGCCGGGTATAAATTGCCATTGGAATATGATTATCTTAAACTTGTACGGAAACCAGACAGGTGGCAACCAGAATATACTATTAAAAAGTATTTTGAATTGGATATGAAGTGAAGTGATTTGGTTGTAAAATATTATGAAAAGGATGATTGGTGAATGTCTGTTGCTTTGTGGCACCCTTGCAGAAAAGAAACAGGAGCGGCCGAATGTGGTGCTATTTGTTGCCGACCACGTCAGCCCGGACGACATAGGCTGTTACGGAAACACAGATGTTATAACCAGAAATATAAATATCCGGGGAGAACCTGTTGACAAGAAATATAATGCGATAAGAAATAATATAAAAGAGAGGTTCTGATATGAAATCACTTTCAGGAATAATTCCGCTTCTTCTGCTTGGAGGAGGCAGCTATGCGCAGGATAAGCCAAATATCGTGTTCATACTTGCCGACGATATGGGCTGGAAAGATCTGGCTTGTTATGGCAACCGTTTTATTGAAACTCCCAATATTGACGCCCTTGCACAAAACGGCATCCGCTTCACCCAGGCTTACGCCGCCTGCCCGGTGAGTTCTCCGACAAGAGCCTCAATAATGACCGGAAAATATCCCGCCAGGTTACATCTCACAAATTTTATCGCGGGAAACCGGACAGATAAAGAATCCCCCATTCTGCCTGCTAATTGGAAACCATACCTTGAGGCCCGTGAAATCACAATAGCCGAATTGCTTAAAGAAAAAGGATATGTCACCGGCATGGTCGGTAAATGGCATCTTGGCGGCCATGATTCCATTGCTCCGTGGAACCAGGGATTCGACTATTCAAGAATGATCGGAAAGAACGGCCTCGATTATTACAACTATTCAATATATGAAGATTCATACAACAGGGAGTTTGTTGACAATGGATCAGATTACCTCACTGATAAGCTTACCGGATATGGTGAAGTGTTTATTAAAAGCAATAAAGACAAGCCATTCCTGCTTTATCTTGCCTATTCAGCTCCGCATGTTGTAATCGTGCCACGCCCCGACAAACTCATGAAGTACTTCCGCAAATACAACGAGTCAGATGAAAAATTCAATCCTTACTATGCCGCAATGGTTGAAAGTATTGACGAAGGGGTTGGCAGAATTATGGGAACTCTCGACAAGGAAGGTCTTCTTGAAAATACAATCATTGTATTTACATCAGATAACGGAGGACTCGGGCTTGATGAACTGGGACCAACACCAACATCAGTTCTGCCATTGAGAAAATGGAAAGGACATGTATATGAAGGTGGGATAAGAGTCCCGGCAATAGTGAGCTGGCAGGGGAAGATTCCTTCGGGCAAGATCTCCGATACTTATTTCAGTTCGATAGATTATTTTCCTGCTTTCTGTGAACTTACAGGGATCAGTGAGCTTCCGGGTAATATTGACGGTCATAGCATTCTGTCTTTGTTCCTTGATCCTGATGCTTTTAAAGAGAGTGAAAGGCATCTCTTCTGGCACTATCCGCACTTCTCAAATCAGCTTGGCAGACCCGCCGGAGCAGTGAGGGTGGGCGATTATAAACTTGTGGAAAACTATGAAACCGGTGATCTGGAATTATATAATCTTAAGGATGATATTTCTGAATCGAAGAATCTTTCAATGACTATGAAGCAAAAAGTACAGGAGTTATATAAATCGCTTGTTCAATGGAGAAATACATTAAATGCCAATATGCCTGTTCCAAATCCCGAATACGGAAAATGAAAGCTTCAAGCACTAATTTACACAACAAGATGATTAAAATCATAAAGGTTTCATTCGAACAACTTATCATACAATAATATAACATAGATATTCTCGAATGAAACTGAGAAAAGGAACATTTGAAATTTGTATGACAGGAATTGCTGCCACTCTTGTTGCCTGCAACGGACTATCCGAAAGCCGGATGCCAAACATAGTTATGATACTTGCCGACGATATGGGCTGGGGAGATATCAATGCCAACGGTAATGACCTTATCTCAACACCGGTTCTGAACACTCTTAAATCTGAAAGCCTTAGCTTTGACAGGTTCTATGTATGTCCTTTGAGTGCTCCAACCCGCGCCGAAATGCTCACGGGGAGATATTTTCTCAGAACAGGTGTCTCTTCGGTCACCCGAGGCTATGAAAATATGAGAAGCGATGAGGTTACTATAGCTGAAGTACTTAGAGACAACGGATATGCAACAGGGTGCTTCGGAAAATGGCATAATGGAAGGTATTATCCCCAGCATCCCAACAGGCAGGGTTTTGATGAATTCGTAGGATTCCCCGTCGGGCACCTTGGATACTACTATGACGCCTGGTTCCTCCATAACGATGAAGAAAAACAATCTTCAGGCTACACAACAGATTATTTTACCGGACAGGCTCTTGAATTCATAGAGCGCAGCAGAGAGAGACCTTTCCTGTGTTACGTATCATATAACGTTCCTCATTCACCTTTTCAGGTACCTGAGAAATATTTCAGTAAATACAGTCAGACAGGTCTCGATTCAACACTTTCCTGTGTATATGGGATGGTGGAGAACATGGACGGGAATATTGGACTTATCCTACAAAAGCTAGAGGATCTGGATATTGAAGAGAACACGATCGTGATCTTCTTCTCTGACAACGGGCCCAATACCGACCGCTATAATGGCGGCATGAAAGGAAGAAAGGGATCTGTCGATGAGGGAGGAATAAGAGTGCCTTTTTATATTAAATGGCCGAATAACATAAAACCCGGAGCAACTGAACAGCTGGCCCAGGATATCGATATAATGCCAACTCTTATAGGTTTATGCAGATTGAAATACGACCCAGAGAACCCATTGGACGGAATCGACCTTTCAGGGATCATAAAGGATCAGAAAACTTTCGACCGGCTCATCTTTTCGCGTCAGGGCAATCAGAACCTTGATAACTGCAACAGCTCTGTCCGGAATAACACTTACAGGCTTGTACTGACAGGGAAGGATACCTTACTCTATAACCTTAACGATGATCCGGAACAGAAAAATGACATTGCTTCAAATGATCAGGTAACAACGATCTCTTTACTTGATGAACTGGTCAGACATAATATGAGTATGATGTCTGATTACAAGTCTGTTACAACGATTGAAGCGGGGTTCCCCGGAGAAAGAAGCTTTACATTGCCCGTACAGGATGCTTCCCTCTCCGGAAAAATAAGGTACTCGAGTATTCACCCCAACCAGTCACATACTGAAAACTGGGTACAGGATGGTGATTCAGTCTACTGGAAACTCAACATTAATACATCCGGAACCTACGAGGTTGAAATACAGTATGGTTGTGGATCAGATGAGACTGGAAGCACCATGAGACTCTCTTCAAATTCAGACAAGGTTCTTTTCACCATTGATCAGCCTTTCGAATCAATGATCCTTCCTGATCGCGACTATGTCAAGCGAAGCGAATCAGTTGAAAGAACATGGTCCTGGATGAAGGTTGGAAAGATCAGTCTTGATAAAGGTACGACAAGGATCACACTGAAGCTTATAGAAAAACATAAGGAGTCAGCAGGATTGATCAAGGCCATCCGGCTGGACCGCCTCTGAAATATAATCATCAGTAGAAATAAAGTCCTGGGAACTGTCTGACATTTGCTAACGGAATTATTAAATTTAGATGTTTCATTTAAAATAATTCTGGTCACACTAAATAAATACTCCGGCTATGAAGAAAATAAATCTCCTTGTGATCGTAATCCTGATCTGTCTGAAATCAAATGCTCAGGAATATCCTTTTCAGAATATAAGGCTTCCTGAAAAAGATCGGTTAGATAACCTTATTTCCCTTATGACTGCCGACGAGAAGATTTCCTGCCTTTCACCCTGGATATCAGTTCCTCGTCTTGGGATAAAAGGCACCCGTACAATTGAGGGTCTGCATGGTCTGGCATACAGCGGACCTGCAAACTGGGCAGTAAAGGGACCCAAAGCTTCACCGAATACGGTTTTCCCTCAGGCAATAGGGCTTGCCCAGACCTGGGATACCGAGCTGATAAGGCAGGTTGCGTCATGGGAAGCAACTGAAGCAAGGTACCTGGCGCAAAACAGTAAATTTGGGACTGCCGGATTAATTGTTTTTGCACCAAACGCCGACATGGGACGGGACATAAGGTGGGGCAGGACAGAGGAATGTTTTGGAGAAGATCCTTTTCTTAACGGTTCACTGGCAGCGTCATTTGTCAGGGGGCTACAGGGTGACAATCCTGTTTACTGGAAAACAGCTTCCCTGATGAAGCATTTTCTGGCTAACAGCAACGAGAATAACAGGTCTTATAACAGTTCCGATTTCGATGACCGTCTCTTCAGGGAATATTATTCCTATGCCTTCTACAAAGGGGTCACAGAAGGAGGTTCTCAATGCTTTATGGCTGCTTATAATAAATATAACGGGATTCCCTGTACTGTTCATCCGGTGTTAAGGAACGTTACAATGAACGACTGGAGGCTGAGAGGTATTATCTGTACCGATGGTGGAGCTTTCAGGCAGCTTCTCACAACACATGCATATTATCCTTCTTTGGCTGTTGCAGCAGCAGAATGTATCAAGGCAGGTATTACAGTCTTTCTCGATGATTACCGGTCAGCAATGAAAGAGGCCATGGATCAGGGACTTGTGTCAGAAAGGGAGATTGACAGTGCTGTTTACGGGAACATGAGAGTGCTTCTTAAGCTTGGACTGCTTGATGATTCCACCCAAAATCCGTATACGTCTATCGGAGTTGCCGACACTACAGCTCCCTGGACCACAAGGGAGGCAAAAGACCTTGCCAGGGAAGCAACTGAAAAATCAATTGTTCTGTTGAAAAATGAAAATGCCCTACTCCCGCTGGATAAAGAAAATATTAAATCTGTTGCAGTAATAGGACCTCTGGCAAATGCAGTGATTTCTGACTGGTACGGAGGTACACCTCCTTACAGGATAAGCATTCTTAAAGGCCTGAAGGATGCACTGGGCACTGACGCGGAAATAAGATTTGCAATGTCCAACAAAGCCGATTCAGCTGTTATTGCTGCTGCATCAAGCGATGTTGCAATAGTGTGTGTAGGGAATCATCCGCTTAGCTATGGTCTTGGCTGGGGAAAGAACAGTGTTCCGAGCGATGGCAGGGAAGAGATTGACAGACAAGCCATTTCCCTTGAGCAGGAGGACCTTGTTAAACTGGTCCTTGCTGCCAATCCCAGAACAGTGCTGGTAGTCGTATCAAGTTTTCCGTATTCCCTGAACTGGTCGAAAGATAATGTTCCTGCGATTGTTCATGTCAGCCACTCAAGCCAGGAAACCGGCAGTGCAATGGCAAATGTCCTCCTTGGCAAAGTGAGCCCTGCGGGCAGACTCGTGCAAACCTGGATAACATCTATTGATCAGCTGCCACCGATACTTGATTACAACATAAGGAACGGACGAACCTATATGTATCATAAGCACACACCCCTTTTCCCTTTTGGTCACGGACTTACGTATACAGGTTTTTCATACTCCGCCCTGAAAACCGACAACCGTGTACTTTCGGCAGGCGAGACGGTAAAAATAAGTTTCAAAATACGTAATTCAGGTATTTACGACAGCGACGAAGTAGCACAGCTTTATGTCAGCTTTCCTGATTCAAAAGTTGAGCGTCCAGCCTTAGCCCTTAAGGGATTCAGCAGGATTCATGTCAAAAAAGGCGAGGAAAAAACAGTAACCATACCTCTGAAGGCCGACGATCTGTCATATTGGGACGAAACTGGTAATAAATGGACGTTTGAGAGTGGCAGAATAGATTTCTTTATTGGTCCGTCTTCCGTTGATAAAAGGCTTGAAGGTTCTTTAACTACCCGCTAAGGAAATTCTGTCACACTGATCTTAATACTGATTTTTCAGTCTGCAAAAACAGGCACGATTGAGATTTCAGATGACATATATGCAAGTGTTATGATGCCCTGACGAAAGAATTCATGTCTTTTTTATAAGGCAGACCCAGTCTTTGCCATCTGATACAGGCGGAGATCCGGTTGTTTTATAACCTCCTCCGGATATTGATTTAATAGTTCCCGGTTGTAATGCACCTCCGGAACGGGGATTAAACCACATAACGCTGTAATTACCTTTTTTAAGCATTATTTCTGTAGCTTTTCCCTCGGGAAGGTAGACTGCATAAACATCCCCATCTCTTGACAGACAATAATCATCAGGACTTTTTGTTATCTCATCGGAATTTTTCATTTCATGGAATGGCAGTTCCCTGCAGAAAAAATCCAGGGCAATTTTTGTCTGATCCCATAGTTTGTCGCGGCTTCTCCAGTCTTCACAATTCAGGTCGTTATGTGGATACATGTATCCGAAATACCATTCCACGCCTGCTCCTCCGGCCATAAGGTTTCCCCAGAGTACCTTATGCCTTATTGTATCATGACCAGGATCAAAGGAATCGGGGAGGGCGCCTTTCCAGTGCTGGCCAATCTCATCACAGCAAACTACCCATTGGTGCAGTGAATCCCCTGATTTCTCTATCCACAACCGGGTGGTCTCGTGTACTTCATCAACATTGCCGCATTGAAGCGAAGGGCCTTCAATATTTCTGAATCCCAGATAGGCGTTGAGATCTTTTGCTTTTTGTTCCGTGTCGGAGTGCGTATGGACGACAATGAAATTATCATATGGATCAACTGAACGAAGATAGTCTGCCATAAGCTTTGTATCTCTGTAGGTCTGCCCGTAGGGAGACCAGCTGGTTGGATTGTGTTCTTCACCAAGATTCCATGCTATGCCCGTGTGGTGGGAAAAACGCGCTGCCAGTTCCCTCAGGTATAGCTTCCGTTGCACATCCAGGTAACCGCAATCAAGCAGGCATTCATTTTCAGTTTCCTGAAGCACAAAATGGAGCATAATTCCCAGCTTTTCGGCATGTGAAAAAACTATTTCCCATTGGTCGAGCTTGCTGCAGTCGAAACGGTACCTTTCATTCCTGTCTGTGTATGGCCATACATCGTCACCATCGCCCAGAATGTTCAGGGTCAGGAGGTAGATGCTGTTCATCCCCTTGGATGATAAATAATTAAGGGCTCCGATTATCCCTTTCCCCTTTCCCTTCTTCCATTGAGGGTCTCCTTCCCTCCAGTCTCCGATATGAGGTCCATACTGGTGAAGACCATGGCCAGGCACTGCTTCTCCGCTTCTGGCTACATTTTTCCCGCCATAATATGTTCCATCGAATTCGCTGTAAGCCAGAAAATTTTCAGGGCTGTCGGCACCGCCTTTAAGAAAAGCTTCTCCAGTACCTGCATGCCTGAGATACCGGTTTCCGGTATATTGGAGGCGCCCTTTTAACAGAAAATCCGGATCGTTTGATTCATTCTTTTCTATTCTGACAGATCCTGAATAACCGTTCATGTAACACCCTTCTCCGTCTTCAGGGTCATCAGCAATAGCAATATCTCTCCCCTTGAGGAAGTGTACCCTGTAGTTCCAGATTCCTTCTTCAGGAGGACAAAAATGTGCACGCCATTTATTGCCCGATCGGGCTGAGGTTTCTCCTGCTTTACCATCAGCAGCAAAATAGCCTGGGACATTTATTTTCTGGGTGCCATTCGAAAATTCCATGTCGAAACGGTAATCTGTGAATGGATTGACAGTATCATATTCACTGGCCTGAGGGCCGTTAAATGTGAATGTTATTGAATGCCAAACCTTCATTTCACCGCTGACCTGAGCCGACAACTCGAACAGGTATGACCCTGCAGATAAGCAAAGGCACATTATAAGAAAGCAAATCTTGACCGGGCACTTTTCTTTCATAGGATATACTTTAAAAATTTTCGTATAAGGAAATTTATATATCAAATTTCGTTAAAATATCATTATCAGCAAATAAGATTAATCCAGGTATTTCCTAGATATTTGATGCTTATTATTTCTAAAAACGGCCAGCCGCTTGCTAAAAGACTCTTCTGAATTAAGTTGTGCAGGCTATAACATAGGACGTTGGCAAAGACCGGAAACTTTTAGATTCAGGTAAGCGAGCTACTGATAATCCCATGCAGCAGTATTAAATATGATGTAAAATATCTAAAGAAAGGGTATGAATTTAATATCTTAATAAAAACTATTATTTTTGCGACAAATTTATTTAAAAAACACAAAAAAACTGATAATTTAGAAATGAGCACAGCCAGGTTCAACAGAATTGCGGTAAAAGTGGGAAGCAATGTCATAACGAAGGGTGACGGATCCCTGAATGATGAAAGGATGCTTAGGATTGTTGAAGATGTTGCCGTACTCTGCAAACAGGGTATTGAAGTCATACTTATTTCCTCAGGGGCTGTAGCTGCTGGAAGAGGTGAG
>JAVEVC010000027.1:0-39408 GCA_034005245.1 Bacteroidales bacterium
GAGACCTGTTTTGCATTCCGGTAAGTAGTCTCAAAAAATACTCCTCTCCCCGGAAGTTTCAGGGTACATTTTGAGTACCTGGAAAAAAGAAGCGGGAATGAAATGGGCTTTCTCACTCCCACTCTCAATCCCGCTCTTTTTCTGCTCCCCAGGTAGGGCTCGAACCTACGACCTACGGATTAACAGTCCGCCGCTCTGACCAACTGAGCTACTGAGGAATATTATATTGCTAACGCTTGCGTTAAGCGTCGCAAAAATAAGGGCTTTTAGCGAATTAAGCAATATCTTTAACGAAAATTTTGTGATGAAACGAATCCTGGGAATGGGGAATGCCCTGGTCGACGTTGTGACAATGATCGACGACGATAAACTTCTTGAAAAATTCAATCTGCCCAAAGGAAGCATGCAGCTTGTAAGCACTGATAGATCTGATATCATAATGTCAGGCACAAAGCACTTTAAAAGAACATTCACTTCCGGCGGATCAGCGGCAAATACAATACATGGACTTGCGATGCTCGGAACTTATACAGGATTCATTGGATCTGTAGGCAGGGATGAAACAGGCGATTTCTTCGAGAATGAAATGAAACTCGCCGGAGTAAACACCCTGCTGCTTCGACAGAACAACCCTACCGGAACAGCAGTCGCTTTGATCACACCTGATTCGGAACGTACCTTCGCAACCTGCCTCGGCGCAGCTGTGGAACTTAATGCAGAAGACCTTCATCCGGAATTATTCAGGGATTATGACATATTTTATCTCGAGGGATACCTCATAAATAATTTCACGCTTGCTGAAGAAGCATGCAGGCTGGCCAAAGAGAATAACCTTACTATAGCCCTCGACCTGGCCAGCTATAACGTTGTTGAAGCATACCGGAAGGAATTTTCTTCCATAGTAAATGAATACGTTGATATTCTTTTTGCCAATGAGCTTGAGGCAAAAGCCTTTACAGGATTGCCGCCCGTTAAGGCATTGAAAAGCCTTACCGATATTGCAGAAGTGATAATTCTTAAGGTGGGTGCTGATGGCTCGTGGATTAAGAACGGAAAAGACATAATAAAGATCGCTCCTGAACCTGTATCCTGCAAGGACACTACCGGTGCAGGAGATCTCTATTCCGCAGGGTTCCTGTACGGATTCGCCAATAATCTGGATCCTGAAAAGTGCGGGCTTCTAGGTGCACTTATGGCCGGAAAGGTAATTGAAATTACAGGCGCCCGGATGGATGAAAAAAGGTTTGCCGATATAAGGGATAGAATAAGGAAGATCACCTCGGAATGATCCTAAAGGAAAAGTCAAAAGGGAAAATTATCCTGGCATTGAAAAAAGGATGGAAAATAACACTGAAAATAGTCCTTTTGTCAGCTGTTCTCGCAATTATCTTTATCATCCTGATATCCGTCGGGCTGTTTGGGCACATTCAGACCCAAATGGAACTGCTGAACTTCAGAAATGCAGAAGCTGCAATAGTGTTGTCAGAAGAAGGAGAGGTCATTGGAAGGTTCTTTTTTGAAAACAGGACAAATATAAGCTACCAGCAAATACCCCAGCATCTTACACATGCTGTAATAGCCACTGAGGATGCACGGTTCCTTGAACATAAAGGCCTTGATTACAGAAGTTTCCTCAGGGTCCTCATAAAGTCTGTTATCTTCAGCGACAGAAGCTCAGGCGGCGGAAGCACAATCACCCAGCAGCTGGCTAAAAACATGTTCGGAAGAAGAGATTTCGGTTTTTTAACGTTGCCTGTGAACAAGACAAAAGAAGTAATACTGGCCCGCCGGATTGAGAAAGCATTCACCAAGGAAGAAATCCTTACCCTGTACCTGAACACTGTATCGTTCGGTGAAAATGTGTATGGTATTGAAGCAGCCTCTGAAAGATTCTTCAACAAGAAAACAGAAGACCTCAACATGGAAGAATCAGCTGTCTTAACCGGAATGCTCAAGGCAAATACCTGGTATAATCCCCGCCTTAACCCCGAAAATGCAATAATCAGGAGGAATGTGGTGCTGAGGCAGATGCAGAAATACAACTATTTAACTGAAGCTCAGGCTGACTCCCTGTGCAACACGCAGCTTATTACAAATTACACGAACTATGACTCAGGGGGACCGGCCGATTATTTTCTTGTACAGGTAAGAAATGAAGCGAAAACGATAATAAATGACATTAATTCTGTGTCGGAAAAGCAATGGGATCTGGGAAAAGACGGACTTATCATTTCCACAACCCTGAATCTGTCACTTCAGAAGTATGCCCTTGATGCCTATCGCGCCCATCTGCCCGGAATGCAGAAAAAACTGAGGGATCAGTACAGCAGTTCATCAGGGAAAAGGCAACTAAATGAAATAGCAGAGAGGGAACTGACAAGATCCGGACTTTCAGGACGGGAAAATGTAGTGAAAGAGCAGTATATCTTTGACTGGAACAGTTCTTATAATGATTCAATAACAGTCAGGGACAGCCTGTTAAATGCACTTACAATGCTACACGCTGGTTTTCTTGCCCTTGATCCGTTAACTGGAGCTGTGAAAACCTGGGTTGGAGGCATCGATTTCACTACACAACCTTATGATCAGGTTCTGGCCCGGCGCCAGCTTGCTTCAGTATTCAAGCCAATCCTTTATGCCGCTGCACTGGAAGAAGGATTTGAACCTTGTCATTATCTTGACAATGACTCTGTTATACTCTCAGGATTTGACGAATGGAGCCCTGAAAACTATGACCATTCCTACGGCGGAAAATATTCCCTTGCCGGTGCCCTGGTGCATTCGATGAACGTACCTTCCTTCAGCCTGTTTCTCGAATTGGGATTCACGAAGGTTGATTCGATGTGGAAAAAGCTGGGGTTCTCATTTCCTCTCGATAATACCCCTTCACTCCCACTGGGTACCGCAGAAGCAAGTATACTGGAAGTAGCTGCAGCTTATGCTTCGTTTGCCAACGGAGGTTACAGGGTTGATCCGGTATGCATAGAATCAATAAAAGCACCGGGCGGACAGATAATTTACCTGAATGAAGCATCCATGGTCAGAGAAAGAGTAATAAGCGGGAAAACCAGCTTATTGATGAGCGCCATGCTGCAGAAAGCAGCCCGGGAAGGAACGGGGACCACGGTGAAAACTGTTTATGGAGTCAGCCTTCCGCTTGCCGGCAAAACCGGTACATCACAAAACTATGCCGACGCATGGTTTGCAGCTTTCAACCCAAAGCTGGTAATTGTAAGCAGAGCAGGGGCATCAACGCCTTCCATACACTTCAATAATGGTTCTTACGGTTCGGGAAGTTCACTAGCCCTTCCCCTGGTTGCTCTGACTCTTAGAAATGTGCAGGCCACCCCTTTACTTTCGGAAAAATTTTTTGCTCCATTCCCTGAATTACCTCCCGAATTGCTGGGAGCCCTCGATTGTCCGGATTTCAGGGAAAAAAGCCTGTTTGACCGGATAATTGATCTGTTTGAAAAAGAAAAGGTATTTACCGGAAAGGACGCTGACAGGGGAAAAAGGAAGAGAAGATCATTTCTTTACAGGTTATTCAGACGATGAATCCCGTCTTATTCTGCGATTTCTGCTTCCCTGGTTCCTGGTTCTTTGTTCCGGGTTCCTTGTTGCACCAGCAGGCAGGCAGGTGTTTTCTGTCTCAATAATCATATCGTTTAACATAATAATCTTGTCGCGTATCGATATTTGAATATCGTTTTACGATAATAATTCGTGATTTTAGGACGACAAGCGGCACCCAACGGGCGGCAAGCGGCTCCGGTACCCGCCTTCCCCTTTGGTTCGTCGGGCAAAGAAGGATTCAGAGAGCCTGCTGCCAGCCCGATCCATTTCCGGGATGGGATTTGCTTTGGTCAGTTTCCGGTAAATTCTTAACTTTGAACTGAATAAATTGAAAGGGTTACACTTTCTTTTATGACAGGTGCAGCCTTCTGAATGTTATGAGCAGGAAATTAAACCAGCTGATTCAATTGTTCAATGAGAAACTGAAAATCATCCTTAGCATCAGCTTCGGGATTTTCCTGTTTATTCTTTTCTTTCAGCCCTTTACAATCGAAAAGTTCGATTTCAACGACAGGCTGCTGTTTATTGCCGGATTTGCTGTCATTGTCTTTTTGTCCATATTTCTTGTAAGAATTGTTTTACCATGGGCCCTGAAAAAACGAAACCTTGCCGGTGATGATCCTGTTCTTAATTCATATATGGAAGGATTCCTGATTTTAATTTTGTGTTCTGTTGCCTTTACTTTTTACCTTCGATACGTGGGCTCCGTACACATATATTTTTATACGGTTTTTAAAGTCATTCTGATATCTTTTGTCCCTCCGGTGATCCTTAAGATATACGATGATTACAAAACGCTTGTCAGATTAAATGAGTCTCTTGCCTCGGAGCGGAACTCGATTCAGAATCAGATCGAAAAATATGAGGAAGAAATTCTTAATAAATCCATTGATTTTGCTTCAGATACCGGTTCTGAAACCCTTTCACTGACAGTCGCTGAGCTGGTTTTTGTTCAATCGGCCGACAACTATGTCGAAATAGTATTCAGCGAGGGTGGCTCATTAAGAAAGAAGGTTATCCGCAGCACATTGAAAAGCACGGAGAGACTGTTAAAACAGTATCCGAATTTTATACGGGTCCACAGGACCTGCATTGTCAATCTGCACCATATTGAGAAACTTCACCACGGTCAGGGTAGCAAATGGATAACTCTAAAAGGATTTGAGGAAAAAATACCTGTCTCAAGGCAATATCTGCTTAAGCTGAAAGAAGCTCTTTTGCCATAACCAGGGGCGAATGGCATCCGCCATGGATGTATGCCAGAAACCACAATTCCAGTCCATAAATCCCTGATCATTGACTGTTGATCCCTTTGATTTGTTGTGATTTATACTTCAGAATACCTTTGTGGAAATTTTGTTTTTCACAAAAAATCCCATTAAGCATTATGAATATTCTCCTTGTTTACCCCAAATGTCCCGATACATATTGGAGCTTTAAACACGCTCTAAGGTTTATATCCAAAAAAGCATCCATTGTTCCTTTGGGTCTTATTACCGTGGCATCGATTCTTCCCGGTGACTGGAAGAAAAGGCTTACCGATCTCAATGTTGCAAAACTTAAGGATGCAGATATCCTCTGGGCCGATTATGTTTTCATAAGTGCCATGTCGGTTCAGCTTGCTTCGGTGAAGGAGGTAATAGAACGTTGTCTGCTTCTTAATGCAAAGATCGTAGGAGGCGGCCCCTTATTCACAGAGGAATATGAGCAATTCCCCGGCGTGGATCATCTGGTTCTCAATGAAGCGGAGATAACTTTACCTCTCTTTCTTGAGGATATCAGGAACGGAGTTACGAAGAGGATCTATAGTACAGATGAATTCGCTGATATCACAAAATCACCCTTGCCTGATTATTCGATTGTGAAGTCAGGAAGTTACGCAACTGCTGCAATACAATACTCAAGAGGATGCCCGTACGATTGTGAGTTCTGCGATATTACTGCCCTTTTCGGGAGAAAAGTGCGGACCAAAACACCCGGACAGATCATTGCCGAGCTCAGCCAGATTTATGAAAGGGGATGGAGGGGAGGTGTGTTCTTTGTGGATGATAATTTCATAGGACATAAGAAGAAGCTTAAGGAAGACCTGCTTCCCTCAATAATTGAATGGATGGAAGCCAGAGGAAATCCATTCCGGTTCATCACTGAGGCATCAATTGATCTGTCGGACGATAAGGATCTTATGGATTTGATGGTTAAGGCTGGTTTTGCAAAGGTATTTGTAGGTATTGAAACCCCGGAGGAGAGCTGTCTGATGGAATGCAACAAGCTGAATAACAAGGGACGAAATCTTCTGGATTGTGTAAATGAGATCCAGGAAAAGGGAATGGAGGTCCAGGCCGGATTCATCGTAGGATTCGATAATGACCCGCCAAATATTTTTCAGCGTCAGATCGATTTTATTCAGAAAAGCGGTATCATAACTGCAATGGTCGGATTGCTTAATGCCCCGCGATTGTCGAAACTGCACAGGCGTCTGGAAAATGAAGGAAGAATAGTCGATAATTTTTCAGGAGACAACACGAACTATTCGATGAATTTCATTCCTGCAATGGACAAGGCTGAGCTTATGAAAGGCTATAAGAAAATTATCAGCAGCATCTATTCATCCAAAGCTTATTACGCCAGGATGCTCCTGTTCCTTAAGAACTACAACCCTCCGAATTCCGAGCCTCTGACCTTCAATAAAGTTATGGCAGTGATAAAGTCAATAGTTGTCCTTGGGATCCTTGCTGAGAAGCGGAGGTATTTCTGGAAAGTGTTTTTCTGGAGTGTCTATAGAAAACCAAAGGCATTCCCTCTTGCAATAACCTACAGCATTTACGGATATCATTTCAGAAAAGTCTTCAGAGAAGTAATCTGATTAAACTGCTGTCCGTTTCTTCTCTGCCAATAACTGAATGACCCTGCCCGATGGCATTTTCGCACCATCTTCATTCCTGCGTCGTGCGTCTTTACTACTGTCATCTGTCTTTCGTCTTCTGTCTTCAGTCTTCCGTCTTTTCCTTACTTGCTTTCCCTGTATTCATCCAGCAGCGACTGAAATACCTCCTTCACTGATGATATTCCGTTTGCCCTGAACGCATTGCTACCGGCAAATGCAAACCCGTTTTCGAAATTCCCCTTAAGCGCATTTACAAGTGCAATGATTATGCAATAGGGGCTTTTGGAAATGTCGCAGGTCTTTATGCATTTGAAAGGACATTTCTTCGGCTGTTTCTTCCCGTCTTTCACTTTCCGGATGAAATTGGAAATAATGGCTCTTCCCGGTAACCCGACCGGGCTCTTTATTATTTCTATTTCTGCTTCGCTCGAATCTACATAAGCCTGCTTGAAACCTTCCGAAGCATCACATTCGGTCGTTGTGACAAACCTTGTTCCCATCTGAACACCCGATGCCCCAAGCTTCATGATTTCCTTTATATCCCCGCCGGTATAGATGCCTCCTGCCGCAAAAAGGGGTATGGGCCTGCTATACAATTCTTCGAAAGTCCTGAGCTCATTTCTTATCTCGGGGACAAGCTTTTCGAGGGAATAATTAATATCAGCGATTTGTTCTTCCTTGAATCCCAGATGCCCTCCGGCTTTTGGTCCTTCAACTATTACCGCATCAGGAAGGTAATCGTAGTTCGACTTCCATTTCTCGCATATTATCCTGGCAGCCCTGGCTGATGAGACAATAGGGAAGAGTTTTGTAAGACTGCCTTTTTCAAGATAGGAGGGAAGATCAAGCGGAAGGCCTGCGCCCGCAATAATGATATCGACCTTCGAAGCTATCGCGGTTTTTATCATATCTGCAAAATTCGACATTGCGACCATTACGTTTATTCCTATGATGCCGCGCGTAAGCTCCCTTGCCTTGCGGATCTCCTCCTTAAGTCCGTGAATGCTGGCTTCCAGGAAGTTTTCAGAGAAATCCTTGTAGAGAAGGCCGAGGCCGGCACTTGAAATTACTCCGACGCCACCCTCGTTGGCCACAGCTGCAGCCAGTCGCGAAAGCGAGATGCCAACACCCATTCCTCCCTGTATTACAGGTACAGGAATACAAAGATTTCCAATACTTAATGCCTTCATATAATGAGACTGTATTACTGAAATTTATAATGATGAGGTTCCGGGAGCGATTGATTTATTTTCCGGCTGAATTGAACTTAAATGCAGACTGGAGTAAATTTTTAAAAGCGCTTTCGGTAAGTCACATTGTTAATAAGCCTCAATAATAATCAAAATATTATGATTTTAAATCCATTAGTGCTTAATGTCATAAAGGGCTGCCCCACAGCCACCGCGAGGGGGGCTATACACCCAGGCCTTCCAAGAGCGGCTGTAATGGTCAAATATTGAATGCTATATAGTTTTAAAAAAGATATAAAAGCATTCATTGGTTGCGGATTTCAAGTTCCCCCGGGGGAATAAGGGAACACAACAATACGGGGTATAAATTGCTCAACAACAGGTGATCAATTTAATTTATTGAAAATAAATATGATATATCGATTAAAAAGACTATCTTGCGCCGAATTTTATAAAAATACATTATGAGTAAAGGAACAGTTAAGTTTTTCAATGAATCAAAAGGATTCGGCTTTATTAAGGAAGAGAACACAGAAAAAGATTATTTTGTACATTCAACAGGATTGAAGGACAACATCAGAGATAATGATGAAGTGACATTCGATCTGGAAATGGGTAAAAAAGGATTAAATGCAGTAAATGTTAAACTTGCTTAGTCTAAACGATATAATCATTTAAAGTTATTGGTCCCGCCAACGGCGGGACTTTTTTTTAAATCCAAAAAAATATGTTTATAACAAAACATTCCGTTATCAAATCACCCGATCTGTCGAAGATGAAAGAAGTGATCATCGATCACAGGACAAAAATATACATTGCCCCTGACGCTGATGTTGAAGAAGCAAGAACCCGTTATATGGACCGTAACGCTGCGAAGAGACTAAGATAAGGCGCCCAGCCTCTTCTTCCCGCATCACCTTAAAAGTCTCCGGTAGCATTCCCGAATAGCCTGAAATTATATGTCAGCATAAAAACAGGCTGGCCGAAAATAGTAAGCTGATAACCTTTTACTTCACCATCTTCATTGGTGAAGAAGATCGAATAGGGATTCTTCCTCCCGAGAACGTTGTAAACAGTCAATGTCAGCGAGGAGTGATTAAGCTTCCTTGCCTTCAGATTTCCGTTCAATGTAGCCGAGAAATCGAGCCTCATATAATCGGGGATGCGGTAACCATTCCGGTTTGAGTAAAAAACATTGTATGAATTATTGAACTGATAAAATGCAACGGGGAAGGTAATCGGTCTGCCGGTGTTATAAACAAAGTTCGAGGTGAAGTTAAACCTTCTTGACAGCCGTGTGTTGGCAACGATTTTAAAATCATGCGGCTTGTCATAGCTGGCCGGGAAATACCTGCCGTCATTCACTTTCTCCTCATCAAACATGCCGTCGACCTTCAGCAATACCCTTGAATATGTGTAGCTGACCAGGCCGGTAAGCGCACCTGTCTGCTTTTTGACCATCAGCTCGACGCCATAAGCCTTACCATTCCCTTCTATTATATCTGTTTCGAGATGATCATTCATAAGGAGCAATGCACCTCCCTTGTAATCAAGAATATGTGAAAGCCTCTTGTAATACACCTCTGCTGAAGTCTCAATTGCTTTCCTCCTGAAGTTGCCGTAAAAACCTGCTGAAACCTGATCGCCCCGCTGAGGCTCAATATATCTGTCGCTTAATTTCCAGACGTCCGTTGGCGAGATGGATGTTGTGTTGGAAATCATATGAATATACTGATATACCCTTTGAGCGCCGATTTTAAACGATAATCCGGGAGAAATGATGAGGCGTGAAGAGAGCCTTAATTCAAGACCGGGATATGACTTCACAATTTTACCCCTTCCATATGTTATCGTATCTCTTATATACTCTTCCCTCAGGGGAAGATCTTCGAAGTACCTGAATTCAGATTTTGGGCCAAAGGAGGTAAACAAAGTACCTCTTATTCCCCCTGATACCAAAAGGGATCTGTTGATCTCAATCTCGTCGCTGAAGTAAAGTGATGGTTCAACGGCTCTTTCTTTTTCAATGATCCCGGGAATCACTTCTGAATATTCTCCTATTGGCCTTCTTGTTCCGGGATGCAGTGAATAAAATATTGCTTCCGCACCGAATTCCGTTTTGTGTTTTCCGGCAGGGGTAATGTTGAAATCGGCCCGCAATATTTTTTGATTAAGCTTGTATGAAAGGGTGTTGAATTTTACTGAATCTGATCTTGAATCAAGCCTGTAGTCATATTCACTGAGAATTGCATAATATTGTGCTGTAAGATGCTTGTTAAAATTATGCTTCCATTTAACTGTTGCTGCCAGGTTCCCGTATTCGAAAGCGCTTTCCCTGTAATAATCAAATTTATCATTGCTGAGGTATCCTGAAACCGATACCGAATTCCTTTCATTGATACTGGCCGTGATCAATCCCTGCAGGTCATAAAAACCAGCTGTGCTTTGCTTAAGACGGTTATCGTGCAGCATTCCCAGGAGCCAGTCGGAATAGGTGGTACGGGTTCCGATAATAAATGATGCCTTCTCATTTTTCAGGGGCCCGTCTATGAGAAGCCTTCCTGTTATAGGGCTTATGCCTCCGCTAACCTTCACTTTCTCATCATTCCCCTCTGCCGGAGTTATATCCATTACCGATGAAATCCTGCCTCCATATTTTGAAGGTATACCGCTTTTATAAAGGGTAACATCGGATATCAGATCGGAATTGAATGCTGAAAAAAAGCCGAAGAAATGAGATGAATTTATTATCGGTGCATTGTTTAAAAGTACAAGGTTCTGGTCAGCACTGCCGCCCCTGACATTATAGCCTCCTGATGCTTCGCCTACTGTCTGCACTCCGGGAAGCAGAAGCGAGCTTTTCATTACATCAGCCTCGCCCAAACCCATTGGAATTTGTCTGAGCATCTTTACATTGATCCTTTCAATTCCTGTTGTTACATTTTTCACAATATTTTCACGATCGGCTGATATTATTATTTCGTCAAGCGTGCTGGTGCTTTCTTTCATTTCAACATCAAGAATTCCGTCGGAATAGATCACTATATTGCGGTTTGTCTGCCTCATTCCTATCATCCTGTATTCAATCTGGTACTTCCCGGCTGGCAGGGACAGGGAATAATATCCGGCCTCGTTGGTAACCACTCCTGCTTTAAGCATTCCAACATAAATGACGGCTCCCGGAACAGGTAATCCATCGGCCATATTGGTGACCACTCCCGATAAATTAGCAATTTCACCGCTTCTCCCGGCTGATGGTTTTCCAATCCTGTGCAGTCTGAATTCAGCGCTCACCTCGCTTTCTTCTTCCCTGAGCGTTGGTCGAGCATACCCGCTTGTGTCAGTAACCCTGTAATTTGTTTTTAGATGATCAAGGTACTCTTTCCCAAAATTCGTTTTTATGGAATACCCTTTAGACAGAATGACCTTATCAGAATCGGCAAGAATGAATGAGATACCTTCTTTCTTCAATGACTTTGAAAGAATATCATCCAGTGAACTGTTCCTGGCGTTAATATTAAGGAACAGACTGTCGACCCATTCTTCCGCGTAAAATATTTTTACGGGTATTTTCTTTTCGAGTGTATCAACCAGGTCGCTGAAAAGTATATTATTAAACTGGAATGTTAAATTATTTATCTGCCCGTGCGAGAGATCCAATAACGCTGCAAAAAACAAAATGAGAAATATCTTTTTCATAGGATCACTCGCCAGAGGAATCGAACTGCCTCAATATACTTATTATCTGGCCTTTGCCTGCCTTTCTTATGTTTATGCCCTTCTGGCCGATAAGCTTTTTCATCTCATCCTGCCTGGCATCGAAAATTGCCGTGAACTGCTTTGAAGATCTGAATCCATGGTAGTTCCCTCCTGAATTCACATACCATACAGGAGTGTAAAAATATTCATCGATACCGTTTCTTTCATGGATAACCGATCTGTGTTTAATAATAAATTCACTCTCCCCGCAGTAGGCTTTTTCATAAAATCCATCTTCCAGATTGAATCCGGGAGTTGAAGATCCCGAAAGAAACCAGAAGTCGAGTGTATCATCATCAAAATACAAAATGAACCGGCTTATTTCATCTCTTTTAAGTGATATCTTATATTGTCCGAGGTTGAATTCATTTTTTAAATCGGAAAAGATCACTTCATCAGTGAATGTATCATACTGCAAAACTATATTGTCATAATTTCTGCCGCTGAAAACAATCGATGCAGTGACTTGTTTTTCAAGAAACAGTATCGGTTTCAACTCTGACCTGTAATAATAGGGGAAATATTCCCTGCCGTTGATAAGGTCGAACTTCTTCCCCTGCATTGTATTAAGAAGAACTTTTTTGAAATCACTATTAACTGCTGCACTATCCGGAACATTTCTTCCAGCAATCTGATTGTCATTAAAATGATTCTGAGCTGATGTTTGTATACAGAACAAGGCACCCGCAATCATTAGTGAGATCCTGGTGAGCATGTGATATTTTTAATAAGAATCCTAAATAACTAATAAAATTCCTATTAATTGATCTCTTAACATTTTTTAAAACAATAAATCTCTATATCTGCAAAAATGAACACCCCGGGACATGATTAAATGTTACTTTTGTTGATTCATGTTTATGCGGCTGATGCTTAAACGCTGAACTTCCTCTTTCTTATGAAGGATAAACGGCATATGCTTTTTTTGGTCCTGTTCATGACGGTAACGGTTGTAACATGTATTGATCCGTTTAGCCCTGATCTGGCTGATTTCGAATCGCTTCTGGTTGTTGATGCGCTAGTGACCGATGAAAATGCATCATATGTAGTAAAATTGTCGCGTACTGTGAAAAGGACGGATGAAAAACCCGAAAAAGTAATAGGTGCAAGGGTTGAGATCAAAGATGATCAGGGAAATTTAACTGTTCTCAGGGAATCCTCACCAGGGGAATACAGGACTGACAGCACTGAATTCCGGGGTGTTCCAGGAAGATCTTACATACTCAATATCATTACCCCTGAAGGGGAGGAATATTTTTCAGAACCCTGCCTGATGTATGCTGTTCCTGAAATAGACACACTCTATTTTATTAATGATGACGAAATTACTTCAACAGGAAGTGAAACACTTTCTGGCATAAGATTTTACATCGATTCACAGGGGGAATCGGCCACTCCTTACTTCAGGTGGACTTACGAGGAGTGGTGGAAGTTTCATGTTCCTAATCCTAAAAAATATGATTACATAAATGATTCTACATTTACTCCTCTCCTGAAAATAAATGAAACATGCTGGAGCTATAATAAATCTGACGAAATAATTATCGACTCAAGGATCACATCTGCCCAGGATGCATTTAAGCATAAAGCAATCACTTTTATTCCGACTGACAGGAGCAACCGGTTTCTGGTACGTCATTGTATATTGGTCAAACAGCTTTCATTATCAGCTGACGAGTATGAATTCTGGAACCAGATGAAGCAGATAAATGAGACTGGTGGCGATATTTTCGATAAACAACCTTTCCCTGTTTCAGGAAATATTAAAAACAAGAATAATCCATCCGAGCAGGTTCTGGGGTACTTCCAGGTATCAGGCGTACAGCAAAAAAGAATTTACGTAACTCCCGGGACGATCAGTGACATGGGTCTTCCTGTTTACCGTTACGATTGTGAAAGGATTGAAATGGGTGAGATTGATTACCCTCCTCCTCTGACTCCTGCAGCAAAAGTGACATTTGATAAGATCTATAGATGGTACACAACGTCGGGATATGATTTTATAGAACCTTCGTACGACATGCGGGGTATAGTTATCAGACTGGTTTTTGTTCCTGTGATGTGTTCTGATTGTACCCTGAGCGGAAGCCTGGTAAAACCCGGGTTCTGGACCGACCAGGAATAATTTGTAATCAACGATGAAGCTTTTTGACGTTCAACACAGTATCCGAATCCTGATCCGAAGATCAGGTATGATGGCTGCCGGAATGATTCTGTTTTCCCTATACCTGAACGCACAGAGATCTTATGATCCCGGCCCCGAGGCTGTTGATGCAGATTATTATGAAGAGCTTTACGTGGCCACTGATCGTGATCTTTACATTGCAGGTGAAGAGGTTTATATAAAGATTTACTCCTTCAGCAGAATTACAGGTTCTCCCGGGGGATTAAGCAGCGTGGCCTATATAGACATGCATGACAGCTTCAACATACCTGCCTGCCAGATTAAAGTTAAACTCGATGGTTTCTCAGGAGCAGGAGTGATAAGACTTCCCGACACATTAAGAACAGGAAGCTATTATATCCGAACCTTTACAAATCTGATGAAGAATTTTCCTCCTGAATTTTTTGCCTACAGGAAAATCTCGGTAATAAATCCATATGAGAATATCAGCAGGATCAGGATACCTGACAGGTCAGGACGGACTGATTCTGTAATGTTCTTTCCTGCAACAGGCTGTCTGGTTCAGGGTATTGAAAACAGGATCGGACTCAGAAGCTTTAACAGCAAGGGTGAACCTGTAAAAATATCAGGGGTAATTGTTGACGCCAAAAACGATACACTTTCCTCTGTAAGTACGGATGTTCATGGAACAGGGATTTTTTCAATACTGCCACCAACAACCGGCAGTTTGTTTCTTGTAACAGACTTTAGAGAAACCGCAAACAACAGATTTCCTCTACCTGAGATAACAGCAAACGGGATATCATTTTCTGTTGATGACGATAAAAAGTCTGGCTTTCTCAGGATTAAGATCCTGAAAAACGGAAATTCCACTGTAAAGACTGGCAAACTGACAGTTACTTATTCTCCGCTCCACATAATATCCGCATCCGGGATAATTCAGGCAGAAGCCGATTCTCTGGTAACATTTAAGAAAAATAGCCTGCCGCAGGGACTTGCAGAAATAAAAGTGACGGATCAGGACGGCAGATTGCTTGCAAATAGTCATTATTATAATGACAGGTCATCAGAGATTACATACTCAATGCAGTTATCAAAGGAACATTATTCTGTAAGAGAAAAGGTAACTGTTGAAATTACGGCAAGAGACCACAAGGGGGATGCAGTGGTAAGTAACCTGCATGCCTCCGTTTTCAGGCCAATCTCATCTGACATGAACTACAACAATGACATAATGAGATACGTGCAGTTACCTGGCGCAGGCTCATTCCATACTGATCTTCACCTTCCCGGAATAAATGATTATCTGATCTTTATTCCGGAAATCGGATCAGTGTCCCCATCCACTGAAAGAGATAATTCAGCATCAGGATTGTTCCTGCCTGAAATTAACGGATTTAGCCTTAACGGACTGATCATGGACAGCGGAACAGGCGATCCGGTAAAAAATGAAAAGATATCCCTTGGTTTCATCGGAAAAACAGCCCGATGTAAATTTACCAATACTGACAAAAACGGCTGTTTCAGTTTTATCTCAGACGAATACGGCAAAAAGGAATTGGTTATCCAGCCGGTTTTGCAAACCCATGCCGGGTACTTTGTAGAATTAGTTGATCCCATTCCGGAGAATATCAGAAAGTTTGCACCCGCTCCTTTTTATATCGACACAACCGATCTTGATGCAATTAACAAATCGATAATCAGCTCTCAGGTAAGAAATGTTTATGATCAGTTCCGGAAACCGTCATTTAAAAAATCAGACATTGATGTTAAGAGGCACTTCTATGGTGATCCTGAAAGAAAGATTCAACTTTCAGAATATATAGAACTTAAATCATTTAAAGAGGTAATCAAGGAATTGGTGCCGGGTTTGTCAACTGTCACAAGAAATGACCGCACCAGTTTCAGGCTGATAAACAAATATCCCAATCAGTCGTTTGAATCAGCTCCCCTGGTTATTCTCGATGGTATACCTGTTTATGACTTTGATAAAGTGCTTAAAATTAAATCATCTGAACTTGATTATCTTGAAGTGCTCAACGTGAGGTATTTCATGGGCGATAATATCATTGATGGAATCATAAATATCATTTCCAGGAAGGGTGACCTGGGCGCTTTGGAATTTGATCTTTCAACATTCAGGCAGGAATATGATTGCCTCCAGGAAGATTATCTGCCCTGGTATCCTGATTATTCAGAAGATTCACTTAAGATGAGCCCCTTGCCTGATTTCAGGAACACTCTTTACTGGAATCCTGATCTGAAGACGGATGTAAATGGCCATGCCAGCTTTGAATTTTATACATCCGATGAATCTGGCGAATTTGTGATAGAGATTGAAGGTTTTGCCCACGACGGAAGTGCCGGCAGGGCTGAAACAGTTTTTATTGTTAAAGACCAGGCAGCCCGCTAATTGAAGATCGCCGCAGACAGCTGCCGGAAATCTGGTTTATGAGCCCGACAAAGCCACTGGGCTCGTGGGAAGTTGCTTTAACTGGCAGGTCTGACCCTGTAACCTCTGAGTCCGAAAAACAAGATGAATGCAAAACAAACCAGTGGTATTATGAAGCCATAGGCCATTTTGGAAACATCGGCTATTCTGCCCATGATTATCGGGATGATTGCACCTCCGGCTATTGACATGACCAGCACTGATGAGCCTTTTTTTGTAAGAGGACCCAGTTCCTTGATCCCGAGAGCGAAAATAGTAGGGAACATCACCGACATGAAAAAATATGTCGAGAAGAGAGCTATTACAGAAACCCAACCAAGTCCGGCCACCACAAGGATCATGGTAATGACGTTCATCAGTGCATAAAATGCAAGAAGCCTGTTAGGGCGCACCAGTCTCATGAATAATGTGCTTCCTGAAAATCTTCCCAGCCAGAAAAGACCCATCCCTCCGATTCCGAGTATCTGGGCTGCCTGCTGATTCGTCACGGTCGGGATCTCCTCAGTAACATAGTTGATAAAGAAGCTGTTCACACCGGTCTGGGCAGCAACGTAGAGGAATTGGGCTATCACTGCGAATACGAAATGAGGATACTTAAGCAGATCCTTTATGCTTCCTCCCCCTTCATCGGGGCTGTCGGCAGCAGAGGACGATTCTTCATTTATCTCAGGGAAAGTGATTCTCCAGAACAGGATGGCTACTATCAGTACCAGAGTACCTATAAGCATATAGGGCAGTGCAATGGATGAGAATTTATTCTCGTTATCACCGCCTGAGAAAATAAGCATCCCCCCTACCAGCGGCCCGGCTATCCAACCAAGTCCGTTGAATGACTGTGAAAAGTTTATCCTCCTTTCACCGTATTCCGGAGGGCCGAGTATTGTGGTGTAAGGATTTGCTGCCGTTTCAAGGCATGTAAGACCGCAAGCTATTACAAAAAGGCAGAACAGGAAGCTTCCGAAAGTCTGTATCAGTGTTGAGGGCAGCATCAGGAAAGCGCCTGCAGCAAACAGCAGCAATCCAAAAATGATCCCCCTTTTATACCCGAACCTCTGCATTACCATCCCGGCAGGAATGGCCATGAAAAAATAACCTCCGTAGAACACAAACTGCACTAATGCCGATTTGGCTTTCGACATGTTTAGCAGTTCCTGAAAATGCTTGTTCAGAACATCCAGACAGCCGTGGGCAAAACCCCACAGGAAAAACAAACTGGTGATAAGTACAAACGGAATCATAAACCCTTGATAAACAAGCCTCTGTTTATCCGCGGTTTTAGTAAGGTCCTGTGTCATTGTAATGAGTAATTGGTCATTACAATATTGACAGGATTTCTGACTTTTCCAAGTCTTTCAGTTTTTTTTAAGTGGCTTAACCGGTTTATTATCCTAAGACCGTTCCGTTTCCGTACAGTACTGACAACTGATTGCCTTGTAAATGTATTGGGAACAGCTGATCAAAGCTGTTCCCAACTCCTGCAATACTTCTTCAGAACTACCTGTTATGTGACCAGTAATAAGGCAATGGGAAAACCATCAGTTCACCAGAAGATTCACTTTAAGTTTGAATTCGTCATAAATTGTTTTATCTCCAAGATTGCTGAAGAAAGAACCTGAACCGTACCTGACATTATATTTTGACCGGTCAATTACAATATTTGCAAAGAAACGCAAACCTTCCTCTTCTTTCTGAATTGTTGCTTTGAATTCAACAGGATGTGTTGAGTCCTTTATAGTAAGATTTCCCTTTACTGTTCCGGTACCATTTTCAAATGACGTGCTCTCAATGATCTCAATAACTGATACGGGGTATTTATCAACTCCGAAAAAATCATCCGATTTTAGATGCCCCTCAAGTTTAGCCATTTTTTCGTCGGTTTCTATCGAGGTCATATCGATTTTGAATTCCCCTTTTGCTATCCTGTTATCATCCCAGTGAAGCCATCCCGAATCCAGATTAACCGTACCGGTATGCTGGCCCAAAACCTTTTCTCCCAACCATGATAATGTTGTTTTTTCAGTATCTGCTTTTAATTTCTGCTGAGCGTTCATATTTATTTGTATAAATGATGTTAATATTAAAATAGCTGTAACTTTTTTCATAATGATAAAGATTTGTTATGCTATATTTAAACAACAAGCTCAGAGCTTTTGTTCAATGAGAATTAATCAAAAAGGATTGTCAGGTGGGAAAAAGAATCTACAGATTCTGGATGTTCATGCCTCCGCTTACTTCGAAAATCATCCCTGTCGAGAAATCCCAGTCTCCGCGTGCTATTGATGCAACTGCTTTACCAACGTCTTCGGAAAATCCCCATCGTTTCATAGGGACAAGGCCATTTGCGATCATTTTGTCATATTTGTCCTTCAACCGTATGGTCATATCTGTCTGGATGATGCCTGGGCGGACTTCACACACAAGTATCCCTTCGGCGGCAAGCCTGTCGGCAAATACAGTCGAAGCCATGCTCAGTCCTGCTTTTGATATGCAGTATTCGGTCCTGTTCGCTGATGACCTTTTAGCTGATATTGAGGTAATGAAAACTATAACAGGTCTATAGCCCGGTATCTTTCCCTTCATCCAAATCATCTCCCTGGCGATTTTCTGGGCAAAGAAAACAGGCCCTTTAAGATTAATGTTCATAACCCTGTCATAGCTCTCCTCAGACATTTCCAGAAGGTCTTTGCGCTGGAGAGGAGCCACGCCTGCATTATTTACAAGTATATCAATACGATCGTACCTGTCGAGAATATTCTTAACAACTTCCTTATGGCAGCCCGTGCAGGAGATATCAAGACCTACCGGGAAAAACTGAGCTTTGGACTTTTCAATTTCACTGGCAAGGATTTCCATGCCTTCACTGTCTACCGATCTGGCAATAGCAGCAATATCATAACCTTCGCGGGCAAGAGCAATTGCGACCGACCTGCCGATCCCTCTGCTTGCGCCTGTAATCACTGCTACAGGTTTACCATTCATAGGCAAGAGTTAATATCAGGTTTCCAGTTATCAGGGGATAAAGGTAATAATTTGTCTGATTCGTTCAATATCTGATGGAATTATCTTCCAGATATTCGCGCCATACTTTTTCGAACCAAAGATCCTGACCGGGTATGTCCCTTACGTCTGCAAGCCGGGTTACCACCCTTCCTCCGTGATAGCTGACTTCAAGTATCCCCTTTTCCACCTTCCGGGTATATCTGCATAAGTCTGTCACTGCTTTACCTTTGGCTGAATCTCCCGGCCATTGACCTTTGGTTGATGTTATAATATAAGAGCCCCTGCTTCTTCCTCTCTTTCTGATATATGCCTTTATGGCTTCAAGCCATAGGAGATGAGAGAGACAGTTGTCATAAGCCATAAAGCACTCCTTGAGGTCATGAACATTTGAAGCCCCTAGTCTTTCAGGAAGAATGTCAAAAAGTCTTTCAGCTTCCTCTGCTGCTTTAGCTGTATCATCTGCATTTCTTATGATGGCTGCGCAGGCCGACATTCTTTTTCTTATTTCTTTAATGATCTCCCCATTGTCGTTCCTCTTTCCGCGGGATAACCAGTTTTTTGCCATTTCAATCTTTTCCTCTATACTTTCGTCTACACATGCAAGGAACTTGTCATTCGATGGGGGTTCTTCCCTGTATTTCGCTGAAATAAACTGTGCGGCCCTGAAGCTTCCGACCTGGCCTGCATTCAGAGCCGATCCTCCAGGCCTCTTAACACCATGTGAGCCGTTGATCTCGCCTACAGGAAATAAATGCTTCAGGTCAGATTCCCACCATATATTGCCCTTAAGGCCTCCGTTGCTGTGCTGGGCGCAAATGGCAACTTCCACCGGTTCAGCTTCAAGGTCAATGCCATGATCCCTGAAAAGTCCGTAGGCCGGATCATTCATTGCCTTCAGCCTTTTAACAGGAGAATCCTGAAGTGATCCTGATTTTTCGAGATATTTTCTGACTGTATCATCCAGTTTATCAGGGTAAAACTTTTCGTCTCCATTCCAGGCGAGATTACTTCTGTAATCAATGAACACGTTCCTGTCTTTTTCTTTCTTTTCGCGGTAAACAAGAATATCTATGAGCGATGATCCGTGGTCAGCTATTTTTTCTACATCAAATGGCCATTGATAGCCCTTTAAAAATATTGCCCCGGTAATGCTTTTGTAATCCGGAAAGTGTTCATTCAGGAATTCGTATTCAATATCAGAGTTAACATCTTTTGAGAAATAGCGCGGGATCACCTGCTGATAACTGCCGGAGAGATTCCACCTGAACCCTGTTGAAGCAATACCAAACTGGGTCTCCGTCAGATTCTGACCTGACGCGCCCGCAGCGAAAGCCATGCCGGCCGAGCCGGTTTGGGATACCGGGTAGGCGCTGTTCTCATATATATCGCCCGGCCCTCCTGTACCAAGAATAATATTTGTGGCATTGAACAGCACAAACGCCCTTTCGGGATCTTTCCGGCCCGTATTGAGGGCAAGTGCCCCGACAACTGACGACCTGTCTGCGCCTGTAAGCAAGGCAATAACATGGTGTTGATCAAGAACCTCAATATTCCTTTTCTTAACCTCCGAGGCAAGTGCCCTGAACATCATCTGTGATGTATAGGGACCAGCCGAGGTTGCTCTTGCCCGCGGATCATGATCGGTCTTGTAACCAACCCATGAACCAAATTTATCATGCGGGAATGGCACGCCCAGGTTCACAAGGTTCATAAACGCCCTTACGGATCCCTGAGCTTCACACAGAGCAATATCGCCATGCATGCACTTCCCACCGAACAGGTCCCCGGCCATGTCCGGAACGGAATCAGGCTCCCTGCCGCTCAACGAAAGCTTATAATAAGTCTGCTTGTCTGATCCGGCATTGTTTGAGGTCCCTTCACCCCATCCTGAGGTTACTATCATTATGTCGTCCTGCCCTAGTGAATGGAGGCTTACGGCAGCATTGAGAGCCGCTGCCCCGCTGCCTATAACGAGCGTGTTCAGGCTGTAGCACTTAATGTTATATCCGTACAGATCAAGCCTGCTTTCTCTCATCAGCAATCAGTTTCTTAAGTTCACTGCCATAGATTTCTCTGTCGCGTATCACGCAGCCGCCAGGCCGCAGATTCCTTATCAGCCTTGTACATCCCGAGCATGCTATACATACCTTTGATGGATTGGCTTTGCCATATTTCAGAAGATCAGCCGGCATATCCGGATATGCAAAGGAATTCCTGCCGAATCCAATAAGCGAAGCATCACCATTCCTGATTACAGCAGCTCCAACATTGGGAGCAAACTGCCTCAAATATGAATAAGCGCTTCCTGCAAACAGCATTCCCGGAAATTTCTTCTGAAACAATGAAGTTGCTGCTATCATGCGGATAACCCCGGCAACCGGATGCTCATCCGGCACTTTCTGCCCGGGCACAGGAGTATCAAAAGGCCTGGTTACATGCGGATTATGATAGGGACTCCCAAGGGTGATATTTAAAAGACGCATTCCTGCCGACTGCAGAAATGAAGTAAGCAACAAGGCATCAGAGTAGTCCGGTTCATTGTCGGGGCCTGTGCCAAAGCCTCCCTGATAAAGATCAGAAACACCAAGCCTGGCAGTTACAATTATTCCCTGAACCTCATTTTTAATTCTTTCAAAGGTTTCAAGCATGAACCTGAAGCGTGAAGCAGTATCTTCGCCTCCGTAAATGCTTTTTACCCTGTTACGGGCTGCAAGAAGTTCGATCATAAGGTAACCATGGCAGGCTTTCAGATCAACTGCATCGAACCCGGCCTGTGCAGCTAGTTTTGCTGCCGATACATACTCATCCTGTATCCTCTTCAGATCATCGTCGGTAAGTATATATGGAGCTTTGCGGTCAAGAACAGGGTTGGAAGAAGCCGCCATAGGTCTTGGAGATCCTTCAGGCTTGCTGTAGCGGCCAGAGTGGGTAAGCTGGATGACAAGAAAAGGATTGAATCCTTCTTCGCGGGAAGCAGTTTTAACATCATCTACCAGACGGGAAAAATTTGTGGTGTTTTTGCCATGCAGCCAAAGCTGACAAGGATTTGATCGTCCGTCAGCCGAAACAGATACAGCTTCAGACCATATTACTGAGCTTCCTCCCCTGGCATAACGCAGATAGCGCCTTGCTGTAAGCTCTGTCGGGGAACCATCAGGGCCGGAATCATATCCTTCCATGGGCTGCACAACAAACCTGTTGGCCAAAGTAAATCCGTAAAGGTCAATGGGAGAAAACAAGGGAGAAATATCCTCACTGTAAGGCAGTACATATCCCAGTTCCGCGGCTTTGTGAATCAGATCATCACCGGTTCTATACCGAAATCTCTCATGCATGGATTTTTTATCAGGAAAGATATTAATTATTTCCTCCGCCTCCGTTTCCAAATCGCGGATTAACAACATTATTATATATCGAACCAAAAGTATATGAGATACTGCCTCCGGCATTTATCCAGTAACTTGATGCAAGCTGTTTAAGCTGAAGCAGGCGGTCGGCTTCGGATACTTCTCCTTTCCTGAGGTTTGGCTGGAAATTGTTATAAGAGATCCCGCCATTTAACGATAGCGATAAACCCTTGACAATTCTTAACCTCAGGTTCCCGTATAAATTAATGGCATTCTTAGTGATGTCAGTAAGAATATTTGATTCTGTAAGAGAAATGTTTATTGAACCCCATTTTTCCTGTACCTGGTAAGCAACTCTAAGTTCATGTTTAAAGAAGTTGTCCGTCATACGGTCATAAACGGTTGAATCAATATAGTTGCTGTATTGGTAACCAATACTGTAAAGTATCCTTAATTGCTTGTGAGTGGCTGCGGAATATGGAAAAAGATCGTACTCAATGGCAGGCATGATCTCGGTGTAAAAATTGTAATTTGATTCGGTAGAAGTGCCATTGTCCCACATCAATCCCGCTGACCAGTGGTTTCCAAGGCTTTTAACCATGATAATATCCAGGCCGTTGCTGCTTTTCAGGTATGTTGTGTCAGTTTCCGCATCAATGAATCGTCGTTTATTCGAACTCTGGTCAAGATCAATCTCAAATTTAATATCCGGAGTGATTTTTGAGACATTTATGGAGTTCCAGACCTGAAAGCGTTTGGCTGTTTCTTCAGCTGAAAACCATGGGCTTGAAGATATTTCAAATACCCAGTTTTTCCAATTGTCTTCCACCGGTTCCGCCTCGAGCGCGGGATTATGGCTTATCCTTATTTCGTTTGCAATAGGAGTCCGGACAATATATCTCATCAGCCCCATTTTCAGGATATTCGTTCTCTTCTCCCTGACCACCGGCCCTGTCATGTCGGGACTTGTTGAAAATTTTATGGTATCGTTCATCCCAGTAAAATTCTTTTGTCCGGTAAAAGTGTAGGTGTAAAGGTTGCCACCATTCCCGGCTCCCTGGGTCGTAACGTTCACGTATACCTGTGCCTCGCGGAAATCTCTTACATAGTTCACATATGGTATTTCCTGCCTGGTATAATTCATGTCGCAATTACGGCAGTCGAGAAAGACCCTGACCGCATAATTACGCGATGTGTCCGGTCTCAAAACAGGCACCACAGAAATAATTATCTCGGGCTTACTATCTTCCTTTTTTACTAAAAGGCCTGCAGATGGCATTCGAATTGGTTCCTGCGGGACATATCTGATTGTTGTATCAGCCCTGCGGATTGTATCTGTTGCGGATTCAGACGTTTGCGTCTGGGCCTGAACTGATCTGGGATCAAAAGGGAGTATCCAGAAATCTGTTATACCAAGTGGCTCAAGATTCGGCATAAAACTATCTATTTCATCCATGCCCGAAAATCCTGTTATTCTGACCTTATACAAGCCATTTTCCTGAACAACTTCAACATCCTTGCTTATCACTGCAGAAACTCTTTCCTTCAGTGCAATTGCGTTGCTTTCCTGATTGAAAGTGCCAATCTGGATTGCCATTTCCTGCAACCTGGTCCCTGCTGGCCTTTCCCCTGTTTCCCTGTATGCCGGAAGCGTCACAAGTATTATCAGCGCTATAACTGAAACCAGCATATTTTTCATTTTACCAGGAGTTGGATTTAGTAATATAAATTAAGGATTATTAATGACTTTCAGTTTAATAATCAAGCACAAAGATGGAAATATATTCAATGAGTGACTTATGCTAATATAATGATTTAAGTATTTTAATCATTTTTAACATTTTGTTTTTCACCTTCATCATCATCCTCAAGCATCCATTCATAAACCGGCTTCTGGGGACCCTCATTCCTGTACCAGATTGCCAGCATCAGTCCTGAAAAGAATCCGAGCATATGTGATTCCCAGGAGACATTCCTGTAAATTCCCGGGAATATGCCCCACACCATGGATCCATAAAGAAAGACTATAAGAAGTGAAAGAGCAACCAGCCTGAAGTAACGTCTGAGTATGCCGCTGAAAAAGAGAAATGAAGCCAGGCTGTAAACAAGTCCGCTCGCTCCGATATGCCATGCATCCCTTCCCGCTATCCATACCAGGAGCCCCGTAAAAAACCATGCCATCGACAATACTTTCATTGAGATCTCGGAATAAAAATAAAAAAGAGCTGTTGAAAGCAGGAACAGGGGAAGAGAATTGCTCAGGAGGTGTTTGAAATCTGCGTGAATAAACGGCGACAGAATGATCCCCGGTAAACCCTTAATTGTTAAAGGATATATACCGCTATCGGAGAATCTCAGATCAAAAAGGATCTCGACGGCTTTTACGATAAACATTAATGCTACCAGAATGAAAGGTATGATTATGCTCAGACGTATCCTCCTCTTGAAATGGGCACTTTCGGTTTCAATTTGTGACTCAAGATTTGCCATCTTTTCTGTTTGTCAATAAACTCTCCCCCTTCTCCCTCTCTCCCACTCTCCCACTCACCTCATCTCCTTTTCACCTCTTCACCCCTTCGGCTGCTTCTCCTGTAATCCGTCCCTTCCCTGAAATATTATCCCCGCTGATTCCCTTATCCTGTCAAGTGTCCTGATCAGATCAAGGCTGAAGGAATGGGGAACAATATCGCTCTGGATCCTGCCATCTTCAAGGCAATTCATTGCCTCAATAGCTTCAAAATGGTACCCCATTCCTTCAGGTATAAGAGAGATTTCCTCACTTTCCCTGCCATGAAGCGATATAATTAGTCTCTGAGACATATCCCTGCCCCTTGAAAAACTGAGATTCCCCTTTTCACAGTAAATGTCGCTGCCTATTCCGGCAGTTGTCCTGAATGAACTGTAAAGATTAGCCATCTGCCCTCCCTTGTAACCGAAAATCACGGTTATGGAATCCTCACTTCCCGATGGGGCAAATGTTGCCCTGGATATAACCTCGTCAGGCACTCCCATAAAAGTCAGGACATCTATAACAGGATAGATCCCGATATCGAGCAGGGAACCTCCCCCCAGGTCTACATTGAATTTGCGATCAGCCGGATCGTACGGAGGCTGGAAGGAAAATCGGCAACTCATATGCACAACCTTCCCCATAGTGCCAGATTCCATTATGTCTCTTGCCTTCCTGTAAACGGGCTGAAACGGTGGCCATAAGGCTTCCATAAGGAACAGCTTTTGCTTATTTGCCTCCTCAATCATGGTTTCAACCTCATGGCTGTTAAGGGCAAAGGCCTTTTCGCAAATCACGGCCTTACCGTTCCTGAGGCAAAGCATTGTATGCTCAAAATGAAATGAATGTGGTGACGCTATATAAATTATGTCAATTTCAGGATCGGCAGCCAGTTCTTCATAAGACCCGTAGAAACGCCTGAATCCATATGCTTTGGCAAAATCCGCGGCCCTTGCCGTATCTCGCGATCCCACTGCAGCCAGTTCCGCATTCCCAAGCAATTTTAAGCTTCTGGTAAATTTTGCTGCCATCTTTCCGGGAGCAAGTATCCCCCAATTGTATTGTTTCATACCGGTAATATTTGGATAAATATATATATTATATATCAATATAGGGACAGGTTGGTTGGGACAGGTTGGTTGGGAAATGGTTGGTTGGGAAATGGTAGGCACAGCATGCATGCTGTGCCTACAAACCATTTAATAATTTATTAAAAATATTGATATTTTTTAGTACTATGTATTGCATGGTATTATTTTTTATATATATCTTTGCCATGTAATGTTGTATCTAATATATAGTAGTATAATAATTATAGATCTATACAATCGGGAGATCCTGATAATTCCACAGTGCTGCCCGTAAAAATCTTAAAGAACATCAAAATAAATAATTAGGATGAAAATAACAGTAAGTGTAAACATCGGAGGCTTCTCGTTCAATATTGACGAAGATGCCTATGCGGAACTGAAGAGATATCTTAAGAATCTCGAGATTCATTTTGCTGACGAGGAAAGCGCTTCGGAGATACTGTCAGATATAGAATCACGGATTTCTGAGCTTTTCAGGCAGAAGCTGACAACCTTCAAACAGGTGATAACAATAAATGATGTAAATGAGGTCACTGCCATCCTCGGAAGCCCCGAAGATATTTCCGACAACAAGGGTCCGTCAGCCAGGGAAAAATTTTCCGCACCCGGTGCTCACCGCATGTACCGCGACACTGATCACAGAATAATAGGGGGAGTATGTGCCGGCATAGGAGCCTATTGGAACATAGAACCCTGGATAATAAGAATTATCATTGTTGCCCTGACGATGGCAGGAGGCCTTGGTATACTTATTTACCTGATACTATATATTGTACTCCCTGAAGCAAGGACAACAGCTCAGAAAATTGAGATGAAGGGTGATCCAGTGAATATACACAACATAAAAGAATCGGTGAAGAAGGAGTTTGATGCTGTAAGGAAGAACATGAAACTATAGGATTTTTAAATGAGTTACAAAGCTGAATACAAACATAAAAACAGAATATTATGGATCTTGAAAACACTAAAGCACAAATGCGAAAAGGGATACTAGAATACTGCATCCTTTCTGTTCTGTCGAGAGATTCGTGCTATGCAAGCGATATAATCAAGGAACTTAAAGAAGCAAAGGTCATCGTAGTAGAAGGGACTCTCTATCCTCTGCTTACCCGTCAGAAAAATTCCGGATTGCTGAGCTACCGATGGGAAGAATCCCAGCAGGGACCTCCGCGAAAATATTACGAGCTAACCGAGTCGGGGCGCAATTATCTTAAGGAGCTCGACAAATCATGGGAAGAGCTGGTTGAATCGGTAAACCTCATCAGGAAACGGTAATTAAATCATTTAAATCAGAAAAAGATGAACACAACTCTAAAAATAAATCTTGCCGGTTCACTATTCCAGATTGAAGAAGATGCTTACCGAATCCTGAAAGATTACCTCCTGGACTTAAACAATCGTTTTAAAAATACCGACGGAGGGGCAGAAACGATAGAAGACATTGAATCGCGTATTGCTGAATTGCTCCAATCCAGGAAAGGAAGCTCCGGGATCATCGACAGGGAAAATGTTGAATGGGTTATTTCAACCCTGGGAAATCCTTCAGATTTCGATATCACCGGTGACAACTTTGAATCCGTCGGACCATCACCTTCCAAAAGAGCACTTTACAGGAATCCCGACGACAGGATTATAGGTGGTGTATGCGGTGGAACAGGCGCTTACCTCAATGTGGATGCCGTTTGGATAAGGATCCTGTTCATTCTGTTTGCGATTACATTCGGAATAGGATTCTTCATATACCTGGCTTTATGGATAGTGCTTCCATCTGCGCTCAGTGAACATCAGAAGAGCGAAATGTACGGAGGCAGGTCCGGAACGGCGATTATGACCGCAATGAATACCCGTCAGTCAGCGGTTACTGCTCATAAAACAACAACTGGCAGCCGGTATTCATCAGCAGCCGGTAATGCAATAAATGAGATCTTCGTTGCACTTGGCAAAATCTTTTTTATCATCCTGCGTATTATCCTGATACTGACAGGAGTGGCTCTCATTCTGGCCGGATTTTCAGTTTTGGTCGTATCAGTTATGGTATTATTCCTTAAATATCCGGCGCATTTTTCCACGGATGAGTTCGGCCTGAACCTGTTTTATATCCCCGACTTCCTGAATTATATCGTAAATCCGGCATTATCGCCCTGGATAATTGCACTTGCCTTTATATTGATCGCCCTGCCCATGATAGCCTTCATTTACTGGGGTGTGAAAATGATTTTCTGGTTCAGGGCCAAAGATGGCATAATAAGCCTTGCTGGTTTTCTTATGTGGGTTTTATGCGCCGTTGCCCTGTCAATGATCCTTTTCAACGAGGGAATCAGCTTTGCCGAAAGAGGCAAGGCAGTTACTCTGGAAACACTTGGAAAAAATCCCGAAAATGTTTACATAAAAACAGCTAAAAAAGCCGGCGACCTTTCATATGACAAGGATATATCTTTCCCCGACGGCAACTATGAAATATATCTGTCATCCGGGAATAAGAACATATATATCGGCACTTCTCTGCTGATAAGGAATTCAGAGGACGAGACCGCCAGGATTGAAGTCGTAAGGCATTCTTCGGGCAGAAGCAACGCAGAAGCAAGAAAAAAAGCTGAAGCCCTGGAATACGGGTACAGCTATAGCAGCGACACCCTGAAGCTGGATGAATATTTTACCGTGCCGGCTGGAAACCGATGGGCAATAGATAAGGTAAGTGTCAGTCTATTCATTCCTGAAGGAACAGTTGTAGAACTTGACAGGTCGGTTTCTGAAATCCTGAAACATGAACATTCCTGCATGGATGAATTCTATGATGAATATACGGTTAAAAGAATACCCGGCTCATATATCATGACTGAAGATGGCCTGGAACCGGTTCAGTAAAAGGAGCGGGAGTAAAACATCATTTCAATTAATAGTTACTTCCTTGTTGCCGGCATCATCTTTGTTGATGCCGGTTTTTTGTTGATCTTTGACGTTATGTTTCTATCTTTGAGAAGTATTGATATTAATATTTAGTGATATGATGAAAAACAAATGGCTGGCAGTTGTAGTTGCATGTGCAATATTTTGTGCGTTTTCCTGTAAAACTGACAAAACCTCCGGCGAGGAAGAGGATCTGACCCAATATGTTGATCCGATCATAGGAACAGCTCACTGCAGATGGTTTCATGTTGCTCCCGGTGCTAATCCTTTTGGAATGGCCAAACCCGGTCCTTCAACTGACGGTCATCTTGGAAATTTAACAGGATGGGAAGCTGTGGGTTATGATTTCAGGCACAACTCGATTGAAGGGTTCCCCAATTTTCACGAATTCCAGGTGGGTGGTGTGGTTTTTATGCCAACATTCGGAGAGCTTAAAACAATACCAGGACCTGTCGACTCAAAAGGAGAGGGATACAGGTCGGCCTTTGACAAGAAGGATGAAATACTTGATCCGGGTTACTATTCGGTAATCCTTAAAGATTATGGCATCAGGGCAGAGCTCACTTCTACTGACAGGGTGAGTTTTCACCGCTATACATTCCCTGCCGGTGAACAATCGCACATATTGTTTGATATTGGTAACAAGCAGGGGGAAAGCGGGGAAGTAAAAGACGCAAAAATAACATATACAGACGACGGCCGGGCAGAAGGCTTTGTGGAAACTTATCCCGAATATGTTAAAAAATACCAGACCGGGGCTAGCGTGAAAATGTTTTTTTCTGCAGTGATTGACTGTAAGCCGGTTTCTCATGGCATTTTTCACGGGGACAATATAGAGCCGGGAGAAAACGAAGCTTCCGGGCCAGGGGCCGGATTATATCTTACCTTCTCTACCGAGAACAATGAAAGCATCACAATCAAAGCAGGATTATCCTATACTTCAGTGGCTAATGCAAGGCTCAATCTCGAATCCGAAGCAGACGGATTAAGTTTCGATGACGCACACGCCATGGCACACAGGAAGTGGAATTCATACCTTGGAAGGATCCGCGTGGAAGGCAATAATCCTGAAGACAAGATTAAGTTCTATACTGGTCTTTATCACGCCCTGCTGGGCCGCGGGCTGGCAAGCGATGTTAACGGCGCTTACCCGAAACATGACGGTACCAACGGCATGTTGCCGGCAGGAAAGGATGGCAAGCCTGATTTCCGATTTTACAACACAGACGGCATCTGGGGAGGACAGTGGAACTTGCTGCAACTGTGGGCGCTCGCTTATCCGGAATATACCCTTGACTTTGTTAAAACCCACCTCCAGGTGTACAATGATGCCGGATGGTTTGGCGACGGTATTGCCTGCAGTAAATACGTATCAGGGGTAGGAACAAACCAGGTCCCTCTGGCTATCGTAAACGCTTATATGTGTGGGATCAGGGATTTCGATGTTCAAAAGGGCTTCGAAGCATCGCTGAAAAATGAGATCACATCTGAAAACAGGGTCTTCGGTGCCGGTAAAATGGATGTGGGTAAATTTGTCAAGTACGGATATGTTCCCTATTTGTCTTCCGGAGAAGGAGCTGATGAACTATGGAAGTTCTCCTGTTCTCATACCCTTGAATACTCATACACCTCTTATGCTGTGGCCCAGCTGGCAAGGGAGCTTGGCCGTCACCAGGACTACGAAATGCTTATGCAACTCTCTAAAGGATGGGAGAAGATCTTCCATCCTGATAGAAAAATGATGTGGCCAAAGCTTGAAAATGGCGAGTTTCATGAAGAATTTGACGCAACAGTGCCCCACGACGGATTCCAGGAGGGAAATGCCTTCCAGTATTCATTTTACGTGCCGCACGAACCTGAAAGCATTATTGCCAGAATAGGCAGGGAAGAGTTTAATACAAGGCTTGACAGTACTTTCCTTATCTCACAGAAAGACATTTTCGGCGGAGGAACCGAAATACATGCCTTTGCCGGTATAACTAAACCCTATAATCATGGAAATCAGCCATGCCTTCATACTTCGTGGCTCTTTAACCATTCCGGGGAACCATCAAAGACGCAAAAGTGGGTAAGAGCCATACTGAATGACTTTTATGGAACTGAAGGAATTCATGGCTACGGATACGGACAGGATGAAGACCAGGGTCAGCTCGGTGCATGGTTTGTAATGTCGGCCATCGGACTGTTCGACGTTAAAGGCCTTGTTGAACCTGAACCACGCTTCGGAATAGGGAGTCCGCTTTTTGACAAGATTACTATATCTCTGAATGACAAGTATTATCCGGGGAAAGAGTTTGTGATTGAAACCGAAAATAACGGAAAGGAGAATTTCTATATCCAGTCAATATCGGTAAACGGGAAAGATCAGGGATCAACTTTTGTGCCATTCTCGGATGTAATAAGCGGCGGCAGGATGGTCATTACATTGGGCAATGTCCCGAAGAATGAATATTGATTAAAGCTTTAGAAAACCTATGGGGCAACAGTAAGACTTTGCCTATCCCGGCAGCCTGTCTTTCCGATGAACAGGCTCTTATTAAAATGAATGCAGTTAAAATAGGATATCTTCTGAAGGTTTAACAGAATTAAAAGCAAACAGCCATGCTTGAAATTCCCGAATCAAAAACAATCAGCCTCCAGGCAGGCAGCACCCTGAAGGGGAAAAGGATAACTGAAGTATTTAATGCTACAAGCCCTCATAAGTTTGCCTGGTTCAGTGGTGATCCGGAAAGATACCCGGCCATACTGAGGGGAAGGCAGGTCTTGTCAGCTAAGGGACATGGGATGTTCGTTGACATCTGCCTTGATGATAACACTTTTATCACTATCGGTGACGGTACTAATGTCAGATATTATCCTGCGGGGGAAGATCCCCCCGGTAAATACCAGCTCCTGATAGTGTTCGATGATAACAGTTTTATAGCTTTCACAGTTGCAATGTACGGAGGGATCTGGGCATACAGGGGTGATTTTGACAATCCCTATCACCAACGCAGCCTGAAGAGCATCTCTCCGCTTGATGATCATTTTAATAAAGAATATTTTTTGGATATCATCAAAAACACTGAAAAAGATCTTTCAGCAAAAGCTCTCCTGGCAACTGAACAGCGTATTCCAGGACTGGGCAACGGAGTTTTGCAGGATATTCTTTTCAATGCCGGCATTCATCCTAAAAGAAAAAAATCGACAATTTCCGACCTGGAAGTGAAAAATCTGTTCCAAAGCCTCAAATCAACTCTGAGAAGAATGGCTGATATGGGAGGAAGGGATACGGAAAAGGATCTTTTCGGGATAAACGGGGGGTACAGAACCATTCTCTCGAAAAACAGTTTGGGCAATCCCTGCCCGATGTGCGATGGAAAGATCATCAAGGAGGCTTACATGGGAGGGGCAGTTTATTATTGCCCTTTATGCCAGAAACTTTCAAAGTAGATTGTAAAATAATCGACAACAAAATGCCCGCCGGAAAACCAATAAGGCTTATCAAATTAATTAAATGCGGGAAATCCCTTTTGGCATCGATTTTCATGTGTCTTATTGCAGGAGCATGCTCATTTAATTCCGGAAGAATTTTCACCGGTCTGGATTCCCTGCTTACAGGGGAATTCCACTCCGATGAACCCGGGGGAGCTGTTTTGATGATGAAAGGCGATAAGACATTGTTCCTTAAATGCTACGGACTTGCGGATCTCGCTTCGGAGGAAAAGATTACAGCAAATACCCTTTTTAACCTTGGATCGGTTTCAAAAACATTTGTTTCTAACGGGATACTAATACTCCGGGAGCGGGGATTGATCTCCCTCGAAGACAGCCTGTGCAAATACTTCGATGATTTCAGAAACCATGAAGTTTCTGAAAAAGTAAGGATAAACCACATGCTTTCACACACCTCCGGATTGCCAGATAACAGGAATGTGGCAGGAAATCGTGAATTCTTCCTTTCGGCAAAGGATATCGAGAATTTTGAACCGCTGAAATTTGCAGACAGCCTCAATTTTGAACCGGGGACTAAATTTGCATATTCCAATCCCGCTTTTAATGGCCTGGCACTGATAATAGAAAAAGTGACAGGCAGGCCCTGGCAGGATTTCATCAGGGAAAATATTTTCATCCCCTCAGGAATGAACGGAAGCAGAATAACTGACGGTCCATATCCTCAGAAGGGTGTTGCTCACGCGTATGAATTTGTGAACGGGAAATACAATGAATCCGACTATGGTGAGTTCCCAACTTTCGCTGCTGCAGGAAACGGCGGTGTCTGGAGTTCTGTCAGCGAGCTTGCCCTGTATGAGAAATCAATCAAAAGCCATCTGTTTCTGAACAAAGAACTGACAGAACAATCAAGATCGGTTTTTTATCCGGAAAACTGGGCTGATACTATAAGTCCGTTCATCGGTTACAGCTGGTTTATTGGAAAAGAAAGGTTCCTTGACCGGCAAAACGATTATAGTGTCGATTTTGTTTACCATACAGGTGACCAGGGTGGATTCAGGGCATTTTATATTTCTGTACCTGAAAAAGACGTTCTATATTTAGGTTTGTTTAACAGGCCTCCTGGTGACCTTAACAAAATAATAAAGACCGGTATTGATCTCCTCGAAAGAAATGATTGGTTTGAATAACAAGCATTAATTAAATTAATGTTAATTTAATGCCTGTTAAAATCATTAATAAACTAAAATCTTAGAGAAATGGAAATTCTTGTTACCCTTATCATCGGAGCTGCAGCCGGCTGGCTGGGCAGTATGATCTACAAAGGCGGTGGTCTTGGAATTATTGGGAACATCATCATTGGTATCCTTGGCAGTTTCGTAGGTTACTGGATACTCGGGAAAATAGGTGTCAGCCTGGGCGGCGGCTGGCTTGGTGCACTTCTCACGGGCGCTTTAGGTGCAATAGTTATTTTGTTCCTTATAAACCTTATCTTCAAAAAGCGATAGCAGAAAATCAATAACTGCTTAAGTGAGACAGAACTCTTTTTGACCTGGACCAACATCGTGATGATAATAGGAATTCCGTCACACTAAGATCCTTGCCGGATATAATCACGTTTATCTGGTTCCCTTGCAACAGTTCAAGTATTCAATCTCTGGTTTCACGAACCGTCATGTGGCAGAATAATGCATGATGGCTGACTTGAACAGTCTCCGTGCAGGTTCAGCGAGTGAATTTCTATTATTGCTTTTTATACTGGCTTTATAGAGAACGGTTTCATTTGTGATAATTATGTTCTTACCGGAAAACATTTAGCCTTCACATGGAAAATTGGATACCGTAGTCTGGCTTAAAAGTTACTTGCTGAGTATTTGGGTCCGGATCGTAACAACCAAGCATCTCATTCATATGAAACCTCCATCCCGCTTTAGACAGGACAATAAGCTTATAAAATAATGAAGGTTCCATGTGAACCACTTAATTATCATAAATATAATAATTTAACTTCCACATGAAAAGCAAGTTTTACATTATTTTTCTGTCGCTGGCGATCTATCCTCAGGGAAGATTATTACCTCAGGAAAAGGATTTGCCGGGAAACAGCTGGTCGCTGGTGTGGTCTGATGAATTTACCGGAGACTGTCTAGATACAGTCAAATGGAATGTTCTTCTACGGGAGCACAGTAAACACAATGAACTTCAATATTACCTTCCTGATGAAGTATACGTAGAAAATGGTCTTCTGAGGTTGCGAAGCCGGATAAGGAAATTTGGGGGAATGGAATTCACTAGTGGAAGGCTTGATACAAAGGGTAAACTTGCTCCTGTTTATGGCAGGTTTGAAATACGGGCAAAACTTCCCTCAGGCAAAGGACTTTGGCCCGCGTACTGGCTCTATCCCCAGAACCGGAACTGGCAGATGGAATATATCATGGCTGAAGCCGTAGCCTCGGGAAAAGAAAGTTTTATCCCCGAAGAGCGCCCATGGTATAGTGAGATCGATATTATGGAATTCCTGGGACACGAACCTGACATTATATACGGAACGCTGCATTATTATTCATTCGATGGCCAGAAAAAAACCAGTTCCGGAAAAGTTACAGGCACCATTGATTATTCAAAAGATTTCCATGTCTATGCTCTGGAATGGGAGCCAGATTCAATGCGCTGGTACATCGACGGCCGGTTGTTTCATTCGACGGCCCTGGGAATTCCGCACACGCCCCACTATCTCATAATAAATACGGCAATTGGTGGCGGGTGGCCCGGTAATCCTGATTCAACAACAGTTTTCCCGCAGTTCCATGATATCGACTACGTTCGAATATACCAGAAGAATCGCTATTTTTAACCGATTAAGCCTGCATAACCAGGTAAATAATATTAAATCCCAGAGCAAGTTCCGGACTATTGATTCCGAAGCAAGTTACGGGGAATTAATCCAAACTCCCCGTCTGCCAAAGCGGACCGCGAAGGAGTATTAAATAAACTTTAAATCCCATTCCTGAGAGTGCCCGTAACAGATTGCAGCTCTTGGTTCAGGAGCGTAAGAGTGAGGTGACCTTCGCGAGGCACATCAACTGGAAAGATAAAAGATGCATTCAAGTGAAAATTAACCAAATAATCTAAACAGAACAACATATGTTGAAATATCATTTAACCTCTGACAAATCTACAGTTGCAGAGCTGGTCGATGAAACTTACAAAATCAAAGATGCCCGGGATGCCCTCGATCTTATGGTTGAAGCATGCATGAACAATTGCAGCAGCATAATAATAAGCGAGAAAAATCTCGAAGATAGTTTTTTTGACCTGAGAAACGGGCTTGCAGGTGACATCCTTCAGAAATTTTCAAATTATCGTGTCAGGCTCGCCATAACCGGCGATTTCTCAAAATACAGAAGCAAAAGCCTTCAGGATTTCATCCGTGAATGTAATAACAGGAAAATGATACTTTTTACGGATAGTGTTGATGCAGCATTAAGACATTTGTTGTAACTCTAACATGCAGAATATGATGAAGAATTTGGGCAATACTTTTCTAGTAATTTATTTTGCCATTATCTCAGGTTGTGCAGGCCATGCTGAAAAAGATCTCAGCAATAAGACGGCTGATGAATTCATAAAAGCCTATGATATTGATTTCAACTGGGGAGAAGGAGGACCCAATGGTTTTGCAGGACCAGGACTTTGGGCCGATGCCGATCCGGAAGAACATATAAACTGGTATGCAGAATTGGGATGCAATGTAATCCAGTCATTTGCTGTTTCATGCAACGGTTATGCCTGGTACAAAAACGGGTTTGTCCCTGAACAGCCAGGACTGAAACATGATTTCCTCACTGAACAGGTAAAACTGGCACATAAGAAGGGCATGAAGGTTTTCGGATATTTCTGCGCAGGTTCAAACACAAAATGGGGCCTCGAACATCCCCTGCTGAGTTATGGAACACCCTCAAGCCCTCATATTCCTTACACAACACAATATCTTGACTATCTCTGTTCGTCCATTGAGGATGCAATAATAAAAACCGGTATCGATGGGGTCTTTATTGACTGGCTATGGAATCCCGGGGCTACAATGGAGCCTTATCCGCCCCTCAGATGGATCGAATGTGAACAGCAAATGTATGTGGAACTAATGAAGGCTCCTTTCCCGGGGAAAGACAATATAACACCGGAAATTGAACTTCAGTTCCGTCGCAAGGCAATTGACAGGTGCTGGAAGAGGATCAGGGATACTGTTAAAAAGACTAAGTCTGATTGCATCATATGGTTAACCTGTTGCGAGCTTACAAGCGTTGACATTGCCGGATCAGATATGCTAAAGGAAGTGGACTGGGTGCTGAATGAAGCCGGTGATATTGCTGTTACTGATTCCGTCAGAAGCATGCTGGGAAAGCATACCCGCATTGTAACCTGCCTTGCCGTATGGAATCAGCAGGACCCGGCAGATGTCATACCTGAAGCTTTACGCACTAACATCGGATTATATGGTTTTACAAAACCAGTCATGGGATCAATGATGCCCCCTGTGGAATATTATCTTTCAAAACCGCTTGACAGTTTAAAAGGCGATGAGCGCAATATTGGTGCATTCGCACGTATTTTCAACGGGCTGACGCTTGACTGTGTCAGATAACAGTATTAAGATGAAACCAGATATACAACAGATAGGATTGTTAGCCGGACAAACATATTCTTACCTCGCTTTAAGAAAAACAATAGGATGGATCGGCATTCTTCTGCCTTTTGTTTTGATGTTTGGAACCCGTATTATTTTTAAGGAAAAAATGACCCTGTTCACAATAAGCCTCTTTTATTATTCAGGCATGAGGGATGTTTTCGTGGGAGCTTTGTGTGCCATAGCTTTATTCATGTTCTTTTACAGGGGCTATGATAAATGGGATAACCGCCTGGGTAATATAGCAGGCATATGCGCACTATGCACCGCCTGGTTCCCAACAACGGAGTCAGGCCCGCAGGACCTTCCCGGTAAAATTCACTTCACATCCGCCGCAATACTATTTACAATACTTGCAGCTTTTTCATTATTCCTTTTCACAAGAAAAGTATCTCATCCCACTACCCAAAAACTCAAGAGAAACCGGATCTACATTATCTGCGGACTGGTAATGATAGTATGCCTGTTATTCATTTTAACATATTTTATATTTCTTGATGTCAGATATCCCGGTTCAGGTTTAGTTTTCTGGGCTGAAACATTTGTCCTTGTCGCCTTCGGAATTTCATGGCTGACCAAAGGAGGAACTCTCTACCCCGATCCGATCATCGTAAAAACCGGGAAAATTGCAGATTACCAGGGTGATGAATGGATTGACGATATGGAAACCGAGGATGAATAGGAGTTCTCTGGCATTGTTTAAACCAATTATATTGGACGCCAGATTATGCTGTTACTGTTTCCCGGCAATGCATGTATTTATCATGTAGGGTTAAAAATGTTAAATCTTAGTATAATGGTCATTTAAAAAAGTATATTTGTTTCCCTCGCGGATCATTTTTGCAGTTTATCAGTTATTGCAGGGATACGGTGAGGCTGATAATTAAATTGTGCTAAATGGCCAATCCTCATTTAAGAATCTTATACTGATCATTTATGAAGAGATCGTTAGTTTTTTTATTTATCCTCCCCGCTTTATTTACCTTTAAATCAGTTTCCCAGACATCTTCCTCAGGGCTCTATCAGTCAAGAATCCTGACCCCGGTAAACAGTTTCACCATTGGCGTTGAAGGACCTGCTGTTGACAAAAACGGAGTTCTTTATGCAGTCAACTATGAGCGTCAGGGAACGATCGGGCAGGTTACGCCATCAGGGGAAGCTTCGGTATTCGTTGAATTACCCGAGGGCAGTATCGGCAATGGAATCCGTTTCGACAGTCATGGCAACATGCTTATAGCTGATTATACCGGGCACAATATCCTAAGGGTTGATATGGCAACAAGAGAAATAAGTATTTTTGCCCATGAGCCGCTTATGAGCCAGCCAAATGATATAGCTATTGACAGGAAGAACAGGTTATATGCCAGCGATCCTGACTGGAAGCAGCGGAAAGGACGATTCTGGAGGATCGATACGGACGGCAGGTCAGTGTTACTCGACAGCATGGGGACTGTAAACGGCATCGAAGTCAGCCCAAACAACAAAACGCTCTATGTCAATTCATCCCGTACCGTATGGGCCTATGACCTTTCACCAAAAGGGGAAATAAGCAGAAAGCGGATGCTGATCGAATTTCCTGATTTCGGGATGGATGGGATGAGGTGCGATATAAAAGGGAACCTGTATATTGCCAGGTTCGGGAAGGGAGTTGTAGCGGTGGTATCCCCGGAAGGCAAACTACTGCGCGAGATCCCTCTTATAGGAAAAAGACCTACCAATGTTGCTTTTGGAGGAACAGACGGCAAAACGCTATATGTGACAATGCAGGACCAGGGTAATATTGAATGCTTTTCCGTGGAAATTCCTGGCAGGGAGTGGAAAATGCAGAAAAAACAGAAACCAAATAAAAAATGACAAAGAGATGAAGACACAGAGAAGATCCGCAATAAAGAATATTGCAGCCGGAATGGCCGGGCTGTTGGCTCTTCTAACCAGAACCAGGGCAGATGAAACCTCCCCGGAACAAAAACAAACACTTAATATAACAAATTTCCAAAACCAGCCTCTCGGATCAGGGTCGACCAGATTCGGCAACCTCATATTTATTTCTGGTAAGGGAGCACATTCAGAACCATATGAAATAAAAGCACATACTGAAATAGTATTAAAAACCCTCGAGGCCGAACTTGTAAAGGCAGGGTCCTCTATGGATAAAGTCCTGAAAGTAAACGTATATCTCAATGATATTGCTGATTATAAGGCAATGAATGAAGTTTACCGCGGTCGTTTCGGGAACAATCCCCCTGTAAGAACCACTGTTGCAGTTGCCAGGGGAGGAGTGCCCGGGAATTCAATTGTTGAAATGGATTGTATGGCTTATATTTAATTAGTAATAATAAAAATCTGAATTATGAAAAAATCAATTTTTACACTTTTTTTTATGTCAATAATGGCAGCCTTGTTTGCTCAGGCTCAATCATATGATATTGTTATAAGGGGCGGACATGTGATC
>JAVEVC010000028.1:0-38779 GCA_034005245.1 Bacteroidales bacterium
AAACAAGTACAATGTGTCACCTGTGCCTGGCTACAGGCAGCCCAGGGATATGGAAGTACTGCTTCAGTACTTCGCGGAGAAAGCCTATGAAACCCGGAAATGGGAAGATTACCAGGCAGGCTTTACGGGAAAGATCCAGTGATAAAGGGGCTGGGCGCCAAGCACCTGACTCAGCCTCCAGGAACCAGGAACCAGGAACTTTGAACCCTATTCAAGAAGTCTCCTGAAGCTACTTCCCAATAATATAGTTTGCCGGCAGCTGAACGACAGTGCCAAACTGGTATATCAGAAGCCTTGATGCCGAAAGATTCTGATCTCCCAGCGAGATCTTAACATTCACAACATCAGGAACTCTGTAAAACAACCTGCTGTAATCAGATGATTTATAAGCTTTAGGGTCAGCAGCTGCTACTTCAATTTCCCTGGTTTTGTTTTCGGGTACGAACTCTATATTAAGAGGAAGCGCTGAATTATTATCAGCCTGGCTCGGACCGGTTACTTCCGAGAAGCCGCCCAGGGACACTTTTTTACCCGACATGGTCTTAGCGGGTATTATCTGGTAATTGAAGGTTTGGGTCTCGCTCCAGGATTTTCCTGTAAAAAGCTCGGTATATTCTTTCTCCAGCCTGTTCATTTCCTTTATTGCGGCATCATTCTGAGGGAAAACATTTGTTTCTCCGGTAAGTATCATATGTTTGCCGTCTCTCAGCTCCATAAGCCTTCGCGCTGCCCTTTCCGCCAGCTGATCAGTGCCGAGCTTCTGTTTCTTTTCAACCAGGTATGGTATCCTGATGAATGCCGTATCAACATTGACCAGCCTGTATGCAGTATCCCTCCTGACCTGGAAATATTCGTCAGCACCGAGGTCGGAAACAGGGAATCGATCCTCTCCTGTTTCATCGGCGTAATGCATTGAGCTTATCCCGTTATAGATCTCCGGATTGATATCAAGAATGAGACCGGCATTTTTCAATGCAAGTGCATTTGACAAAAAGATCCCTTCTGACTGCATAACGTAAAAACCAGACGGGTCAAGTTCCTGGTGGGTTTTAACCGAAACTGATTTCACTAACCATGCTTCGCTTTCCGATCTTATCACGTCTCTTAATCCAAGCATGTCCTCGGCATAACGAAAATAGGGGCCGGGCTTTTCAATTATCCGTTCTGTTTCAATCGCTATATCCACAACTGTTAAGGGTAATCCGTAAACAAGGCTACCGTCGGGGATATAATTTTTTTCCGCGAGAGGCGTAACCATAACTTGTGTTCCGGAAATTCTTCTGTTTTGCGCACAACCTGTAATTAAAATCAGCAAAGCAGTCACTGCAAATGTGTATCCCAGTCTTCTCATAATATATAATTTTCCGTTTTTGGTTTTAGTTTTAAAATAAACAAATTAAGCCAATTCCACTGAAAGATCATACCGGATTCTTTAATCGGTTGAATGCATTTCCGAGATTATCAGTCAGGTCACCGGCTACAAGGGATTCATAACAAGATTTTGATGCGGCAATATCTCCGGCCAGGCCATGAAGATATACTCCTGCCACAGCAGCGTTTTCAGGTGAGTATCCCTGGGCCAGTAGCGATAGTATCACTCCGGTAAGAACATCCCCGCTACCGGCTGTAGCCATTCCCGGATTACCGGTGCTGTTAAAGTAAACCTTTCCCTGAGGTGTGGAAATAGACGTGTAAGCTCCTTTTAAAACTACATTGCAATTGTAGTTTTTTGAAAAATCAATCTGTTTCTCCAGCCGGGCATAGCTGTTTGATGTTTGTTCAGAAATCCTTTCAAATTCTTTTGGATGAGGCGTAAGAATTATGTTTGGGGGCAAAGCTGAAATCCATTTTCTGTTTATGCCCAGTATATTTATACCGTCGGCGTCTATAACCATAGGTTTGTTACGGCACAGCAGGTAGCTCTGCAATGCCTTTTGCGTGTTGGGTTCAGTTCCGATGCCCGGTCCTATTCCCACTGCGTCAAAAAGATTCGTGTCAAAATTACCTGATATGCATTTATCGCCGGTATCAGGCAAAACCATCGATTCAGGAGCGCTGGTCTGCAGGACATTAGTGCAGTACCCCGGCACATGGCAGGTAAGGAGCCCTATTCCGCTTCTTAATGCAGCCTTCGCAGCAAGCACTGCAGCGCCTGCCTTACCGTATGAGCCGGCTACCAGAAGGCCATGACCAAAGATACCTTTATGGTCAAATCTTCGCCTTATCTTTATAAGATCAGCAACCGACTGGTCATCAAGAAGGAAGAAAGGGGAAGAGACTGAAGCAATAGCTTCCTGGCTAAGGCCGATAGGCAACACAGTCCATTCACCAACAAATCTGGCATTTTCAGGAAACAGGAATGAAAGCCGGGGAAATTGGAATGCAAGGGTTATATCAGCCCTGACAATGGTTTCATGATTATTGTTTGAATTATCTTCTCCGAATAATCCCGACGGCATATCAACTGATATAACCATGCAGTCAGTATTGTTAAGCCTGGTTATGATCTCTGCGGCTAATCCCTCAACAGCTCTTGAAAGCCCTGATCCGAAAATAGCATCAACAACCAGGTCATCCGGTTCAATGACAGGAAATTTATCAGTAGCATCTATAACATTGATTCTCAGTGGTGTTTCATTTTCCAGCCGCTGACGGTTAATTTTCCAGTCGCGGGAAGTGTTTTCAGTAATTTTTACAAACCAGACTTCCGGGAGAAAGCGGTTTTCATAAAGCATTCGTGCAAAAGCAAGGCCATCACCCCCATTATTACCCGGTCCGGCAAAAATTATGATCCGACGTGATCTGTCAAAGCTTCTCATGTGCCATTTAAGAAGTTGACCGGCTGCTCTTTCCATTAAATCAACCGATTCTATGGATTCAAATTTTGATGTAAGGGCATCTATCTCTCTGATCTGATCGCAGCGGAAGAATTTCATCAGTTTCAATTTTATACAAATTTAAACTCTTAGCCGGGGAATAAAAACAAAGTTGGTTTTTTACTATAAAAAAGATTAATATATTTGTTTCGGCCTAAATGGCTGGCAGTTATAAAAGTATGGCATCAAAAAATGCTATTGGAATTACATGCCTGATAATTATTTAACCTGAAATTAACTGATATGCTAAAAAATCATCCCAAGGGACTGCTGGTAGCCTTTTTCTCGAATATGGGTGAAAGGTTCGGATTCTATACTATGATGGCTATTCTTGTGCTTTTCCTTCAGGCGAAGTATGGCCTTTCCGCGAAAAATGCGGGCGATATTTACAGCTGGTTCTATTTCGCCATATATGCTCTTGCACTTGTTGGAGGAATTCTTGCCGACTCTACAAAGAAATATAAGCTTGTTATCCTTACCGGTATCATAATAATGTTTGCCGGATATGTACTAATGTCAATACCGGGCATGTCACTTACAATTACAATAATTGGCCTGATGACAATTGCCCTCGGGAATGGCCTTTTTAAAGGTAATCTTCAGGCAGTGGTCGGACAGATGTATGACGATCCGAAATATTCCAAGATGAGAGATACCGCATTCATGATATTTTACATGGGCATAAACGTGGGAGCTTTCTTTGCACCCTATGCAGCAAATGCGATGCGGAACTGGTGGCTCAAGGTGAATGGATTTGCACATGACGGCAGCCTGCCATCCCTCTGTCACCAGTATATAAACGGAACGCTGACAGACACAACTGTTTTCCAGCAACTGGCAGATAAGGTCAGCCTGAGCGGGCCGGTAAATGATCTTGGGTCTTTTGCAGCCAGCTACCTTGAGGTTTTCTCAAAAGGGTATAATTACGCTTTCGGAATTGCTGCCGTCGCAATGGTAATATCTTTGCTGGTCTATGTGTTTTTTAACAGGCTTCTGCCAAACAAGGAGAAGAAAACTGAAACTGTTGCATCAGAAAAAATCGATTTCAAACCAGTACCATTGTTTGCAGCCATTGTTGCCATGGGTGTTACTGCTTTCGGACTTCATTTCATTAAACAGGTTGGCTGGGCCGCCGGATTTGCATTCGGACTGTTTGCAGCTTTTGTAACGTGGATCATTCTAACCTCGCGTAAGGAAGAAAGAGCAAGAATTACAGCACTGGTGATGGTATTTTTTGTCGTTATATTCTTCTGGATGTCATTTCACCAGAACGGTCTGACCCTTACTTTATTTGCCAGGGATTACACGGTAAAACAAGTCGGGCCTTTTACAAACCTTTTCTTCACTCTTCCGTCGATGCTGGCTGTTATTGGAGCAATAGCCGGGATTGTTATGCTTCTTTACAGAAATCTGAAACGAAACTCAAAGATAGCCGGAGGTGTCCTGCTTATCATTTCATTATGGTTTGCCGTATTCTTTCTTACAGGATTTGATCCAACAACAATTCTGAAAAGGGGCTTCTCTTCCTTTACCGCGCAAAACGCAATCGCTCCTGAAGTATTTCAGTCATTTAATCCGCTTTTCATTGTAGCACTTACCTTTCCTGTAATGGCAGTGTTTTCATGGATGAACAGGAAAGGAATAGAACCATCAACACCTAAAAAGATAGGTATCGGAATGATCATCGCCTCTCTGGGATTTATTATTATTATGGTAGCTTCCATAGGCGCCCCGTCCCCATCATCACTTGGAGGCGTCCCTGCTGCTGACAGTGACAGGGTATCACCATACTGGCTCATGAGCAGTTATCTCGTTCTCACTGTTGCCGAACTGTTCCTCAGCCCGATGGGTCTTTCATTTGTTTCAAAGGTGGCTCCTTCACGCTTCCAGGGACTTATGCAGGGAGGATGGCTTCTGGCAACAGCAGTCGGAAACAAGCTTCTGTTCATCGGTTCAATACTGTGGGATAAGGTCAACCTTAGTACTCTATGGCTTGTTTTCATCATCTGCTGCCTGCTTTCGGCAACATTCATATTCTCGATACTTAAGAGGCTTGAAAGGGCATCTCAAACCTGAGATGACTCGCAGAAAGCCATTCGTATTATTGATAATGGAATTTAATTGCAGCAGTAGAGGAGTAGCATGCTACTCCTCTACTGTTAAATATATTACGATTTGATATAAATATGTTCTATTTAATTTATGATTTTGAGCAGCAGGCCCTGTCTGATTTAATAATAATAAAATATTAGAGAATTATCTTATTTCTGTTATTTTTGCACTTTTGTTGACAGAAATCAGGTTTATACCATATCATTTGTTTGACATTAGATGAAAGTCCTGAAGTTTGGTGGATCATCGGTAGGCACACCCGATCGCATAAAGGGAGTTAAAAAAATCATTGATGCCGTAAAAGGCCGGTGCGTTGTAATAGTTTCGGCATTTGAAGGTGTTACTGACAGCCTTAAAAAGATATCTGAACTGGCTGCAGTCAGGAACGAGGAATATAAAACCCTGCTTGAAGAGAGTTTAAGAATGCACAGATCATTTGCAGACGAACTTTCTGGTGAAACTGACAGATCTGATGTGATGTCATCTGTGGATTTGATTTTTTCAGAGCTGAGACACACCCTCGAAGGTATTTTCCTCCTCAGGGAGCTAAGCAGGCATGTTTCAGATCAGGTTCTCAGCGCCGGGGAAAGATTATCTTCACTGATTATCTCAACCCATCTGGGATATGCCAGATTAATTGACTCAAGAGCAGTCATTAAAACCGATGACAATTTCGGGAACGCCAATGTCGACTTTGAAACTACATCTAAACTGATAAGGAAGAGTCTGGATCAGGATGACAGGCGTGTTATCATGGCGGGTTTCATAGCAAGCACAGCTAACGATGAAACCACAACCCTCGGCCGTGGAGGATCAGATTACACTGCAGCTATTGTTGCATCTGCTCTCGATGCTGAAGCGCTTGAAATATGGACTGATACTGATGGATTCATGACTGCAGATCCCAAAAAGGTGGAAAAAGCCTATGCAATTGAATGCCTCTCTTATCAGGAAGCTATTGAACTATCGCATTTCGGCGCAAAGGTTATCTATACTCCCACCCTCCGGCCCGTATACCGGAAACAGATTCCGGTATTTGTCAGGAACTCCTTCAAGCCTGAAGAGAAAGGAACCATAATATCTGGCAACCCGGCAAACGGCAATAACAGTCCCATAAAAGGAATATCATCTATCGATCACATTGATCTTGTCACCCTACAGGGAACGGCAATGGTAGGCGTGGCTGGCACCTCAATGCGCCTTTTCGGGGCTCTTGCAAAGCACAATATAAGCATTGTCCTGATAACCCAGGCATCATCAGAATATTCAATAACATTCGCTCTTAACCCCCAGGACACAAAGCTTGCAGATTCAGCTATCACTACCGAGTTTGAAAAGGAAATAAAATACAGCAAAGAACTTAATGTTCTGATAGAAAAGGACCTTTCCATAATTGCCATTGTCGGGGAAAAAATGAAGAACACACCGGGTATTTCAGCAACCCTTTTCAGGTCGCTTGGCAGGAATGGAATAAATGTCATAGCCACCGCACAGGGATCATCAGAGCTTAATATTTCGGTTGTGATCAGAAATGAAAATCTTGGCAAGGCATTAAATGTTATCCACGATGGATTCTTTCTGTCAAAATACAAGGAAATGCATATTTGCATTGCCGGGATTGGCTTTGTCGGCTCCAGTCTGATAAAACAACTTCACAAACAATTCGAAATACTGCTCAGGGAGCACAGATTGAAGGTAAATCTGCTGGGAGTGGCAAACTCACGAAAGATGCTCGTTTCACGGAAGGGCCTTTCCCTGGCAGCCTACCGTCATGATCTTGATGAACGCGGCGAAAAAAGCGACATTGCCTTGTTTATTGAGAAATTTGCAGGATTTAATCTCAGAAATTCAGTATTTATAGATTGTACGGCAAATGCAAAGGTAGCTTCTCAATACGGGTCGCTGCTTTCAAGATACATATCCGTTGTAACGGCAAACAAGCTGGCATGCTCTTCAGACTACAGCTATTACTGCAAACTGAAAACCAGCGCAGGAGAAAAGAATATCCGCTTTATGTACGAAACCACTGTCGGAGCAGGATTGCCAATTATTAAGACAATAAATGACCTTGTGGTAAGCGGAGACCGCATCATCAAAATTGAGGCTGTGCTTTCCGGCACCCTGAATTTCATTTTCAATACAATAAGTCCTGACATACCTTTCAGCAAAGCTGTCAGGACAGCAAGGGAAAAGGGCATTTCAGAATCAGATCCCCGGGTTGACCTCTCCGGAACAGATGTTGTCAGAAAGATCCTGATTCTATCACGTGAAGCCGGTTATCCGATTGAAAAAGATGATGTGGAAGTTAAAGGTTTTCTTCCGGCAAATTACTTTGAAGGAAGCATAGATAATTTCTTAACAAAGATAAAGGAATACGATGAGGAGTTTGAGCAAAAAAGGCAGGAACTCATGAGGTACAATAAAAAGTGGAGGTTTTATGCCACAATGGAGCTGGGTAAAGCCCGTGTGGAGCTTATTGAGGTGGATTCATCACATCCTACATATGATCTTGACGGAAGCAACAATATTGTTTTGCTGACAACTGAACGTTACCGTGAACTGCCAATGGTCATCAAAGGATACGGTGCAGGACCTGAGGTGACTGCTGCCGGTGTTTTTGCCGACCTGATGCGTGTAGTTAATGTTTAATTAAACCATGGATTGAAAAAAACGCAATTATATTATTCCACAAATAAAAAAGCCCCTCATGTTACCTTCAGGGATGCCTTGATGAACGGCCTTGCACCTGACGGCGGACTCTATATGCCGGAGTCAATCCCGGTTTTCGGAACCCTCCCGCTTGAAGACCTGAAATCGATGTCGTATGCAGAACTAGCTTATTTCCTTCTCAATGTATTGTTGAAAAATGAAATAGACAATGAAAAGCTGAAGGAAATATGCTTATCGGCCTATAATTATGAGGTCCCTCTGGAAAAAGTGGATGGGAATAATTACATTATGAGACTTGACAGGGGACCAACTGCATCATTCAAGGATTTTGCTGCCAGGGTTATGGGCAGGCTTATGGAATATTATCATGCTGAAGGATCCAGGAAAATCACAATACTGACAGCCACATCAGGTGACACAGGCGGGGCTATAGCCAATGCATTTCACGGGCTTAGAAACATTAAAGCAGTTATTCTGTATCCTGCTGATGAGGTTACCGATTTCCAGAGAAAGCAAATGACAACCCTCAGGGATAATATAAGTGTAATAGCTCTTAACGGGAAATTTGACGATTGTCAGCATCTTGTGAAAAAAGCATTCATGGATCGCTGCTTTTCGGGAATGCATCTTACATCTGCGAATTCAATAAATATCGGAAGATTGTTACCCCAGACCGTTTATTACTTCTGGGCATGGTCAAGAATATCTGAAAGCTCAGCCGAATCCGTCATCTTCAGTGTTCCATCCGGAAACTTTGGCAATCTCATGGGAGGTCTGATTGCAAAAAAAATGGGGTTGCCTGTTGAAAGATTCATTGTTGCCACAAATGAGAATGATGAAGTTCCTGAATATCTGAGGACCGGTTCCTATGAAGTGATAAAACCTTCAAGGAATTGCATTTCGAGTGCCATGAACGTTGGCCATCCAAGCAATATGGCAAGGGTAATTGCCCTGTATGAAGGTACGATGGATGAAAAGGGGAAGATACTTGTAGCTCCTGACTTTAAACGGCTCCGATCTGATCTTTATGCTGTTAGCATTACAGATGTCCTTACCAGGAAAACCATCGGGGATTTTTACAGAAAATATCGCCTTATACTTGAGCCTCATGGAGCCGTCGCATGGGCCGGAATGGAAGAATTCCTGAACAGTTCCCCTGCAACGGCATCAACCAATAGTCCATACATTGTCCTTGAAACAGCTCATCCGGCGAAATTCCGGGATGAAATATTCAGGGTTCTTGGTATCATGCCGGAAGTTCCATCTGAATTGAATGAAATTTATCACAGAAGTGAAGATTATATAACATTAGAAAATAATTATGAGAGCTTCAGGGATTATCTCCTGAAGAATATTTAATAACAGAAATGTTTTAGCTTTAGAAATTCATAGACTTTGTGTATCCTGTGTGAAATCTTTTGAGGTCTTTTTGGTAAAGATTTTTAAACCACTGAGTTAACCAAGGCAATTACCAGGTAACACAAAGGAATAGAGTAAAATATCGATTCTTTTGAATTAAACAGATTTGAAAATGACAATAATTTGTTGTGACCTTGAAGGCGTACTTGTACCGGAAGTGTGGATAAATGTTGCCCGCTGGACCGGCATTGATGAATTAAAACTGACCACCCGCGATATCAGCGATTATAACGCGCTGATGCGACGCCGGTTGAAAATTCTTCATCAGCACCGGATAACCATAATGGACATTCAGAAAGTTATTTCCCTTCTTGAACTTATGCCGGGTGCGCTTGATTTCATTAACTGGCTTCATTCAAGAGCTCCGTTTGTTGTTGTGTCGGATACTTTCAGGGAATTTGCAGATCCGCTGCTTGATAAAATGGGCTGGCCTCTTCTTTTATGCCATCATCTGACAATCGATAAGGAAGGTAACATTACCGACTTCAATCTTCGCCAGCAGGACGCTAAGATGAAAGTCGTTGAAGCCCTGCAGAATCTAAACTATAAAGTCGTCTCAATAGGCGATTCATACAACGACATTTCAATGCTTAGAAAGTCAGAAAAAGGGATCCTGTACAGGCCTCCTCAGAATGTTATTGATGACAATAAAGACCTTCCCGTAGTAACATCCTACAGTCAGCTGAAGGTTATTATTCAGGAAGTTCTGGAAAAAAATAATAAATAGCGAAAGGACAAACTATTTCAGTATTTCCGAAATGTATTTGTCGGCAATATCGGCCTGATCTTTTGCAAGGCCTGAGATCAAAACCATAAGGGAGTCTTTCCAGGCAAGAAAGATTGTTCCGTTATAACCATCCTTTAGCATGAAACGTCCGTCACCCGTTTCCACCTGATCAATGCCTGTGACTGCAAGATAGGTTTCAGCCGTTTTCCTGACGGCCTCAGGGGTTTCATCGCGGAAGAAGAATATCGAAAATTTGTCGGTTCCAATCTCATAATCTGTCCTGAATGCCTTATTGAGAAAACTGTGTCCGAGAACACTTTTGTTAATGTATGTCTCCTCGTTGATTTTTTTCCCTTCGGATGGAAACACGTTTAATCCTGATGGCATCTCGTTATCGCCCTCAAGCATTGATGCTGTCCTCGTAGCCAGAGTCTCTGCAGCCCTGAGCACTTTTTCCTTCTTTGAATATGTTCGTATCTTAACGTAATAATTACCCTTGAAAAAATTGATTATGCCCTCATTAATATAACCCTGTGCACCCAGGTTAACAAACCTGAAAGATGGAGAACGTTCAGTGGAATATATTCCGAAGGCAGTTGTAGGATTGCTGTGGCGGTACACCTCGATCTTGATAATATTCTTTCCTTTTTTATACTCAGCAACGTGAAGATCAATAAAATCATAGGCCAGATAATTATCCGCAGCACCATTAATGAAGTCCCACAGGTTGTCAGGAGTGTAAACAGGATAATTAGTCTGCTTTTTAAAGCCTTCCAGCACAGGGAACTCAATGTTCTGTGCGAATGAACCAATTGATATTAAACTTAAAGCAAAAGTCAACAACAGTGTATTTCTCATAATTATCAGTATTATATCATATCATATGCAATTCTCAGGCCAGAAAATCAGAAGGAACGTTAACCAGACGGGAGATATCAGCTATCTTCTCCCTGACATTAAAATGCCTTGAACACTTAACTGCGCACTCCATGCAGGATTTGCATGGATCTGCTCCTGTTCCCAGCTCACTCAGGAGGTCATAAGCCTGTGAAGTACTTGAATATCCATATGCATACATATATGCTCTCATCAGATCCTGAACGGGAAGCTTAAGCTTACAGCTTTCAGCACACATCCTGCATCCTGAACAAAACATACCGGGTTCTGAAGAAGCAATCAGTATATCATTTTTCTCCTGGTCGGTAAGTGTCTGATCATAAAGGATCGGTGTATTGAGATCAAGTTGGTCGAAGGTTGTCATTCCAGGGATGGTTGTATGTATATCAGGATTTGAAAGTACCCATTTAATGGCAGCAGTGGTGTTCATGGGCTTTGTTTTCTCCTTATCCAGAAATCCTCCTCCCGCGAGTGTCTTCATGGCAACAATTCCGATGCCTGCTTCAGCAGCTTTGTGAATGGCTGATTCCAGCTCTTTTCTGAAAGCATGCTGAAAATTATACGCTGTAAGGATGACGTCCCAGTCTTTCCCCATAGCTGCAGCTTCAATGACTTCGTGTTCATTTTTATGAGTGGAAAAACCCATAAAACGTATTTTCCCTTTCTTCTTCAGCCCTTTCATGGCTTTCATTACAGGCTTGTAATCAAATAATTCAGGATTGCTGACCCCGTGCAGGTATAGTATATCAACATAATCCATTCCAAGCCGCGATAAACTTGTATTGAAGGTTTCAAGGAACTTGTCGGCAGTGGTATCAGATGTAGGCAGTCCGTCTTTATCAAGCCCGGCGGCATGCACTTTAGTTGCCAGAATAAATGAATTCCGGGAGTAATCCCTGAAAACATTTCCCAGCATAATTTCATTATTGCCATTCTGATAACCATTGGCAGTGTCGAAAAAGGTTATTCCCCTTTCATAGGCTGCTTTGCACAAGCCGGGATTGTCAGCCCGCATCACGCCGAAACTGATTACTGGAACTCTGAGGCCAGTCCTGCCAAGTGTACGATAAGCAATTTTGTCTTCCTGTCTGACAATTGAAGTTGACAATATTGTTGGTGCCATTGCTGCGCCTGCTGCACCGGCAATTCCTTTTCTCAGGAATGATCTTCTGTTCAGGTTATCCATATATTATTTTCTAGTTTAAGTTTCTAATTCTCACATCGATTCCGGTGCCTTCCAGAAGCTTAACAATTATTGAGGTGTCTGTATCACTGAAATGATAAGGGTAAAGTATCTCCGGTTGAAATGCAATTGCAGCGTCGGCAACCATTTCAGGGGTCATGGTGTAGGGAAGATTCATTGGAAGAAAGGCAACATAAATGTTTTTCAGAGACTTCATTTCAGGAATGTTTTCGGTGTCTCCTGCTATGTAAAACCTTTTTCCTCCTATTGTAAGGATATAGCCATTACCCACACCTTTGGGATGAAATGGCTGTCCCTTTACCCTTTCATGCAAAACATTATAAGCAGGAACAGCTTCTACCGTAATGCTGCCTGCCTCCCTTGATTCGCCATGCCTGACAACATTTGCCCAGGGGATTTCCCGAGCTGAGTTACCATTGCAGAACATAATTGTACCCTCCTTTCTCAGATCTGCTATCAGATCTTTATCGAGGTGATCATAATGCTCGTGTGTTACAAGTATGAGATCAGCTTTTGGCAGCTGCCTGTAGCTGCCTGAACTCTTTACAGGATCAATATGTATTACAAAATCATTAACCCTGAACATCAGTGAACCATGTCCGATAAATGACATCTTCACATCACCGGCATCAGTACTGATTATATCAGTCTCCGGCAATTCCTGAGAGTAAATGTTAACTGCCATTGCTGCTGTAATTAATGTGAAAAAGACCAATTTCAAGGTTTTGGAACTTATGTTGTTCATATAAGATAATAATTAGGCTGCAATATACAAATATTTGAAAAAATACCCTTTTTACAGGAAATGGAACCATGTCCTTAAAAGTACCGTCGGATAATGTCTCTGCAACCGGAATGAGTGGATTAATGGGAATACCAGCAGTATGGTTTGATGCGGAAGTGATCTATTTGTTATCACTTACCGCAAACAATTTAAATATTTTGAATAACTTGCGTTGGATTCAACTATAGTGTTAATTAATTAACATTAATGCTTTTAGCATATTGCAAGCAAGCTCTGGCAGTTGTGCAGGTTTTTCTTTTACCTGCATTGATACAGGCTCAGCCAGTCAGGAGCCATAAATACATCTTTGAAAATAAAGACGGAAAAGGCTATGACTTATCTGTCAGGGATTCTGTAATAATATATTATGAATTGCCTGAGCTTGATATTTACAATATTATTAATGAAACCGGCACATTCTTCAGAATCTCTGTTCCTGGTCATTCTCCAACTGTTGAAACCGGAAAGCCCGAGTTACCAGTCCTTTCAAAACTGATAAGAATTCCTGACCACTCACATACCAGGATTAAGATCTCAGATGTAAAATCCTTATCCATAAATCCCGCAGCGCAGGGTTTCAGAGGTTTGCTATACCCGTCACAGGAAGGCGAGTCAAAGAGTCAGGAAATAAAACAAAGATTTCTTCTTGACAAAAAAGCATATTCATCCGGGAGTCTCATAGCTTCGGATACAGTCAGGATTGAAAAACTGGGTTCCGTGCGCGGGAAAAAACTTGCCAGCCTAATGATAAGCCCTGTACAATATGATCCCCTGAAAAACACCCTTGAGGTGATCACTTCGATGAAAATTGCAGTAATATTTGATGCAAATGCCCCGGATCAGGGCCCAATCCACTCCGAATCCAGGCTTTTCAATGAATCGCTTGCAAAAGGTGTTGTCAACTATTATCCTGAAGATCTTATTACGGGATATTCAGACAAACCCGTCGAAATGATAATTCTTACGGACACCACATTCAGAAAATCACTTGAACCATTATACCGCTGGAAAACACAGAAGGGATACAGACTGCATATTCTTTATACGGGTAAGAAATATGCCGGTGAAACTTTTCAGGAAATAAAATCGAGCATTAACAAAGTATACGAAAGTTCACTCGCAAACAATGGACATGCTCCGGAATATCTCCTGATCATGGGAGATGTAAGCAAGGTTCCCTATTATGGAACAGGTTACCTGAGCGACATGTATTATGGTGAATTTGACGGCAGCGGAGATTTTATCCCTGATATGTTCATAGGGAGGATCCCCGTTTCAGATACTTTGTCGGCAAAAGCAGCTGTGAACAAGATCCTTCAGTATGAGAAATTTAATTTTGCAGATACTAATACCTTCTATAACAGGGCCCTGATCACCACAGGCAAAGATCCGACTTACTCTTCCTACATGAACGGGCAGGTAAAATATGCCATAACAAACTATCTGAAGCCGGAATACGGAATTAACAATTATCATTTCTATTATCCTGAGGGATTTACAAAAAAGGATTCAATACTTAAGCTTATTTCTTCGGGATTATCCTTCGTTAATTACACCGGGCACGGAAATTCATCGGGCTGGCTCCATGTTGAAATAAAATCGCCTGATATTGACGGCTTCAGCAACAGGAATATGTACCCCTTTGTAATTAGTAATGCCTGCCGGACCGCACAATTCAATGACACAGCATCCTTTGGGAACAAGATGGTGACTGCTATTAATAAAGGAGCTATTGGTTTCATCGGGTGCACCAATGATTCATACTGGGATGAGGATTTTTACTGGTCGGTCGGAGCCGGAACACCAAATTCCGATCCGCAATACTCCGAAACCCAACTCGGGGCTTACGACAGGCTCTTCCATAGAAAAGGTGAACACCCCTCCGAATGGTATACAACCATGGGACAGGTAAACTATGGAGGAAATCTCTCTGTAAGCGCCTCCACTTCTTCAAGAAAAAAATATTACTGGGAAACATACGCTCTGCTGGGAGATCCAAGCATAACTCCCATCATTGGCAAACAAGACCCTTTTGCAATCAATCTTCCCGATACTCTTCCAAATGGCATAAGGTCACTTGCCTTAACGATCGATCCGTTTGCCTATGCAGCAATTTCTCATTCCGATACATTATGGGACGCTTCTTTTGCCAGTCCGTCAGGATCAGTGGTGCTCGAATTGCCCGGATTATCAGATGACTCCTGCCTGGTAGTTATAACCGGACAGAATAAAAAGCCATTTATCAAGACTATTTATATATCTGAAATTCAAGATGAATACATTAATCTTTCAGGCACGGGAATTAATGATATTAACGGCAACAACAACGGGAAAGCAGATTTTGGAGAAAATCTGTATCTTAAACTCAAGCTAAGCAACCTGGGAATGACTGATGCTGACAATCTTAGTATAACAGCTGCTTCCACATCACCATGGGTAACAATTAACAATGGTGCAGCTTTGGTGGCACTGCTGCCAAAAATGTCAGAAATCAGTCTTAATGAAGAGATTGAATTTACTGTTGATAAAGATGTCCCTGATCAGGGGATTATTACATTTGATCTCACAATCAGGGACAGCAAAACAGAGAAAAGGTATAAGGCTGATGTATTGGTCCATGCCCCCAGACTTGAAATAATTAACTGCATCATTGATGATTCAGCGGTTGGTAACAATAATTTTATTGCTGACCCTGGAGAAACATTCAATATTATTCTACAGGTAAGGAATTCTGGCAGCAGCAACACTTCGGGACAGCTTCTGATTCAAAGCGCAGAACCAATATTAACGATCCTTAATCCTGATGTAAAATCAGGCATTCTTCAATATGGAGAAGTAACAGAAATTCCTGTTGCTGTAAGTCTTTCGGGATCTGCGAGCTTTGGCGACTATATTAATTTGTCGGCATTGATAGATTGCGATCCTTTTACTGCACAAAGGAATTTTTCATTCAGGGTCGGAAGAATACGAGAAAGCTTTGAATCATCCTCCTTTAAAATATTCCCATGGGTCAATTTAAGTCCTGTACCATGGATCATAACAGCCTCCAATGCCATCGACGGGAACCTGTCGGCTCAATCCGGACGAATAACTCACAACGGAACATCTTCGTTGATGTTAAGGGCTGTATTCGCTGAAGATGACTCACTAACGTTTTTTACAAAAATATCTTCAGAGCCAAACTACGACTACCTTGAATTCAGGCTCAATAATAACGAGATATTCCAGATCTCCGGAGAAACGTCCTGGGAAAGGCACTCTGTTGAGGTTCCTGCAGGAGAAAACCGGCTTGAATGGATATACAAAAAAGACAACTCTGTTTCACAGGGATCGGATTGCGCATGGCTTGATCTGATAGATTTTTCCAAATCAACACCGATAAAATATATCCATAAGGATCTGGAAGTAGCAAGGATTGTAACACCTGTCCAGAAAGAGGTTTACGGACATGATGAGCCGGTTGAGGTCAGGTTGTTAAACCTCGGAAGCGACACTGTTTACAGTTATTACCTCGGCTATACCATTAATAAAAAGGAACCCGTTTTCCAGAAGTTCGACACTCCCCTGGCTCCTTATTCGGACTCGGTAACAGTAACTTTTAACAGAAGAGCTGACATGGATCTGAGCGGAGATTACGAAATAACAGTGTTCGGGCATGACAATAACGATGATTTTCTGATGAATGACACTGCCTCTGTTAAGGTTGAAAACCTGATAATGGAGGAAACAATTGTTATCTACCCAAATCCCTTCTCTTCTCATCTGAATGTTGTAATAAATTCAAGATCAATGCTTGACATCCGTATTTCCCTGACTGATGCTGCAGGAAAGAGGGTGATTGACCTGAAACAGGCTCTCCACGAAGGAGAAAACAAAATATCATTGAATACACAACATTTAAGCCCTTCATTTTACATCCTTAGTATAAGCGGAGGGAAATTTACCAGGGCAGTACCGGTCATAAGACTGCGTGAGTGATAAAAAATTCAGGCAGCCCATCATATTGGTATTAAAATTAATAAACAGGAGAATAATGAGTTCAGTTTTACCAACCAGAGAGGGAGCAATGGCGCTTTTCAAAAAGTACAACAAGTCTGAGAGCCTCTTAAAACATGCTCTTGCGGTGGAGGCAGTGATGAGGTTTATGGCCAGGAAACACGGTGAAGATGAGGAGAAATGGGGAATAATAGGCCTTATCCATGATCTTGACTATGAGATGTATCCTGAACAGCATTGTATCATGACTGAGAATATTTTGAAGGAGAACAGCTGGCCGGTGGAATATATCCGGGCCGTTATGAGTCATGGCTGGGGCCTTGTTACCGATGTTGAACCTATAAGCCTCCTTGAAAAAACCATTTTTGCAGTTGATGAACTGACGGGGCTTGTAGTAACAAGCGCTCTGGTCCGCCCTTCAAAAAGCATTCTGGATATGGAATCAAAATCGGTCAGGAAAAAATGGAATGACAAGAGATTTGCAGCCGGGGTCGACAGATCCGTCATTGAAAAAGGAGCAAACATGCTTGGAGTAAGCATCGATGAACTGATCAAAGATTGCATTCTGGGAATGAGGGAAGTTGCAGAAGAGATCGGCCTGAAAGGAAATCCGCAATATTGATTGCGACACGACTAAAGGATTGCCGGGGCCAGTAAAATGTAGGGCCGGTGCATGCACCGGCCCTACAATATTTCAAATAACGTGTTTTACTACATTTCCTTGATCTTGATATTCCTGAACCATACATCGTTACCATGGTCCTGCAGACCTATGTAACCTTCCCTGGCAGGGTTAACAAACCATTCCCAGTCTTTGAATTTTGACTCGGCAACCATCTTCTTCCACTCATCAGTCCAGAGATGGAATTCAACTACATTTACGTCATTTGACTTAAATACAACGGTTCCCTGATAGCATAGAATACCAACCTTGTTCCATTCACCAACCGGTTTGGTATTCTGCGGATTCGCAGGAATAAGATCATACAATGAGCTAGCCATACGATTTCCGTTTACCCCCAGCTTTGCATCAGGATGCCTGTCATTGTCCAGGATCTGCATTTCTGGCGATGATTTATATATGGGTTCATTTGGCAACTCCTGTGCGAGAATAAATATTCCGCTGTTTCCGCCTTCAGATATTTTCCACTCGAGTGATAGCTCAAAGTTGCTGAATTTCTTGTCATAGATAATATCGCCACCGCTACCACCGGCCTCACCGGCACCAGATCCTATGCAATGGAGCGTACCGTCAACGATTTCCCATCCTACAGGTGGAAATACCGACTTGTTATAACCGCGCCATCCGGCTGTTGATGTTCCGTCAAAAAGAACTGTCCAGCCTTCATCAGATGCAGCTGCCTGCTCTGCAGGCTTTTCGGCCTTTTTTCCTTTGGAACCGCAGGAGGCAGTGAGTCCCACCATTAGAACGCATGATAAAATGATGTTAAATACCTTCATAAGTTTACTTGTTTAATGTTTATGTATTTTGTTATTAATCTCAACTATCATGAATTAAGCAGGAAGACCCGGCATTGTCCATCCCGAACGGTAATTATGTTTGATCATCTCAGCAGCAAATTGTTTTGCATTCATCGGGTCAGTCCATTTCTTGTTAAAAGTGGGATGTCCGTCAGTGATAGAAAATGCATCTTCAATGCATATTCTTACAGTTTCCGAATCATTGATGTTGGTGAATTCCATTTTTTCTCCATCCCATTCAAGTTCCTTGTTCAGGCCCTGCAGACGTACAGCCAGAACTCCCATGACAACCATTTCGTTGAATGGACCGGCTTCAGAAAAGTCCGATTTTGGAGCTACTCTGCTTTCAGGACTTTCCTTGCAAGCTCTTACCCAATCCATCTCATGAGCAACATTTTCAGGAACACGGCGTTCTGTTTTCGGGACAACAGGTACACGTCCTGAGAGAAGCCATGGATCTTTGCCGTAGCAGCCGCAGATCAGCTTATCTTTGGTTCCGTGGAAGATAACTCCGCCACCGGCATCATTCATATCTTTTCCTGCAGGCCATCCGGCTGGCTTGGGAGGCTGAAGCCCTCCATCGTACCAGATCACTTCGACCTCAGGATATTTCATTTTTGATTTTTTCGGAACAACTCTTTCAGGAAACACAAGCGTAACCATCTGAGCATTAGGGGCGCAATCCGTAAGGAGAAGAGTTGAGCTTCCCTGGGCCTTGATCGGATATTTCAGTTTAAGACCTTTAAAAACAGGATGAAGGATATGGCATGCCATGTCGCCGAGAGCTCCTGTGCCAAAATCCCACCATCCTCTCCAGTTCCAAGGTGTGTATATACTGTGATATGGGCGCATTGGAGCCGGTCCTATAAAGAGATCCCAGTTAAGGGTTTCAGGCGGCCATTCGCCTTTTGCAGGGCGGTTTAATCCCTGGGGCCAGATAGGCCTGTCGGTGAAAGCTTCTACTTTCCTTACTTCGCCTATTTCTCCATTCTGCAGCCATTCAACAGTCAGATTAACACCTTCACCCGATGAACCCTGATTTCCCATTTGTGTAGCTACCTTATGCTCTGAAGCAAGCCTGGTCAGCAGTCGCGATTCGTAAACTGAATGAGTGAGAGGCTTCTGAACATAAACGTGCTTGCCCATAGCCATAGCATTGGCCGCAATAATGCAGTGGGTATGGTCGGCAGTGGCCACAATCACGGCATCGATTGATTTCCCCATTTCATCAAACATCTTGCGCCAATCCCAGTATCTTTTGGCATTGGGATAAGTATCAAACACTTTTTTGGAGTAACCCCAATCGACATCGCATAGTGCGACAATGTTTTCAGTCGGTGCCACGGGCCTTAGGTTTGAATTACCCATTCCACCAATTCCCACAGCAGCAATATTTAGCTTGTCACTCGGAGCCCTGTGACCAAGGCCGCTGATGACTGAACCCGGCAGAATGGTCAACCCTGCAGCAACTGCACCGGTTCTTTCGATAAATGACCGGCGGGTAATGTTTTTAAAATCTTCTTTCATATCAGGTATTATTAGTTAGGAGTATTTAGATTTATCTGTAAATATAATAAATTTTAAATGAATGCGATATAAGATCCATGCCTTGTATCAAAGGGAGCAATTACATAATCTTTTATAGTTCTCTTATCCAGATATTCCTGTATGCCACCGGATTACCATGGTCCTGGAGAACTAGTGATCCGGGGCCGTGTTTGCTTACCGAATACTCCGGAATGCCTATGTAAAGTGTAGGTCCGCGAAGGCTGACATTGTTCTGTATCAGCACTCCGTTGTGGATTACAGTTACCCTTGGTGGTGTGAAATACACTGAGGTATCTCCTGCAAACCGCGGAGCTGTATAAATTATGTCGTATGTCTGCCATTCTCCGGGTTTCCGGGAGGCGTTAACAAGAGGGGCATGCTGCTTGTACAGGCTTCCCGCCTGGCCGTGCCTGTATGTTCTGTTATTATAGCTGTCAAGAACCTGCACCTCATAGAGCTCCTGCAGAAAAACGCCGCTGTTGCCTCGCCCCTGCCCCTCACCAACAATTACTTCAGGTGCCTTCCACTCTATATGAAGTTGAAAATCACTGAACTTCCTTTTTGTTTTTATTTCTCCCGAACCCTGGACGCAAACAAGCGCCCCGTCCTTAACTATCCATTTTGAAGGATTGCCGTCCTTGTCAACCCATTCCTTGTTTAAATCACTTCCATCAAATAACACTATTGCATCTGAAGGAGGCATACCTGCCTTGTCGCCCGGGACTGTTATCCTGACCTCGGGATCGAATACTTCAGTCATTTCAGGTTTCATCGGAGCAGGCCATATGCCTTCATCCGGCTTTTGCTGTCCATGCACAGCTACATTCAGGAATAATGCAGATACCAGGATTAAGGTTATTAACTGTTTCATAAATAATATATTATATTAGTTCTTAAAAGCATTTCAGTCAAAAATGCCTGATCTGATAAGTGGTGCCATTGCATCATATAAAAATAGTTAAAACTTCATTTAATCATGGTTTGCTTCATAAATTTGTTAAAAAAGAATAACTTTCCACAAAAGGATTTGAATGAAAAAGGAATATTACTCCCTTAACCTGCATGAATCCAACCGGTTCTCAAGGATAATTCAACTTATCTTTGGAATTATTTGCATTGCAGTAGCTTTCATCTGGTTATTTCTGAATATAAAGACATCCGGATCATCTCTGAATCTTTGGGTAACAATACTGTTCCTGATAGGGTTCGGAGGCTATCAGATAAATTCAGGATCAGGATCTGCCGGGAGGTTCATAGAAATATCCGATAATTATATCCGTCTGAAGAATAACTCAATTCTTCCTGTCCGTCAAATAAATCCAGCTGATATTAGCAGTATCCACGTCAATCCTCTGAACCTGATTATTTTATTGAAGAACGGAAAGAGAGTGAACTTAAGGTTCGGCACAACCTACATCAATAATATTGGGCGCATTAAGGACAGCGTGCTTGAATTTGCTTCCGCAAATAATATCAATGCCGAACTGAAAACTGAAGAATTATGATATTATCTCTAAGGGAAATATCTCACATTCCTTATTTTAAAATTCTGTCACCAAAATCCATAAACCAGTTCCAGTCTTTTAATAGCATATTGTGGGCTCCTTCCCTGACATGGTAAGCCATTTTCCTGCTGAAAACAGGTTTGTTGAGCGGAGGCATTGATTCAGGAAGACGGGATCCGGTTCCCAACAGTCTGAAAGCCGGAACAGCATGATAAAGTGAGAGGTATGAGCCTCTAGGGTCAGCCCAGAGGTCATCGCTGGCTGAAGCTACATATACTGCTCTTGGAGCAATAAGCGCTATTAGCATGTGCATATCAACCGGCATGGCATCCTCATTGTCAGCCCATTTTTTATAGTTGCTGCAGAACCAATGCGGAAAAGCCCGGTTAATAACTGCCAAAGTCTCACCGTATCTTCTCCGTGCAAGCGCTGCACCGCCGCATCCGGATTCGTTGCTTATTACCATGGCAAACCTTTTATCTTCTGCACCTGCCCATAATGCAGTTTTGCCTCCCCTGGAATGGCCAACAACAGCCACCTTCAGGGGATCAATATCGTTGTCAGTTTCAAAATAGTCCATGCATCTGCTTGCACCCCAGGCCCATGCAGCAATCGTTCCCCATGAATCATCCTCCCGTTCTCCCCTGTCAAGGACACCGTGAATGCCGTTTTGGAAACCATCATGATTATCGGGATCAATATCAGCATTATAAAAGACGGCTATTCCATATCCCCTTGCAATAACTTCCTCAGCCGGCCAGAATTCGCTTCTGACTTTACGGAAAGGATCGGTATTGGCAGGACCCCGGTTATCGATAAGCAGAAAGACAGGAACCTTTTTATCTGTATTGTTGGGCGTAAAAAGAGTAAGATGTATTACAAGGGATTTTTCTTCCGAAGTTATGCCAATATCTATTTGCTTTAGGGTAGCTGCCCCTCCCATGGCATTCCTGTCAATATTTGTCACATTAAACCTTTTGTTATACGGTGTTGAAGGGACCCTCCCATAAACATTCTTCCTGAATAACTCCAGCAGTTCAGGGCGGCGTTTGCCATACCACATTTTTTTATTTCTCACTTTCTGTCCGTCCAACATTACCAACGGATCGGGCAGCACATAATCAGGGACCTTTTCTTCATGATAATTAATTCCATCCCTGGCTGCCGATAGTTTTTCAATCAATGAAGGCGAAGGAGTCCATTCTTCTGCAGTCTGGCCCACTGAATCTGCTGAAGTCAACAAAATTAGAAGAACAAGAGATACAGAAATAATTATTTTTATCCTGATTTGCATAGCCTGAAAGTTTAATTAAATGATTCCTGATAAAGATCATATACCTTCCCCGGGTGAGTTTCCATGATGCAACTTCCTCCTTTATATTCAATTACGCATTCACCGCCTTTTCCTGAATTAATCGACGCCGAAACAAGTTCGCCGTTATGCCATTCAATGTCTACAACATAGCCGCCCCTGGCGACCAGACCTGTTACTTTCCCCTCTTTCCACGATGAAGGAAGGGCAGGCAAAAGGCTTATGCATCCGGCGTGGCTTTGGATAAGCATCTCAGCGATGCCGGCTGTTGCTCCGAAGTTTCCGTCGATCTGAAAGGGAGGATGCGTGTCAAAAAGGTTATCAAGCGTTGATTTGTTTAAAAGAGCATTAATATGCTCCAGCGCCTTGTCTCCGTTAAGCAGGCGTGCATAGAAACTGATTATCCAGGCTCTGCTCCATCCTGTGTGGCCGCCTCCATAGGAAAGGCGGCGCGTGATGGTTTTTCCTGCGGCCTCAAAAAGCCCGGGAGTCTCAGGGGTGATTTGTGCCAGAGGATATAAGCCAAGAAGATGCGACATGTGCCTGTGTCCAGGTTCTACCTCTTCATATTCCCTGATCCACTCGCGGATCGTCCCTGACGAGGATATGCATACAGGCGGCAGTTTCGCCTGCATTTCTTTTATCTTTCCGACAAAGCCGGTATCAACACCAAGAATTCCGGCTGCTTCGGAGCAATAGTTAAAAACCGCATTTACTGTCTGTATATCAATAGTTGCTGAGTAGGTAAGTTGTGCCCTTTTCTTTGTACCGGGAATGAAGTAGCTGTTTTCAGGTGAGGTAGATGGATTGGTAACAAGATATCCCTCAGGAGAGGAAACAAGAAATCCCATAAGGAACAGGGCGGAGCCTTTGAGAACAGGATAAGCAGTGGTCCTCAGAAAATCAGTATCGCGTGTGAACAGGAAGTGTTCATAGAGCGGGAATGTCATCCATGGACCGTTGGTTGGGGTCAGGCCCCAGACACCATCAGCCACCCCGGTCCTTCCGAAAGGATCTGTCAGATGATGTATTGTCCAGCCTTCAGTGCCGTACATTTCCCGTGCAGTTATACTCCCGGATTTCGTCAGCTGTTTTACGAAATCTGACAGGACTACGGCCGTTTCACTCAGGTTGCAAACTTCAGCAGGCCAGTAATTCATCTGGAGATTTATATTGGTGTGGAAATCCGAGTTCCATGGAGCATTAAATTCCTTGTTCCATATACCCTGGAGGTTTGCCGGCAGTACCGCAGGATACCTCGAGGATCCCATCAGGAGATACCTTCCATAGGAAAAATAAAGAGCAATAAGGTCGTCGTCAGTTTCTCCCGCCCTGATACGGTCAAGACGCATGTCTGTGGGAAGCTTTCTCAGGGAATCGGATCCTATTTTCAACGACACCCTGTCAAACATCGATCTGTGTTCAGCAGTGTGTATTTCCATCAGTTTCCGGAAATCAATATTACCGGCTTTGTTCAGGATATCATTGCATACCGCTGCAGGATCTATTGATCTGTCGGTATCAAGAAGGCCCAGGTTGTAATCTGTTGCAGCAGTAAGAACAATTGTAATCCTCCTGGCATCCTTAAACATGAGGCTGTTGCCAGAGACCTGCATACTACCCTTATCAACCTTAAACCGGACTTCAGCGGCAAAACGCATATGGTCGCCTCCGGGGCCTGTCAGAGGATCATCCTCATCCTTAATCTGACCAGACATTAAGATCTTCCCGTCTTCAGACACTTCTACGGCTGCATCTTTTTCGCGTGCTAATTGAACGGAACTATTTACAGGTAAATCATCCAATGCGGCAATTTCAATTGCGATCAGGTTGCCGGGAGCCGATGAGAAAATTGTTTCGGAGTATCCATTGCCGTTTATTTTATAAGTAACCTTCGCAACGCCTGTGCGTATGTCAAGAGACCTGCGATAGTCAGTCATTTCTCCAGGCATGTCATATTTAATCATCAGATCACCCAGAGGCTGGTATGATCTGATCCTCGGGGGTGTTCCAATGAAATTCTCTGAGGCTATTTTCTCAGCTTCTTCAAAATGACCGTCAAAAATTGCCTGTTGAAGCTTTTTAAGGTTCTTGAGTGCACGGGGATTATTGTTATTTATTTTCGATCCGGCCCAGATGCTTTCTTCGTTCAACTGAATGCATTCATTTACGGGATCGCCGAATATCATTGCACCAAGCCGGCCATTGCCTACCGGCAATGCTTCTTCCCACGAAGAAGCTGGCTTATCGTACCATAATTCCAAAGGTTGATATTTTTCCGAACAGCCAACGGCAAACAAGACTGCCAGGAACAATGAAATACTTGATCTTTTCATTTTTATAAAATTAATTTTTGAAGGTCTGATGACTGTTTTGCAGGACGGAAGAACCATAAATTTATTTTTATCGGGCTTATGAGTCTGAAATCAATCATGCTGGTTTAAATTTATGATACTTTGTACTCAGCGGCATATGATAAAAGTAATTAATTTTAGTATTCTAAGGTAACAGATTGATTTTATATGGACAGATGATTTATAACAGCCTGCCGGAATCAGCCTTTTAGTCAGATGCGTTTCATCTTTAACAAAATGGTGTAACTTTATATTCTCAGTGTATTATGAGGCCTCTGTTTCTTAAATATGACAATTACATCGAGTGCAGGCTATGCCCTCATCTATGCAAAATACCTGTGGGTAAAACCGGGATATGCGGAGTAAGGAAGAACAGCGGTGAAAAGGTTGATCTCCTTACCTATGGAGTCATTTCAGGATATTCCCTTGATCCTGTTGAGAAAAAACCATTGTATCACTTTTTTCCCGGGCATAACATCCTTTCTATAGGATCATATGGCTGCAATATGCGTTGTGACTTCTGCCAGAACTGGCATATTTCCCAGAAAACAATGGATAAGTTTCTGGTCAATGCCAGCATAGGCAAGATTGTGGAAGATGCGTTATCGTCGTGCGGAAATATAGGTCTTGCATTCACATATAATGAGCCCGTTGTATGGTTTGAGTTTATGAGTGACGTTGCCGTGGCGATAAAGGAAAAAGGTATGGTCACTGCAATGGTAAGCAACGGTTTCGTGAACAGTTATCCGCTCTCTGAAATTATAACTTTCATTGACGCCTTTAATATCGATCTGAAGGCTTTCAATCCGGGCTTTTACAAACGACTGACAGGGGCGGAGATCGAACCCGTAAAGGAAACCTTAAAAACCATAGCTGTTTCCGGAAAACACCTGGAGATAACTACTCTCATTATTCCGGGAAGGAACGATGACCAGGCTGAAATGGAGGAAGAATCAAAATGGATAGCCGGAGAGCTTGGTGATGAAGTTCCCCTCCATCTGAGCAGGTACTATCCTACATATAAAAGGGAAGATCCGCCCACGCCCCAGGCAACACTGCAGATTCTGTTCGAAACAGCGCGAAAGCATCTGAAGAATGTATACCTGGGCAATACGTCTTCCTCAACCGGCCAGCAAACTTATTGCACCAGATGCGGTTCGGTAATTACCTCCCGGTCGGGTTATAGCACCAGGCTGGTTAATCTTGATGACGAAGGAAAATGTTCGAAATGCGGTACTCTTGCCTACAGGTATTTTACTTTCCCTTTGACAGATCGCTGAGCTGACTGAAAAGTCCATCAATATTACTCAGGAGATCATTCTTTATCTTTTTGTAATAATCCCCCGGGATCTTTTTGTTCTCATCCCTCGTGGGGTGATTAATGCGATTAATAAGGTCGTTCCTTAGAATGACAGCATCAGAAATAATTTCTGCTACTTTGTCCGGCTCATGATCAGGATTTACGGCTCCAAATGTAAAACAATCGGAAATAACCTCAAATACGAGGAAATCAATATCTTTCTTTAAACTTCTGACACTTGCCATAATTTTATAATTTTATCTGATTACTGACTTGTAGATTATAACTTTTAAAAATTCCCGCCTGTCGCAACTGACCGGGTAAAAGCCATCATTATGCGACAGACTCGACCCAAAAGAATCAGTGAAACATCAAAACTGCGATAACAGGTTTATCAGGGTCCAAATATAACAGTTTTTACCCACAGAAAACTACCAATATTACTTACTCATTAGAAATAGCCGTATACTTTCCTCGGCTTTAATAATATAGAGTTGCCTGAGCCGGTCCGCCACGGGCACATTCGTATTGAAATAAATATCATTGATACAATAGAACTTAAGGACCACAGGAGAAGTTCCGGTCATGAAAACAGCATCGTATTCACCCATTGAATCTACAGTCACACATTCAAATTTAACTTTCATCCTGTTTCCGCGGCAGATATCCAGAATATGCTTGCGCGTTATGCCATTAAGGATCATTTTCCCGGGAGCTGTATAGAGAATATCATTTTTCAGGAAAAATATATTTGACCTGCTTCCTTCGGTGATCTGGTTCTTTTCGTTCACAAGAAGCGCTTCATAGCCCCCTTCAAGTATTAGTTTATGATATATCGAAGATCGAAGTTTGTGATTTATAACTTTCGATTCAGGATCCTTTCTCTCAGCGCGGAACAGTATTCCCTTTACGCCTTTTTTATATTGTTCCTCAGACGGATAAATGGGCTCAATGAAATAAACCAGATAATGTTTCTGATCCTTTGTATAGTTGAAGACTATTTTAAGGTTCAGTTCCTTCCTCTTTTCACTCTTTGAAAGCTTTATTATATCCCTTCTCAGAACAGATGCATCAACAAGGGCTTCTCTTTTCTGCATTCTAATGCTTGCCTCAAGACGGTTCATGTGGTCAAAGAAGAAAACCGGATTCCCTTTAACCATGCGGATTACCTCATAGATCGAATCCCCTTCATAAACCATATTATTGCTGAAACTATCCGCATCCTGAATTACTCCGTCGAGTATGAACTTTCTTCCGAAACATTCATTCATCATTGATCCTGTTAATTAAAACAAATTTACAAACAAATTAAAGAACAGCCCGTAAAACTGTTTATATTCGTGATAACCATAAAATCTGCTGTTTATTGAATGTATGCTATTATAGATATTGAGACCACAGGGGGAAGTTCAAGATTGGAAAAAATAACTGAAGTGGCAATCTACCAGCACGATGGTGAAAAGATCACAGGCGAATTCTGCACTCTCATAAATCCTGAACGCAATATTCCGTATTTTATAACAAACCTTACAGGTATCACCAATGAGATGGTTGAAAAGGCTCCCAGATTCTATGAAGTAGCTAAGAAAATAATTGAACTTACGGAAGGGAGAGTATTTGTTGCTCATAATGCACGTTTCGACTATTCGTTCATCAAGCAGGAATTTAAATCCCTGGGATATAATTATAGAAGAAATCTGCTTGACACAGTCTCGCTCAGCAGGAAGATTTTTCCCGGCCACAGGTCATACAGCCTTGGCAATATATGCAAAGAGCTGAATATCAATATAAATAATCGACACAGAGCTGCCGGGGATGCTCTTGCAACCGTCAGGCTTTTTGAAATGCTTCTGGACAAAGAAAAAGATGAGAAGGGCCGTTTGTCGAAGCGAATAAGAAGTACGAGGAATGCCAAGCTGCATCCGAACCTCGACATATCGAAAGTAGATTCCGTACCAGAAGCTGCAGGTATCTACTACTTTTATAGTGAAAAGGGCGATCTGATATATATAGGTAAAAGCAGGAACCTTCACGACAGGATAAGCACACACCTGTCAAACAACACCTCCGGAAGAGCCATGGAAATGAGAGACTATATAGCGGATATTGACTGGGAAGTGACCGGAAGCGAACTGATCGCCCTCCTGAAGGAATCAGCAGAAATCAAGCAGAATAAACCTGTCTATAACAGGGCTCAGCGTCGTACAAGCTTCCAATGGGGCATATTCAGCAATACAGACAGGAACGGCTATCTTAATTTATTTTGCCGCCAGACTGATACTGATGATATTCCCTTGTCAGTCTATTCATCAAAAGAAAGAGCGAGATCAAAACTGTTATCACTCGTTGAAAAATATGAGTTATGCCAGAAGCTGACAGGCTTATATGATTCCAGCGGACCCTGCTTTCAGTTTCATGTTGGCATTTGCAGAGGGGCATGCTGCGGCAGGGAGCCGGCCAGGGATTACAATGCAAGAGCTGGCCTGGCGTTGGAAGAATTCCTTTTTGTACGAAGAAACTTCTTTATAATTGATCAAGGCAGATGCGAAGGAGAACTGAGTGCTGTCAGGGTTGAAAACGGCAAATATTCCGGTTATGGATATTTCCCTGCCGACGAAATGGGATTTGGTCTCTATTCAGTGCATGATTGCATAAAACCTGCAACGGATAACAGCGACATCCAGGTAATATTGAGGCAGTACCTTAAAAACTGCAGAGTGAAAAAGATTATCGAATTCTGATCCGTTGTGATATTATGCATTACATCGTGCCTTTTCTGAAATAATACAGGATAACATACTTTAATTATATATTTGCTTAAGGAATAAAATAAATCCGACATGGCTGTTTTTACCAGAAATACAAGGAATCTTATAATTAAAATAGATGAGTTCTTCGACGATATAGATCTTGGTCTTCTTGTCTTCAGGGAAGCTGTCAAAACATATCTCGATAAGGACATGGAATCGCTTGAAAGACATGTCCAAAAAGTGGACTTGCTCGAGAGCAATGCCGATAAGCTTCAGCGTTCAATCGGCAATGACATGATAACCAATTCAATCCTGCCACAGCAGAGGTCGGAGGTGATAACCCTTATTGACGTTATTGACGAGATTATTGATACAATAAAGAAATCTATAAATGAATTTTATATTGAATTGCCCGACATTCCTGAATCACTGAAAAGTGATTTCATAAACCTTACTGAAGTTTCAGTATGTACCGGGGAGGAGCTTATACCTGCTGCTCGCGCATATTTTAAATCGCCCCATACCGTAAGGGATAAGCTATTGAAGGTATATTATTATGAAAGTGAAACTGACAGATTATCAAAAAGAACAAAAAAAACAATTTTCCAGGAAATGGAAGGGCTGGATCTTGCTCAGAAAGCGCACCTAAGGTATATAATCCACCATATCGAAAGCATATCCGACACAGCGCAGAAAGCAGCTGACCTGTTATCGGCTATGGCGATAAAAATCGTTATGTAATGATCCTTTTTTTTCTAGTTAGCGGCTTGTTTCTCGGATGGTCTTTAGGAGCTAATGATGCTGCAAATATTTTCGGATCGGCTGTGGGATCCAGAATGATCAGTTTCAGAAAGGCAGCTATAATAGCTTCGGTGTTTGTGATCCTGGGAGCAGTAATACAGGGGGCAGGTGCAACTGACACCCTTGGCAGGCTTGGAGCTGTCAATGCCATCGGAGGATCATTTACCGTTGCCATGGCAGCAGCCATCACCGTTTATATCATGACCAGGTTTGCCATACCCGTTTCAACAACTCAGGCCATTGTTGGTGCAATAATCGGATGGAACTTCTTCACAGGCAATCAAACAGATGGAAAAGCGTTGACACAAATAGTATCTACCTGGATATCAGGCCCTGTACTTGGAGCTATATTTGCCATACTATTCTATATAATACTTAGAAGCCTGAAAAGAAAACTTGCGATCCACCTTTTCCGTTTCGAATCCTTTCTCCGTACAGGACTTATAATTGCAGGTGCCTTTGGGGCTTACAGCCTTGGCGCAAACAATATTGCAAACGTAATGGGGGTTTTTATTCCGTCTGTCAGCCTTCAGGAACTTAAAATTGGCTTAATTACCCTTTCATCTTCCCAGCAGTTATTCCTCCTGGGAGGAATGGCAATTGCAGCAGGAATCCTCACATTTTCCAACAGAGTTATGGAGAAAGTGGGAAGCAACATTGTTGAACTTTCCTCGGAAGCAGCACTTGTTGTTGTTATTTCCCAGGCTCTTGTGCTGTTTATATTTTCATCAAGAGGTCTTTCAGAAGCTTTATCCCGAGCAGGAATCCCGGCCATCCCCATGGTGCCTGTTTCAAGCACCCAGGTTGTTGTAGGAAGCGTTATAGGGATTGGTCTGTATAAAGGCGTAAGGAATATTAATTTCAGGGTGCTTGGCGAAATAGCTGCAGGATGGGTCCTGACACCTCTCCTGGCAGGTATCACAACATTCTTTTCCCTGTTCTTCATTAAAAACATTTTCACAATCGATGTGGGCACGAAATCCGGAGACGGATTTTCCCCGGCCGGAAGTTCCCCGGCTGTCAGCGCAGATGATTCATTAAGCAGCATACTTCAATACTTCATCCTGGGTGTTCTCATAACAGGCATTGTCGGCATAATTATTTATTATATGCTTGAGTATAAAAAATCCAGGGAACTGAAAAAATCAGAGGAGAAATTCTGGAGAAGCATAAAATAACACAAATCAGAAAATGAATTCTGTAGTTACAGAGGTCAGGGAGGCCCTGATAAGTATTTCCGATGAACTTACCAGGCTGTCGGGTGAGAGGTTCTTTAAGGAGCCTGTTAAACTTTACGGAATAAAAGCTGCAGCTGTAAAAACCATTAGCAGGGAATACTTTAAAGAAATCGACAGGAAAAGCAAGGATGAAATCTTTGCAATTTGTGATGAATTGTGGCAATCAGGGTTTTTAGAAGAATCTGCGATTGCGTGCAACTGGTCGTACTATGTACACGGCGATTACCTGCCAGCAGATTTTGAGGTGTTCGAGAGCTGGGTTAAGAAATATATAAGCAACTGGGCTTCATGTGATACATTGTGCAATCATACAGTAGGCACCTTCGTTGAGATGTACCCTGAATTCCTTAGCAGACTTAAAGATTGGGCCAGGTCGCGTCAACGATGGGTCAAGCGTGCTTCTGCTGTATCGCTGATCATCCCGGCAAGAAAGGGAAAGTTTCTTGGCGATATTCTGGAAATTGCCGGCATCCTGCATTCTGATAATGACGACATGGTTCAGAAGGGCTATGGCTGGATGCTGAAAGCAGCCAGTGAGTCACACCGGCAGGAGGTATTTGATTATGTGATGAGTAAAAAGGACACCATGCCGCGAACCGCCCTGAGGTATGCTATTGAAAAAATGCCCGGGGAGCTGAAAGCTCTGGCAATGGCCAGATAGTTCAAACTCTTTAGTAACTTTGAATGATCGATCTTACTGATTCATGAGAAAAAATTTACTGCTTCTGTTCGTTTTATTGCTTTCCCCGGGTATTATAATGTCACAGGACAGGATAACCGGAAGGGAATTTGCCACCAGGTCGGAAATCATTACGCAGAACGGCATGGCTGCAACAAGTCAGCCGCTGGCGACCCAGACAGCCCTCGACATTCTGAAAAGAGGAGGGAATGCTATAGATGCAGCCATAGCAGCCAATGCTGTGCTCGGAGTTGTAGAGCCCACAGGCTGCGGAATCGGAGGCGACCTGTTCGCTCTGATATGGAGCGCCGACAAAGGCAAACTTTATGGTTTAAATGCCAGCGGACGCTCACCCAGACTCCTTAAGCTTGAGTATTTCAAGAAAAACGGATATGAATTCATACCTTCCTACGGACCTCTGCCTGTTTCAGTTCCTGGCTGCGTTGACGGCTGGTATGAAATGCATGAATTGTTCGGGCGCATACCAATGAGAGATATTCTCCAGCCTGCTATTAATTATGCACGGAACGGATTCCCTGTCACTGAACTTATAGCATATTATCTTGAACGTAATACCCAGGCTCTGAAAGAATTTCCTAACATAAAAGAAACATATATGCCGGGAGGAAAATCTCCTGCAAAGGGAGAGATCTTCAAAAATCCAGGTCTGGCTTCCACTCTCGAAAAGATAGCAAAAGGAGGCAGGAACGAATTTTACCGCGGCAGTATAGCTAAAGCAATAGATGCTTTTATGAGATCGAATGGCGGTTTCCTGACCTATGACGACATGGCTCGCCATAGCTCGGAATGGGTTGAACCTGTAAGCTCTTCGTACAGAGGTTACGATATCTGGGAACTTCCCCCCAACGGGCAGGGCATTGCAACACTACAGATACTCAATATACTGGAAGGATATGATATCGCATCAATGGGATTCGGATCGGCAGAATATGTACATCTGTTCACTGAAGCCAAGAAACTTGCCTACGAAGACAGGGCAAGATATTATGCTGATCCCCGCTTCAGTAATGTGCCGGTTAGCCAGCTTATTTCAAAAAAATACGCGGCTGATCGTCGAAAACTCATCAATCAGGCTAAATCATCCAAGGTCTATGATGCAGGAAAAATAGAAGCAGGTAATACAATTTACCTTACAGTTGCTGACAAATGGGGTAACATGGTATCACTGATCCAAAGCAACTATCGTGGCATGGGATCAGGCATGTGCCCGACAGGCCTGGGCTTTGTTCTGCAGGACAGAGGTGAGATGTTCAGTCTTGCTCCGGGTCACAATAATGCATATGCACCCGGTAAACGTCCCTTCCATACCATCATTCCTGGCTTCATCTCACGCAACGGTAAGCCATGGATAAGCTTTGGAGTTATGGGTGGCGATATGCAACCCCAGGGACACGCCCAGATAGTTGTCAATCTGATCGATTTCAAAATGAATCTTCAGGAGGCAGGTGATGCCCCGCGAATTCATCATATAGGATCATCGGAACCTACAGGACAGCATATGACTGATGGAGGGATCCTCCTCCTCGAAAACGGTTTTGGCTGGGAGGTAATACGTAAGCTTCTGTCAATGGGCCACACTGTCCAATGGGACCTTGGCGGATACGGAGGCTACCAGGCCATTATGCGCGACGAAAAAAACAAGGTATGGTACGGAGCTTCTGAATCGCGCAAAGACGGCCAGGCTGCAGGATACTGATTATTTCAGGCGCCTTTTTTCACTCCCTGGCTATACATCCAATTGAAGCGATTCTTTCTGAATAACCTCAAGTACCTGAGTTGTACCCCCTTTTTCGAGATTAATGTCGTGAGGAGTATTTGTTTTCCATGAGCCCCCCGTGAAGTCAGGAACATCAACAGGTGTGGATCTGTTGGCTACAGACCATTCGCTGAGAGGAGCTACTGAACTCCAGAGAGCACCGTCATACACATCCTGATCAAGAGGCAGACCGTTCCTAAGACAGTCAATAAGGCGCCAATCCATAATGAAGTCCATTCCGCCATGACCTCCAACCCTTTTTGCCATCTCCCCTACCCGCTTTATAATTTCAGGAGTAAATTCTTCATACACAGCTTTCATCTCATCAGGAGTCATCCATCCATGCCCCAGCGCAATTCGTTCGGGTTCAGGATATTTAATAGCCACTCCATCTGTTCCTGACACAACATGCAGCCTGGAATAAGGACGTATTGAAGTAACATCATGCTGGATCATTATTGTTTTCCCAAGATTGGTTTTAACCAGCGTGGTGTTCATGTTACCGCGGAATTTCTTTTCAGTATAGGGATTATAAAAAGTATCAGCTGCAGCAAGTTCCCTAGCTCGTTCTCCCATGACAAAATCGCTTGTTGACATTGAGGTAAGGTATTCCATTTTATCACCCCTGTTTATTTTGAGTACCTGGCAAACAGGACCAAGTCCGTGCGTTGGATACAGGTTGCCATTCCTGTTAGCGTTTTCCTTAAGCCTCCACATCCCGATATAACCGCCAGCCCTGTGCTTTGATTCATCGGGCTTTGCAAAATTCGATTCAACCAGTTCATGAATGTAGGCTCCTTCACAATGAACAATATCGCCAAACATTCCCTGTCTTGCCATATTAAGAGTTAGTAATTCGAAGAAATCATAACAGCAGTTTTCAAGCATCATGCAGTGTTTCTTTGTTCTCTCCGAAGTTTCAACAAGCTGCCATGATTCTTCTATGGTTCGTGCAATCGGTACTTCACTGGCTGCATGCTTTCCGTTTTCCATGGCATAGACTGCCATTGGCGTGTGCAATGACCATGGTGTGCATATATAAATAAGGTCAAGGTCAGGATGTTCTGCCAGCTTCTTCCAGGCATTTTCATCACCATAAAACTCCAAAGCCTTCGGCCTGCCTATGCTTGCAAGATAATTCTGGGAGCCTTCCACGGCAACCTGCCTCAAATCACCCAGAGCCTTTATCTCAAGTCCGTCGATGTATGAAAGTCGCTGAACCGCACCGGTCCCTCTGCTTCCAAGGCCAATAATACCCACACGAACAACTGGTATTGGAGGTGCAGCATAGCCTGACATGTTGAAGGTTTTAACATGGGCTTTCCTAACTGATTCAATAACTTCAGGCATGTTTGATACAGGTTCTTTTGACTTGCATCCACTTACCATTCCTCCTGTCAGCGCTCCTGCACCTGCAACAGCTGCAGTTTTTAAAAAATTTCGTCGATTGCTTTTCATAGTTGGTTTTTTATATAGTTAGTTTTTATATAGTTAATCAGGCTTACAATAATTCAATTCTATTTTATTGCTTTTTTCTTGCTTTCAATAAAACACGGTGCTTAGCAATAACCTAAGCATAGAATTCTTAAAGTTAAAGTTTTTATATAAAAGAAATATCAGACATAATAGTATTTTGTCACGGGCTATAAATTAATATTCCTGCCATGTTTTACCATGACACATATAATAGGTTAAATTTGAGGCTTCAAAAGATGCCCCAATAAATCAATGATCCAGGAAAACATATCACTGAAGAAATACAATACGTTTGGACTTAACATCAAGGCCGACAGGCTTATTACATTAAGGGACGAGAAAAATGCTGCCAGGTTTCTGGAACGTAACGGGGAAAAAGCCGGGAAAACACTTATACTGGGTAGCGGAAGCAATATTCTTTTTACGGATGACTTCCATGGAACAGTTATTCATCCGGACATGGGGGGCATCACCCTGGAAGAAAGCACTGAAGATTATGTAATTGTTTCCGCAGGGGCAGGAGTCATCTGGGACGATCTTGTAGAAATAACTGTTTCACGCGGACTGGGAGGCCTTGAAAATCTCAGCTACATTCCTGGCACTTGCGGTGCTGCAGCAGTTCAGAATATAGGTGCTTACGGCTGTGAGGCAAAGGATACGATAACCAGGGTCAGGGCATTAGGAATGAAAGACGGCCTTGTGAGGGAGTTCCTCAATAGCGATTGCCGTTTTGGTTACAGGGATAGCATTTTTAAGAACGAGTTGAAAGGCCAGTATCTGATCACGCGGGTCTGCTTCAGGCTTTCAGCCAGGCCTTCGCTTAATGTTGGTTATGGTTCACTCAAAGAAGAAACCGGTAAAATGGGTGCTCATTCCCTGGAAAACGTTCGAAAAGCAGTTATCAATGCAAGGAAAACCAAGCTCCCGGAACCATCACAAATTGGCAATGCAGGAAGCTTCTTCAAGAATCCTGTTGTATCAGGTTCCATGGCAGATGAATTGAAAACTAAATATCCCTCAATGCCTTTGTTCAGTGACCCTTCCGGGAAGATGAAAATTCCAGCCGCATGGCTCATAGAGAAGTGCGGATGGAAAGGGAAAAGAATCGGAGATGCAGGAATATATGAGAATCATGCCCTGGTAATCGTCAATCACGGCAAGGCTTCCGGAAAAGAATTGCTTGATCTGTCAGAAAAGATGATCCGGTCTGTTCATGAAGAATTCGGGATTATCCTCGAACGAGAGGTCCAAGTGATTTAACCTATTTGTAAATCCTTCTCCTGTTGAGCTCTTTCCGGTACTGATCAGCATAACGGTTATGCTCTGTCAGTGTCCTCGAGAAGTTATGATAACCCGAGAAATCCGCCCTGGCAACAAAGTACAGATAATCATGCTTTTCAGCATTAAGAACAGCGTCGATGCCGTCAACTGAGGGACATCTTATCGGCCCCGGGGGCAGCCCTGTATACTTATATGTATTATATGGTGAATCTTCCAGCAGGTGCTGGTTAAGGATCCTGTTTAATGTGAAATCATTAACAGCAAATTTTATTGTAGGATCAGCCTGGAGCGGAATACCTCTTTTCAGCCTGTTAATATAAACACCCGCTATTCTCGGCTTTTCATCCGGAACCACTGCTTCCTCGTCGACTATTGAAGCAAGTACGGAAACTTCTGTCTCGTTAAGGTTTATCCTGCCGGCTTTTTCCTTTCGTTCTTCATTCCAGAAGCGCCTGTGTTCCCTGAGCATACGCGTGTAAAACTGCTCCGGATCCGAACTCCACAGAAGTTCATATGTATCCGGTATAAAGACCGACATTATGTTTTCCCTCGTGAATCCATCATCTCTGTAATTGGAAGGATCTTCAAGAAAAGAAATAATCCCGGCAGAATCGGCTTCAATCTGCCTGCCGATTTTGCCGGCAAGATCATTCAGTGTCCTTATGTTATTAAATGTGACTCTGACAGGCGACTGCCTGCCCGATCTAAGCATGTTTAAAAAATCATTGCAGCTCATTTTCCTGTCAACAACATAGCGGCCTGGCTTAATCAGACGGGGATAGTTCTTTTTAATTGCAACCCAGTCAAATATTCTTTGATTTTTTATTACCAGGCCTCCCGAACGGAGAGAATCCAGTACGTCTGGATATGCTGAATCCCGGGGAATATATATTACAGCCGGCTTATCCAAAGGAATGACGCATGAAACATAAACAAGACTGAGCAAGGCAGAAATTGCAACCAATCCCGCTGCCAAGATGCCAAATAGTATGTATATCAGTTTCTTTTTCAACTAATTGACCTGATGTAAAATTCTTTTACCGATAGCGTATCTTTAATACAATTGAGTCATTTAAAATTAATGAATATTACCACACCTCGTATTTTATTCCTTTTAATAGCGCATCAACCCTTTAAAGCCTTTTGCGGAATACTATGCAAGCCATTTAATTCCTATTTTTGGAATCTAAAATCAGGTTTTCATCATTCAATAACTTCATATAAAATGACAACTTCTGTTCTTCTACTGTTGATAGCAATAGGTATCCTGACCGGTATGGTTGCAGGTATGCTCGGGATTGGTGGCGCAGTCATCCTTATCCCCGCCCTTGTATTTCTCTTGGGATTCAACCAACAGCTGGCGCAGGGTACAAGTCTTGCCATGATGCTTCCCCCTATTGGCATCCTTGCTGCGTACAATTATTATAAAGCCGGATACGTAAACATCAAATTTGCACTTATACTGGCTGCTGCATTTATAATAGGATCATACTTCGGTTCAAAGCTTGCGGTCAGCATGCCCGAGGCTATACTTAAAAAGGTATTTGCCTTTGTTCTTATTGCAATGGCAATAAAAATGCTGTTCACAAAATAAAGAATGGAACGCCGCAGGCTAGAACATGTACCCAACGCTTAGCAGTACAGAAGATTCGCGCTGATCAAGATTGAACGTTTGATTGCCAATATTGACGGATTCTCCGAACTTCTTGCTTAAACTGCCTCCATATCTAAGGTCAACTGTAAAATGTTTGGCTATGTCGAAGCCCAATCCCGCCTGATATCCGAAAGTTGCACTTCTGTAAAGATCTGAAAAATTGGGATCGGAAATAAGTTCTCGCGGAGACCCTATAAGTATGGACGCTGAAGGTCCTGCATTCAGGCGCACCGGACCCAGTTTGAAACCGAAAAGCAAAGGTATGTCGAGCTTATCAAATTTCTGAGATTTCTTTTCTTCCAATTCTTCAGCTGTGGTAACCTTATAATCATAGCTTGTGGATGCAAAAACAACCTCTGGCATGATGTACATTCCCATCAGTGTGAAACGGAGGAATGCTCCCGCATGATATCCGAATGAAGCATCTTTATATGCTTCTATGTTATTAGTTCCTGTATTAACGTCATAGTTGGGTACAGTATTTGTGGCAACACCGGCTTTTAACCCGAATTTTACCTGTGGATAAGCCGTTATTGCAAACATTACTGAAATAATTAGTAACAATAGTTTTTTCATTTTTCTCAGTTTTAAGTTTAAATAATTTGTCTTAATAGTAGTATTTAATCATGCAGATAAGTAGTATTTGATCATGTAAATAAGATAAACCTGAAATGACAAGTTCATTCAACCTTATTATCTTTATTCAATCAGAACGTCTCGGAGGCAAAATTATTTTACAGGAAATTCATCAAATATTGTGCCTTTTTTGCTACAAGCCCGTATTTCTGCTTAATGCTGCAGGCAGGTGAACGGTCAAATCATAATCAGATGAATCATTTTAAAAAATGTTAACAGTAGTTTCTTTTTCTGCTTCTGCATGATATTATTTGGAGTTTTTCTTAATTTAGAAACCTTAAACACTCATAATCATGAAAAC
>JAVEVC010000086.1:0-7868 GCA_034005245.1 Bacteroidales bacterium
AGGCATTATAACTTATCTGACGGCACAAGGACTTTCAAACCTGATACTCGTGGGTCTGAATTAGTTCCGGACATGAAACTGGTTTCCACAAACATTTTTGAAAAATCCAAAGGCAACGCATTGACCAGCGAAGATTTTGCTGACTTTATCAGAAAAAATGAAATAAGCGAATTTTACATTACAGGAGCAGACGCCATTGCCTGCGTGAAATCAACCGTATTTAATATGTGCAGGGAAAACTATACCGTTACAGTCTTATCAGATTGTATTACGAGTTATGATAAAAGGAAAATTGACGGAATGCTGAATTATTACGAAAAAAATGGCAGTAAAATAATTAGTTTGAATGACTTGTCAGATCCTAAATAAAAATGCCAGCGGCTGACAAGCAGTATAGTGAATGCCACAAACACTGCACATAAGACAGAAACCGACACGACGACAAACAAAACGATACAAAACCAAACAGCGGACGGCGGCAACTAAACATAACGCCAAACGTCAGCCTCAACTGCAACAAGGCGATGACTCTTATTAAGAGTAGTGAAGATGCCTGAGAACACAAAACCAATTAACTTTGTTTATACAAATAAATAGAAAAACTGGAAATGCCAGAAACAATATCAGCTATAACCGGGACTGTAGGTCAGGGAAACAAATGACTGAGTCAGCCCGGCAGGCAACAGGCCGGTAAGGGTTGAGACAGAGTAAGGGGGATTGCGCGAGATTCCCGTATTGTCAGAGACAATAACCAAACATATATAAAATCAGATCGATATTATGGAAACTTCAGGCTCAATGAAAATTAAACCAATGGGGATAATGTCCTCCCTGTTGTTTTTCGGGATTCCGTCTGCGGTTTGCAGCTTCAGCATTTACTACGTTATGCAAAAACTCCACCGGAATGGAGTCAATGATTTTGTCAACTTTTATGTCTCAATGGTCCTTCCCCTGGCACTAATGCTTGTTGCCTCCCTGATAGCTCTCAAAATTGAAGGGAATGACCTAAAATGGACCACTATTTCATCCAGATTCAGGCTAAAAAAGATGTCCGGGTCAGACTGGATATATACAATAGGCCTGTTCGCAGCCATGGCCTTAATTTACCAGGGGCTGTCTTTTACTTCAAAATGGCTGATCCAGTTTAAACTTTTCGCTCCCCCTGAGTTTCTGATACCGGCCGTTGATCCCAGACTTGAACAGAATATTTTCATGGACACATTTCTGGGGGCCCCTTTAAAAGGACAATGGTGGATTGCCGTTGTTTATTTTGGCATGTTGTGCTTCAATATTGTCGGTGAAGAATTCTGGTGGCGCGGATATATCATGCCTAGACAGGAACTGGTTTTCAAAAAATGGACCTGGGTTATCCATGGAATCCTTTGGAGTCTGTTCCATATTTTCTGGAAATGGAATCTGTTATATCTGATACCATCATGTTTGGTCCTTTCATATGTAATCTATAAACGAAAAAACACCTGGATAGGGATAATTACTCACATGGCCTTCAATAGTGTACCGCTGATTGGAATCATTATCGGTATTATCGGATAAGACAATACTAATCCTGACTCGGACGGTATCGCAAAGAACATGAATTCGCCTGGCGCCAGGAACCAGAAGTTCAAAAACGTTCTAAATAAGATTTCCGGGACTCAGGATACGGAATAAAAATGCCCCGGGTATTTCAGGCTTCATTCAACACCATCCATACCATGAACAACAATATTAATTTCGACCTTGTAGCTGACCTTTATGACAGCTATGTTAATGTAAATTCTGATATCCCTTTCTTTATTGAAGAGACTTCACAGTTTGATGATGAGATCCTTGAACTGATGTGCGGCACAGGAAGGGTATCAATCCCTTTACTGGAATCGGGACGAAAACTCTGCTGTGTTGACTACTCTGAAAAAATGCTGGAGGTCCTCAGAAATAAAATCCGGGGAAAGAATTACCCTGTCAGCATCATTAAGATGGATATTACAGCCCTGAACCTTAGTAGAAAATTTGGCCTTATAATTCTGCCGTTCCATTCTTTATCTGAAATCCTTTCAACCGATCTGCAGTTGAAAGCACTTGAACGTATTTCAGAACACCTTAAACCTGAGGGAGTTTTTATCTGCACTCTTCAAAATCCGGTTACAAGGCTTAAGACTGCCGACGGAATAACCAGAAAAATCGGAGAATTCAGATTAGATGAAAATAAAAAACTGACAGTTTCCTTATCAAACAAATTCAATCCTGACACCGGTATTGTATCCGGATTCCAACTTTACGAAATATATGATGCTTCAGGCACACTGACAGAAAAAAGGACTCTGGAAATAAACTTCAAACCCGTTTCTGATTCTGAATTCAAAAAATTAATAAATCCTCTTGGTTTTGAGATATCAGCAATATATGGGGACTATTCAAAGAACGAATTTATCGAACAGACCTCTGACTTCATGATCTACAAATTAAGAAAGAAAGCATGAAAGCCTGACGCAGACAAGCGGCATTACAGGTTCAGCTAAAACTTTTCAGACCGATGACATATTCACATGAAATTAACCTTGGCAGTGTTCAGGAGACAATGCTGCTTCCATTATGGGGAAGAGCCGTCGAGACACTTAAGCCCAAACCTCTTCTTGTCGATAATAAGGCTGTTGAAATAATCAACAGCATTCAGTATGACTTCTCAACAATTGCAAACAATATCAGCAAACTGTCAAGTGCTTCATGGATTGCCAGAAGTATCTATTTTGACAAAAAGATATCCGAATTTATCTCTGTCAATCCGTACGCTACAGTAGTAAATGTAGGATGCGGACTTGATACAACCTTTGACCGTACTGACAACGGAAAAATCAACTGGATAGATCTGGATCTTCCCGATGCCATTTATCTTAGAAAACAGTACTTCCAGGAATCCGGCAGAAGACGTACCGTTGCAAAATCGGTATTTGACACCTCATGGTATGATGAAATAATGACCAGGGATAAAGTAATGCTGCTTATTGCCGGGGTTATTTATTACTTCAGCGAATCAGAAATCAGGAGACTATTCAGCGAAATTCATACATTCATACCGGGGGCAGAGGTCATTTTTGATTATGCTTCCAAATTAGGAATAAAATTCTCAAACAAACAAGTAATTAAAAGAGGCGGCATGAACGAATCGGTATACCTTAAATGGGGAACAAACAACATATGTGAAATAGAAAAATGGGATAGTAACATAAATGTGATCAGCAATATGCCAATGTATAAAGAGCATAAAAAGAATTTTCCCCTGACCAAGAGAATCGGGATGAGCATTGCCGATAGGTTAAGAGTTATGTCATTGGCTCACATAAGGATAAGTTAATTAAAATAAACCCGAATGCCCGAGACGGACAGATTGAAATTCACGGAAAGAAAAATTATTTAAAACAATTGAACAAACACAGCCTCTGGAATGTAAAGTCTCTTATAATTGATACGATAATAACACATGGACCTGATGCATGTGTGAGCGGAACTGTTACAACTTCAGGAAATAAATTTTTCATGTTTTGTGATATTTACAGATTTAAAGGTGCCGGAGGTTCAATAATTTCAGATATAACATCATTTATTATTGAACTATAAGGTAACTGCCGTCATCTGCCAGCTATGAAAAAGACTGCTACAATTATGATAATGTCAGTTATAAGCTCCTGCTACCCGCAAACAACAATACAAATGGATGAAACAGACAAAATTTTAACAGATCAGGTAAAATGCAATAAGACGCCTTCTGTTCAATATTTCCATTTTAACCAGGACAGTATTATCAAGTCCTTTAAAATGGGCTTTGCTGATATTGCAAAAAAGAAGGAAGCGGATCTGTCAGTCACATACAATGCTTTTTCTGTTACCAAAACATTTACCGCACTGGCAATTTTGCAGTTGTCCGGGAAAGGATTAATGGATATAAACAAACCCGTCATCCAGTATTTACCTGAATTTCCATACGGAACAGAAATCACGGTTAAACAACTTCTCAACCACACGGCAGGAATACCCAATCCTGTCCCGCTGGATTGGATACATACAGAAAGCGAACATCTTATATTCGACAGAGACACCTTCTTTAATACAATCTTCAGAAAATACGGTAAAGCAAAATCTGAACCCAATGAAAAATTTGCCTATTCCAATCTAGGCTATGTCATTTTGGGACAACTGATTGAGAAAGTATCAGGGAAAAAATACGAAGAATATGTTACTGAAAATATAATCCGGAGATTGCCTGTCAATCCCGACGACCTGACTTTTGAGGTTGCCAATGTTAAAACTCATGCCATTGGTTATCACAAAAGATTATCGTTCTCTAATCTTTTATTAGTCTTTTTTATTGACAAGTCAAAGTTTATGGGAGAAGTAACAGGTAAATGGCGTTCGTTTAAGAAATATTATGTGAATGGGGCACCATATGGCGGACTGATTGGCACGCCAACTGCATTTGTAACCTATCTTCAGGAACTTCTGAAAACAGACAACAGCCTGGTCCCGGATGAGTACAGGCAGTTGCTATTTCAGGAAAACCTTACCAGAAAAGGTGAAAATACAGGAATGTGCCTGTCCTGGTTTTCCGGAAAACTGAATGGTAACAGATATTTCGCACACGCAGGCGGCGGCGGTGGTTATTATTGTGAAATAAGAATTTATCCCGACATGAAAAAAGGAAGCGTAATTTTCTTTAACAGGACAGGGATGTCAGACGAGAGATTCCTGGATAAAACGGATAAATCTTTAATTAACGACCTGAATTCCCCGGTGAAGTGATGTTTTCACACCGACTCACTTCAGATGCCGGTCTGATACCTCCGGATGGGGCAGGTTCCCTGCTATTCTGGCTATGCAGGAATGCAGCAACAGAGAATTATTCATGTCTCTTTGTTATAGTAATCTATAGAAAAGAAATCTCATGAATAGATTCAGGCTGGCAATTCGTCCATTGTTCCGAAAGGGAGAATACACTGTTACACGTATCATTTCACTGGCCGCAGGACTTGCTTTCGGGATCATCCTTCTGGCAGAAGTATTATATTATTACAGCTATGACAGCTTTTATCCTGATGCCGGGCGCATTTATGTTGTACATGAAAACTTCAGGCCTGACAAGTCATCGGAAAAGCTGATGAGTCACCCGAGGGTTAGTGGTGCCATCGGCCCCGGACTGAAGGCAGAGGTGCCTGGCATTGAAAAGGCCTGCCGCCTGAATTCAATAGGTAAAAATGTCTTCTATACCGAAGACCTGAACAGCTACGAAGCGGAAGTCTCCCTGGCCGATGAATTCCTTTTTGATGTTCTGCCCCGTCCGGTTGTGATCGGAACCCCGGGAGAGATATTAAAAACACCCATGTCATGCATGGTCTCGGATAAGATTGCTGAAACAATCGGAGGAGAAGTTATCGGGAAGGTAATAGCCCTGAAGAGGTACCCCGATCAGAAACTGACCATAGCAGGAGTGTTTGAAGCTCTGCCTGAGAATACCAATTATCATTATGATGTGATTATCTCGATGGTTTCAACAAAGCATTTCACGTGGGACGGAACCTCGAACTGGCTGGGCAATGACCGCTACTACACCTGCGTAAAACTGGAGCCGCAGTTCACTCCCGAAAGCCTGGCTCCGGCCGTCAGAAAGATGCAGGAGGCGCACCAGGACATTGTGCGGCTTGAAGAAGAGCAGGGAGGTATGATTCTGAAATACACGTTCCTGCCCATCAGAAAGATATATGCCGATAATGCAAGGGACATGATCATCATTCTCATTACCATTGCCTTTGCAGTGCTCTTTGTTTCGCTTATGAACTATATCCTGCTGACACTGAGTGCTTTGACAAACCGGGCTAAATCATCAGCCATCCACAAAACTTTTGGCGCTCAGACGGGGAGACTTCAGCGCATGATTTTCATTGAGACCTTCATACTATTCTTCATTTCCGTAACATTAGCTGTTCTCATCATAGCAGCACTGAAACCGGTGGTTGAATCACAGCTTCAGCACAGCATTCTCGCCACCCTGAATCCTTACGTCTTATGGCCGTTGCTGCTTATTGTCTCGGTGCTGGTGGTTATTACCGGTTATCTTCCAGGAAGGTTTTTTTCGCGCATCCCGGTGGCAACCATTTTCCGGTCATACAAGCTTAAGAGCAACAGATGGAAACTGGCACTGCTTGCCATCCAGTTCACAGGTGCATCGTTTATCCTGACATTGATGATCATCGTCACGATGCAGTTCAGCAGGATGAAGAATGCAGATCACGGATACCTGACAGAGGGAGTCTATTACGGTTCAACCACAGGCATGGAAAGCAACAGGATTTCTGCCATACTGAATGAATTACGGTCGATGCCTGAGGTGGAAAAGGTGGGTCTGGGTTATTTTTTGCCTGTTGAAGGCGCATCGGGAAACAATGTGTTGTCGCCGGATGGACAGAGGGAACTGTTCAATGTGGCTGATTTTTACGAGGCTGATGAAAACTACCTTTCAATTCTTGGTATCAGGGTTTCGGATGGGTTGGATTTCTCCCCTGAAAATGCTGCCGTCAATGATGTTATTATAAGCGAAAAGGGAGCAGAACTGCTGAAGATCAACAACGGCTGGAATGACGGGGTTGTCGGAAAGCAGCTCGAAATAACCGAACATGGCTCAACAACCGTATGCGGTGTCTTTCCCGATTTCATTATTAATTCAATGGCTGAACCCGACCTGCGGCCTTCGGTGTTTTTCTACCTGCCTGAAGAGAGGGTTTTGCAGGCTAAAATTGACAATCCGGCATCACCGTTCAAAATTCTGGTGAAAGTCAATGAGGTATCAGAAGCAGGAATAAAAAAGAAGATAGCAGAGGTGATGAACCTGGGTATGCCTCACAGGGATGCCTCTGTGAGCAGCCTTGAGGAAGAACTTCAGAAAAACTACAGCGCGCAGAGGGGGTTTCGCAATGCTTTGATGGCCGGGAATGTGGTCATTCTTCTCATTACAATAATAGGGTTGCTGGGGTATACGACGAACGAGGCAACGAGGCATCAGAAAGAGCTTGCCATACGCAAGATAAATGGTGCCACGATGCCGGATATCCTCAGGATTTTTATTCTCGGGCTGGAGTATATTGCAATACCTTCCGTTCTTGCAGGCCTGACCGGCGTGTGGTTCACAGCTAACAAATGGATGCAGAATTTTGCAGTAAAAGTGCCGCTCAACTGGTGGCTTTTCATTTTATGCAGCCTTGCAATACTGATACTTGTTGCCATGGTTGCCGCCATAAATTATTACAGGATTGCCAACCGGAATCCGGTTGAGGCATTAAGATATGAGTAATGCTCAAATGAGTTGCAGGGAACTGATTATGCCGGTCAATCACTTGACATTCTCTGCCGTTGTATTATTTTTGATTCGCTGATAAACATTTTGCAAGCCCGTTTATTGTATTTAACACCCGGTGCCGGTTCGTGGATTGAAAATCCAGGCTTGTGTAAGATAACATAGGGTAATGAGAAAGTCATCAGAAAAGAAGAAGTATAACACGTCTGTTGCGTTCGTAAAGGAGATGATTGCTCCCTGTGGCATGAACTGCGGCTCGTGTCTTGGATATATGAGGACTGAGAATCACTGTCCCGGCTGCAGGACCGATGCTGACCCAAAACCCTCATATTGCAGGGATTGCATTGTGATAAATTGTGATCTCCTCAAAGTGACGGAGTCAAAATTCTGTTATGAATGTACGAAATACCCGTGCCGGAGATTAAAGAACCTCGATAAAAGATACAGAACCAGGTATGGCACGAGTTTCTTTGATAATCTTGCTATGCTAAAGGAAATGGGGATGGACCGGTTCCTGTCATATGAGACT
>JAVEVC010000029.1:0-6398 GCA_034005245.1 Bacteroidales bacterium
TGAGAGTGGGAGTGAGAAAGCCCATTTCATTCCCGCTTCTTTTTTCCAGGTACTCAAAATGTACCCTGAAACTTCCGGGGAGAGGAGTATTTTTTGAGACTACTTACCGGAATGCAAAACAGGTCTCGCTGCATTCTATCTAAAATCAAACAAATATACATCCTGCCGTGTATGTAAAATAATAGTTGTAACTTATTAGGGCATAAGAGCATTAGTGCTTCAAAGATATATACCTCTGTTACGACGCGGAGAAAACAAAATACAAGGTGGCCGCTTGATGATCTGAAACAATGTTGAAAGAAGCAATTCAAATCACACAGGGTGGCAATAAATCTCCAGGGTAGAAAATATGGATACCTTCATTAATTTAAATGAGTTAGAGGCAAACATCCGGAATGCGAAAACTTAACCCCCAAACAAAAAAAGTATGAATAAGGGAAAAAAGAAAAAAATAATCATCAGCATTATCCTGGGATTTGTTCTGGTAATTATTGGATTTTTAATCACAATACCTGTTCTTGTAATAAACTCCATGGTTAATAAGCATATTGACTTCAACGAAGTATGGAAAGCTGAAGACTTTGGAATAGATGCAAATCATTTCTTTGTCGAGACCGATGATGGGCTGAAAATTTCAGCTTATAAGGTTGATGTGGAAAAGCCCAAAGCAATCATTGTCTGTTTGTCAGGAATACATAATCCTTCTGCAACCATATATTTTGGGCATGCGCGTTTTTTTAAAGACCATGGATATGCAACTGTTCTTTTTGATATGCGAGCTCATGGGGAAAGCGATGGAGATCGGATCTGCCTGGGATATAAGGAATATCTCGATACAAAAGCAATCGTTAAACACATAAAGGATGATCCCGAATACAAAAATACTTCAATCGTTGTATTCGGGTTGTCAATGGGAGGTACGACCGCCATAAATTCTGCCGGAGAAATTCCGGAAATCGACGGTTTGATTAGTCTTTCAGCATATTCATCGTGGGAAGATGTTTTTTTTGAGTATATGGCTTATCAAAGCCCTGTTCTTTTGGCAAAAATGGTAAAGCCATTTGTTCCACTGGTTGTATTTGCTAAATATAAGGTGAACATCTGGTCGATCAAACCTGTCAGGGAAATTAAAAAACTGGGAAACAGGCCAGCCCTGCTTATGCATTCCCGGGAAGATTCTGAAGTTCCATTTTCTAACTTTGAGAGAATATTTAGTCATTCGCCTTCGCATGTTGAAACATTTATTCGTGAAGGAGACATACATTCTATAACAGAATGTTTTATTGATCCCGGGAAAGATACTGAATATGCCGCTATAGTATTGGGCTTTCTTGATAAGCACTTTTCTGAAAAATAAAAATACCAGCTGTTAACAATGCGTATCAATATAGAAGATAAATCATTCAAGTAACAGTTCGTCTGGCATCGAAATTTGAAATGATGGAATTGCTTAAGCAGAAAACAGCTTCCATATTCCATCTTGTTTATGATGCATACTCCGGTGCAGAATAGGGATCAATTCCAGGGAGATAATATACTATCTCCTTTTTTCATTGCCGGATTTCTGGCTGAAGAATAAGGCAAATAATGAAAAAAAGGATTCAAGCCGTTCATCCGTCTTCAAAGGAAGCCCTATATTTGCCCTTTATCCTGAAAATATCAGCATACCAGCTTTAACAGAGTTTATCAGCAGGGCGGTGTTGAAGGTGCGGATTTGCTGCGAAAAATTACTGAAATTAAATACTATGGACAAAGGACATTTTAACTTTTTGACAATCACTCTTTTTATTAGTGTTTTCATTCTCTCCTGCAGGAACGGTTCCCCGAAGCAGGAGATGATTACTCCTGAAAAGCTGGATTACAAACTGGTATGGGAAGATGATTTCAATGGCCCGGAGCTGGATACTTTGAAGTGGAATGTAAGGGGTATCGGCCCGCGAAGGATCGGGTATATTTCGGAAAAAGCAGTAGAGGTTGAGGATGGATACCTGAAGCTTTATGCATTGAGAGAAGGCGACAGCATTCTCAGCGGGGCAGTAGGGACGCAAAAGCATTTTAATCCGAAATACGGATATTTTGAATGCAGGGCACAGATGCAGTCATCATACGGCGTGTGGGCTGCTTTCTGGCTGCAGTCAGCTCTTATTTCACAGGGAAGCGATCCCGCGAAATATGGCACTGAGATAGATATCTTTGAATTTTTCAGGGAAGTCGGGAAAGACACAGTTCAGCATGCTCTGCATTGGGCCTATGGTCCGGAAATGAAATCTGTAGGTCCCATGAACAGCTATCTGGAAGGTTTAAGCATCGGATTCCATATTTTTGCCCTGGAGTGGACACCTGAGAAATATGTCTTTTACATCGACGGCATTAAATTCCATGAACAAAGGCAGGGCATTTCGCATATCGGGGAATACATAATACTCAGCATGGAGCTTCCGGGGACCATGGAGCAACTGGAAAATACAGTTTTCCCTGATGTTTTTACTGTGGATTATGTGAGAGTATACCAGAAAGAATATTCTTCTTCCGCGGAAGGAAGCTGACCATGAACACTTATTTCCCGGTTTGGGGAGCAATTCTCTGCCTTTCGGCGAATGAAGTGCTGTAGTAAATGTTCAGGGCGATATAATCAATAACATTTCTGGCAAAATACATATCCCTGATAGATTCTTCAAGGCTTTTCAGCACCTCGAGCCCCGGGCTGATCATTTTACGCAGTTTTGCTGTCGTCCCGTCATCAAAGGTAAGCAGTACATCTCTCCTGTTGAAAACTGAACCTGTTCAATTAGCGCTGTCTTCAATTCTGCCGTAAAATGAAGGGATTTCTATTTCAGTTTGTGGGATTCGTGGGCAATATTACCTAAATTAGTAAAAACTAATAATTCTCAAGAATATGAAACAAGTGAAACTTATCGGATTTATCCTGCTGTTACTGCAGCCCGTATCTGCTTTTTGCCAGCCGGTCATTAACAGGATGTTCCGCGAGCCGGAACAAACAGGATTATATGAGAAGATTGAGTTACCTCTCAACATTACTGCCACATTTGCCAATCCTTTTGATCCTGACGACGTGGATATCATGGTGTCTTTCAGGTCTCCATCGGGCAAGGAATGGAAGATCCCCGGATTTTACAACCAGGCCAGGAGAGGAGGATTTTTTGCAAGGTTCTCTCCCGATGAAACAGGGGAATGGAGTTATGTGATAAGTGTGAAAGACAGGAACGGATCTGCTGTCAGCGAGAGAAAGACTTTTAAGGTAGTTCCTTCGGAAAATCACGGGCCCATACGCATTGCTCAGAACAAGCGGTACCTTGAGAGAGCCGACGGGACTCCCTGGTTCGGGGTGGGACTATGGTATAACGGGCTGAATGATCCCCGTGTCATCGATGAGCTTCAGTCAAAGGGAGTAAACTTCATAAGCCATTTGATCCAGCCGCTTGAAACATGGTCCACAGGGCTGGGCAGGTATGACCAGACAATATCCCAGCAAATTGATGAGATGCTGGAAGAGCTTGAAAAGCGCGACATGCACCTGGCGCTGAATTTCTGGTTCCATTCATTCCTCTCGGAGACCGTTTGGGGTGGGGGAAATATTGCCTGGTACACAAATCCTTACCAGCTGGTCTGTAAAGCGAAGGATTTCTTCAGCAGCGATGAGGCATGGAAATACCAGGAGAAACTGTACAGATACATGATTGCCCGGTGGGGATATAGTCCTTCTCTGGCCATATGGTTCGTTGTTGATGAGGTTAACGGTACTGACGGCTGGGTCACCGGCGATAGTATTGGTGCAGCCAACTGGGCCAGAAAGGTGCATGACTATTTCAAGCAGAACGATCCCTGGAATCATCCTACCACTGGGACACGCAGCGGGGGGATAAAGGAATGGTGGGACAGGGGATATGAGATCTTTGACATGCCGGGCAGGGAGATCTACGAGGCGCAGGGTTTCCCTATCAATACAACGGGCCAGATCGATATGGACAAAACCCATCCCCTTGCTTACAGTTACCTGAATTATCACGGTCAGGTAAAGAAATTATGGACAAATTATGAAAAGCCGGTTATAATTCCTGAGACAGGCTGGGATCACACTTTCTACGAGATGAGTATGCCCGGTTACCAGGCCATGTTCCACAACGCCCTGTGGGTCACTATGGCCACCGGCTCTGCAATGTCGCCCTTCTGGTGGTCATACGCCGATCAGCTTAACGACAATATGGTGACTAATCAGCTCCGGTATTTCAGGAGGTTTACAGAACAGATACCGTTTTCAAAACTCACCGGACTGAAGCCTGTTGAATCGGTCAACCCCGGAGGGCACGCTTTTGCCATAAGCAGTGATCAGCTTGTGTTCGGATGGGCGGTTAATGCAAATACCGATATGTCGGGGAAGAAAGTAACAATAAATGGTTTAAGGAACGGTCAGTTCAGGCTGAAACTTTATCACACCTGGAGCGGAAGGCCTATAGAAGTTGACGGGAATGCCGAACCTGTGATAAAAGCTGTTAAGAATACCGTGTCTTTTACAGTGCCGGTACTAAAAATTGAAGGCGGGCATGCGCGATATGTCGGCCAGGATATCGCATTCATCCTGGAACCTGCTGATTAAAAAGGAATTAACCGGGGCCTGGTTATAAATGGCCCCTTTCTTCACGTTCAATACCATTCCAGCTCTGATCTTTCATAGGATGAAAGACCGGTAGCGTTATATCTGATATTGCCTTCGTTGGTAACCTCTATCTTAAGGGTGCTTTGGCCTTTTTTAATAAAGAGATAGATTATTCCCGGTATTATGAAAAGTAACAGGAGAAGAACAAAAATGCATCCTTTTGGTTTTTTCTCCCTTACCATCAGGCATTTTGTATCACTTCTGGATGAAACCCTCCAGCCATGATTCACATGCCTGAAAATATCCTTATCCAGAATTGCTTTCCTTTCCTCAATTGTTTTCACACGAAAATAATATCATTATATAACTGTAAATTAAGCAGTTCATTTACCTGAATTCCAGCAGACAGGGAGCCTTCATTATGTTCATTTTCTTGTTATCAAGCTTTAAGCGAATAAAGGTCTCATACCTGATATCGCGGTTATCCAAACCAAAGTTAATATTTTCCCTGCATATCCTGAAATTGTTACTTCACTTAACTTTTAATAAGTAATCATCCTGAAGTCAGGAAAGATCAGCCTTTTTGAAAAATCCTGCCCTGTTTTTGCCCATGCTGTCGTAACTCCATGAGTAGAAGCAGAATAGCATTTAATTCATGGAAGGCCGCCTTCACGCCTAAGGATTGAAAACATTGTTTCGGGGATCCTGGATTAAAGCTGAGAATAGGTTGATAAAAAAATTCTTCTAAAATTCATTTCCGGACCACATATTCCGCAGAATATAATTAACTTTATTTGGCTAAAAACGACCCATTTTATCACCTTTAGTTAGTATGAAAAAGTTAGGAAGGCTTGAAAAAGTTGATCTTCTTGAATTATGGAATGGAGAGGATTCAGACTTTACTGCCTGGTTATCACAGGAGGACAATATTGCCGAAGTAGGCAATGCAATAGGAATGGAGCTGGAAGTCCAGAAGCAGGGGCAGAAATCTGATCTGTTCCGCGAGGAGATCTTGTGCAAGGATACTGTCACAGACCAATATGTGATAGTTGGCGATCAGCTCGAAAAGACTGATCATGCCCATCTTGGCAAGATCATAACGTGTGCGGCAGACAAGGAAGCTCTGACTATTGTCTGGGTTGCCAGCTCATTTAATGAAGAACACAGAACATCCCTTAACTGGCTTAACAGGATAACCGACGAATCATTAAAATTCTTCGGGATTGAGGTTGAAGCATACAGGATAGGGGATAGCCTGCCGGCACCCGGATTTAAGCTTGTGGTTAAGCCTGAAGAAAAACCCAGACAGGAGAAAACAACGGAACCGGTACAAAAACTAAGTGATACGGATATACTTCAGCTCCAGTTCTGGCACGGGCTCAAGAATTTCATGGAAGACAACAACAGCTTTGTCAAACTGCTCGGAACTCCCCCAAAAAGCTGGTTCAATATTGCTGTAGATAAGGGAAGATATTTTCTCATGCCTTCTATAAATCTCCAGGATAACAGCCTGAACGTTTCCCTGACAATTATTGGAGAAAAAGCCAAGGATGACTTTGAAAAACTCTACGAACTGGCTTACGAAGATTCCCTGATCGAGATAAGCAAGGAAGTAGTCTGGTATAAACTGCAGGCAAATATAAGAAGCGTTATCACTCTCAAGACTTACGCCGATTTCACCGACAGAAGCGACTGGACAAACCAGTTTGCCTGGTTTAAAATGTACCTTGAGAGATTTGACAAATTCTTCAGGCCTAAGATCAGGCAGGTATGTCAGTAATGA
>JAVEVC010000029.1:6498-37447 GCA_034005245.1 Bacteroidales bacterium
TTTTATCGGCCATATGTTTCACTATGACGAACCTCCTGCCTGCTCAGGGATTAGCCAGTCAGAATGATCCCGGCGAATTGATCCTTTCGGTGAATGCATACTCATTCAACGATCTTCTTTCAGCCAGGGAAAGGACCTGCAATGAACAGGTTTACACCCTGTTTAACCTCATTGACTGGTGCGCGTCACAGGGAATAAAAGCTCTGGATGCCACTGCCTACTATTTCCCGACTTATCCTGAGGTCCCGTCTGATGAGTATCTTGAAAGGATAAGAAGGAAAACCGAACAGGCCGGCGTTGCAATAAGCGGCACAGGTATACGGAATAATTTTGCATCTCCCGACCCCTCGGTAAGAGCTTCAGGAGTTGCCCTGGCAAAGGAATGGATCGTTGCTGCTTCGAAAATGCATGCCCCCGTCATTAGACTGTTCGCGGGTGAAATCCCAGAAGGATACGAACAAAAATGGGATGAAGTTGCCGGATGGATGATTGAATGCTTCAGGGAATGCGCTGCCTTCGGGGAAAAATACGGAGTAAAGATCGGTATCCAGAATCATGGTGATATGCTGCAAAATGCAGAACAATGCCTGAAAGTGATTAATGAAGTTGATTCTGATTGGGCAGGACTGATTATTGATACAGGCAGCTTTACAACATCAGATCCCTATGATGACATTGAACTGCTGATACCTCATGCGGTCAACTGGCAGGTGAAGGAATTTACCATGGGCGATGGTATCAGGCAAAGAACTGATTTCCCCAGGCTGATCAGGATCATTAAAAAACATGGATATAAAGGTTACCTGCCGGTCGAAACCCTAAGGATGAAAGGCCAGACTTACGATCCGTTTTTTCTGGTCACCGGAATGCTTTCTGAACTGGATAAGGCTATAAAGGCAGAATAACAGCATTGATCATCACCTGAAATATTCCGGAAAAAATAACCAGGAAACTTTGAACCAGGAACCTTGAACCAGTAACAAGTCCAGGCGATTTTCAGTATTCGATCCGGAAATCCCTGTAATTCAATGGAGGGAAAGAATCAACAGTCAATGATTCAACAAAACTGTACCCTGGTCCCCTTTTACACCATTCAAGAAATGCATTCAACTGTTCCTCCAATCCTTCCACCTCGATATGAACGCTTCCGTCAGACAAATTCCTGACGAAACCTTTTAGTCCCCGTCGTACGGCCTCATTTTCCACCCTCCATCTGAAGCCTACACCCTGGACCCTCCCGGTAACACGTATCTTGTACAACAGTTTATCAGCCATACTTTGTTCCAACTAAAAAGCATAAAACCCGATCATGTCTTCATACTGTATGGTTTTTCCGAAAAGGTTGCGGTTCAGAACATGACCTCCAGTATTTCATATTCCTCAATAACAGGCAGAACAAAGGAAACCCTGTCACTCTTACCGGAAAACTCAAGGTCTGTCATCGACCAGAGTGCTTTCACTCTTTTAACCGGAACCGATGTAAGAAGTTCAATCATAAGGTTATTACAAGGGATAATTTTTTGTATGGGCCTCCTCATTTCTGAAGTAAAATTTATCAGGTAAACATAAACTGAATCTCCCTTCTTTCTTAAACTGACTTCAACTGATGAGGGGACATTTTCAACCCTTACCACCGGACGGCTTAATTCTGAAACAAGATTTTGAAGGATCCTGTAATATTCGGGGAAATGAAATCTGTAGAGTGAATTGCCGAAGGTGGCTGCAAAATATACCGATCTTCCCTTTCCGTACCTGTTTTCAATCATAAAGGGGAATTCCGAAATGACCGGGGTACCGGAATAGCTTCCGGGCAGGGGTTTGCAGAAATACAGCGGGACCTCACTTCTTGTACTTGTTTTAAGGCCATAGGTCGGTGCATTGATGAATTTATGAGGCAACTCTTTAAGAGAAAAATGATCTTTTCTCCCTGGGGTGACGTAATCCCAGTTGAGGGGACCGAAAATATCTCCGGAACTATCCGTGCCGAATACCTCCTTCAGTCTGAAATCGTCAAGCTTCTTTCCGGTTTCGGAGTAAAGTGATGTTTCGAATGATGAGATAATATTTCCTCCATTATTCACATAATCTGCCAGTTTCCCTGCTCTTTCCCTGCTCAGGCATGCGGCATTGGGCAATACTATCAGATCGTATTTTGAAAGATCATTCTCAAGCGAAACCTCATCGATCACATCGAAGGGGAAATGGTTTCGTGCAAGGCCGTCATAAAATCCGTAAAATTCCTCGGCAAGATTTCCGGCTTTTACCGGTTTCATCTCCTTCGTAAAATCGGTAAGCGGCACTGACGAGCCGCTGTAGTAATTGCCGGATTCCTGCGGCCACAGAAGGGCAATTCTTGCCATGGAACCGGTGCTGATGAAAGGATCAGGGTTTTCCTTTATAAACCTGTTGTATTTCCTCACCACATCCAAATTATTTTTATGAAGTGCAGGTGTGGCTCCTATTGAGAGCCATACATTAGCCTGATGGGTGATTGTCTGGCTGAAAAGGATGCTGATCTCACCCCCGGCCAGGATTGAGAATGCCCAGGGTCCCTGTTTTGCATTGTCAAACACAACAGTCGGCTTTCCTTCTGCCTGTGTTTCGAGAAGTTTTGCCACGGCTCCCGGTTTATAAACCGGTTCTGCCAGTTCCCCGTAAAGAAATCCTCCTTCAGCCCCAAGAATGTCAGTCTCCGCGATTATCTTGCGGTTTTCTCTTGCCGTAGGCCACGAAGGGGCAAGGGTGTTCCCGTTCATGTAGAGCATTATCCTGCCATCTGAGCTTTTAAGGATTTCCTTCGTATCTCTCAGGAAACGTGCAATACTGTCTGACTGGAAGTCAATGAGCTCTTTCCATCCGGGGTCTTCACGCCTCGAAGATAATTCGGTTTTGGACGGCATCGTCTTATTATATTTTTCCCGGAAGAGTTTCTTGCAGGAATCGCAGTAGCAGGTACCTGCAAAGAAGATAGGCCCGTCATAAAAAATACCATCAATATCATATGAGCTTAATTTCCTGATAGTCTGGAACACCTCCTCCCTCCATGGGCTGTTGATGCAGAAAGAAGAGTCGACGATATAAACATCCTCAGTTGGTTTCCCGTCTTCCCTTATCTGCTGCCATTCCGGATGCTCCCTTGCATAAGATATCTCAATGGCATGTACGTTATAATAGATCACAACCCGTATACCATGTCTGTGGGCTTCATCAAGATATTCTTTCAGTGAGGAGAAATCAACTTTTTTGCCTCCGTAAAGGTTATGGGCATCGAGAAATGATGTTCCGGGGGAAGTGCCTGTAAAACGTGTCACATGCTCCATGTTTGCACCCAGGCTGTTAAGTAATTCCATCTTTTCCCTGAATTCATAACCCTCTTCAAGTTCCACGATCCTCATGGGTTCTTTTTCCCACCAGCCTGTTCCTGATATATTTTTTTGAGGAGAGAGATTCATTTTTTCAGAAAAAGTTTTCTTTCCGGGACTTTCTATGGCTGAGCCCCTGAATAAATATTCCGGCACTATTGTAAGACCAGCAACAGCGGTCCCTGCGGTCCCGATAAAAGACCTTCGCCTGATTGTTCTCTTTCCAGCGTTCATGGTTATTGGGTTTATTATCCTTTGAATTTTGCTTTAAGGCAGACAGGTATATGATTCTGCCATTTCAATTTACGAAAAACAATTGAATAAATAGTTTTAAATACCTGAGCAAGCTCTGTACTCTTGATTCCGCATCAGGCTGCGGTGATTACACCATATTTCCCCGTTTGCCAAAGCGGAACGCTAAGGAAGATGCAATTCTATCCAGGGGATTTCATTTTCAAACAGGCAGGGAGTTGTTAAGCCTTGCAGGTTCCGTGCAAAAAGGATTATCTGGAATTGTTGATCATTATATTAGCGTAAGACCTGACAGATCTTTTATTACGTAATTAAATATATATTTAATTATGTAATTAATTACATAGTTATACTCATAAGGGGCATAATACCATATTAATACGATTGTTTATATCTTATTGTTGAAACGTGAAATGACATTATCAGTCAGTTGTCGGGACTGCTATTTCACGTATCCTGTGACTTATGAAATAAATGAATGTTTTGTTAAAATGAATGGATAAATTCTGGCTGATGCCTTATCTTTATGTTTAAAATTATCCGCTGGCAAGGATCTCCTGAGCCATTGCCATGACCATGATCAATTAATCCTTTAAAGCCGCCAAAGAAATGAAATTAAAGCTTAGAGTGCTGACATTTATCTTGCTGTGTCCGATTGCGATCTCTGCACAGAGAGCAAGGGTCTATGAAGTAAAATCACCCGATGGGAACATAGCCGTGAAAGTTGAAGCCGGAGAAAAAATGCACTGGTCAGTATTGCACAAAGGCCAGGTGATGATATTGCCGTCATCCATATCAATGACTCTGCAAAGCGGGGAAGTGCTGGGTAACAATGCAAGAATCACCCCGCGTACAACCAGCGTAAATGCAAGTTTCACCGCTGTAAATTACAGCAGGTCTGTAATAAATGATTTCTATAATCAGCTTACCCTGAACTGCAGAGGCAACTACGGCGTGATATTCAGGGTGTATAATGATGCCGTTGCTTACAGGTTCTTTACTAAACGACCGGGAGAGCTTATCATTAAGAATGAGGAAGCCAATTTCAATTTTACAGGTGATCATGATGCTTTTATACCGATCCAGTGGGATTACCGTGATGGAAAGAACTTCAATTCATCATTTGAAGCTTTGTACAGGGAGATAAAGCTTTCGGAATTCCCTGCCGATTCGCTGGCATTTCTCCCGCTTGTTCTTGATGCCGGCAATAACAGGAAAATAGAGTTATTTGAAGCTGACCTCGAAGATTACCCCGGTATGTATGCCGACATCAACCACACAGGGAAGGGATTTAAGGGGGTATTTGCACCTTATCCCCTCGAGACATACATTAAAGGGCTGAATGTGATTCCGGGAAAAAGGGCTGATTACATCGCCAGGACGGCAGGCACACGCAGTTTCCCGTGGAGGGCCGTAGTTATCAGCGAGAGGGATATAGATCTGCTTAACAGCAATATTATCCAGAAGCTGGCCTCACCTTCCAGAATCGCTGACCTGTCATGGATAAAAACGGGGCAGGTGGCATGGGATTGGTGGCATGGTATAAATATATCGCATGTTGATTTCAGGGCGGGAATGAATACCCCGACGTATAAATACTTTATTGACTTTGCTTCAGATTATAAAGTGCCATACATTCTGATTGATGCCGGATGGAACGTAGCAGGGGATCTTGCCAAAGCCAGGCCTGAAATAGATCTTGATGAGCTTATTGCCTATGGAAACAGGAAAGATGTCGGAATATTTGTCTGGTGCTCATGGCAGGATATACTTGCACAAAAGGATAAGGTCTTCCCGTTATATGAAATGAAAGGGATAAAAGGGCTTAAGATCGACTTCATTGACAGGGACGATCAGCTTGCCGTTGCCTCAACGTACGATATTGCAAAGCTGGCGGCTGAACATAAGCTTCTGATCGATTTCCATGGCATCTTTAAGCCGACCGGTCTGCAGCGCACATATCCCAATGTAGTGGGTTATGAAGGAGTGAAAGGGTTGGAAAACGTGAAGTGGGCTGATGAGGATGTTCCACGGTACGATGTTACCATACCTTTTATCAGGAATCAGGCTGGTCCTATGGACTACACTTCGGGAGCAATGAGAAACTCGAACCAGGCCAACTTCAGGGCCATAAATTCCATGCCAATGAGCAAGGGAACACGTGTCCACCAGATGGCTATGTATGTGGTTTTTGAAGTTCCCATACAGATGCTTTCCGACAGTCCTACATCATATATGAAGGAGAAGGAATGCACGGAATTCATTACAGGAATTCCGACGACATTTGATGAAACAATCCCTCTTGACGGGAAGATAGCCGAGTACGTTGCAATTGCCCGGAAGAAGGGAGATGCCTGGTATGTTGGTGCAATGACAAACTGGACGCCCAGGGAGCTGTTAATTGACTTATCATTCCTCGATGAAGGCCTTTACCAGGCTGAGATATTCAGCGACGGGATCAATGCCGACCGGGATGCAACAGACTACAGGAAAGAAATAGTCACAGTCAGGAAGGGCGACAAGCTGATGGTTAAGATGATGGGTGGAGGAGGCTGGGCTGCCATCCTGGAAAGAAAGCCCTGAAAACGCCCGCCTTCAGGATTTTTGTTGTGGCAACGGGCTATAGCCTTTTAAGGGATTTTATCTTTGTTATGCAGGGCGCAACTGCTCCGCCGGGAGCAAAAATCCCTCACCCTGAAGCAAGCTGCAGGGTGAGGGGGCATTAAAATATAATTCGTTACAGGTAGTGAAGATTCCTTTTACCTGCTGTGTGAATCATCGCCTGGTGTCGTCAGTATCATCCATGTTTGACACGTAACCTTCCGGAGCTTCGCAGGCAGTGAACGGTTTAGCCGGATCTCCGCGGCCATCTCCGTCTGCATCCCTGAAGAAGGTGACAGCCTTGCAGTCACCGGCCTTGATGGTCTGATCAAGAGCTCTCAATAGTGACATATCTCCGGGGATATCATAAGATAACTCCCATATCATGACTCCGCCCAGACCTTTCTTTGCCAGCTCTACCTTCTCAACTATTGAATGTATGCTATTGTAATATTTCATGTCAATTGAATCCCTGTAAGCATTTAACAGGTTTTCATTAACCAGTTCCCTGAAGGAAATATATCTTGCCGGGGGAGTGAAATCAAAACCGTAGAACGGAACGCCAAGTGTTATTTTTTCGGGCGGGATCTTTTTGTCAACTGTCCAGAATTGTATGGCTTCCTCTGCATAGGAAAACGGAGAGTGGGGGCCTATATCATTTGGTCTCCACACGCCTGTTTTATCATAGACCATCACATTTATGAAATCATAGGCTTCCAGGGCTTCCTGGCTTATTGCTTTATGAATGCGGGTCGCTCCGAGTGCCGATGTCATTCCCTTTCCTTTTGCGTGAAGCGCTTCGCGAAGCTCAATTACAAATGGATTGTAGGTTTCACCCACGTAGGGAAGAAGGTTGCCTTCAATATCAACATCAACGCCATCGAGGTTATTGGCTTCAACAAACTCAAGGATCTTACCGATGAAGGCTGACCTGTTTTCAGGCTGCAGTACCGATTTCCAGATCGTGGTATCGGGCCGGCCTCCGCCTGCCAGGGAGATGTACACTTTCAGGTTGTTCTCATGACCCCTTTTAATAACGGGTGCCATGTCATAATTCCCGTCAAGCACCAGGTTGCCGTCCTTGTTGGGGTTTCCGAATGCCAGATTAAGATAGGTAAGCTTATCCAGTTCCAGTGAGTCGAGCCATTTAAAGTTTCCCGAAGAAAGGTAGCCGACCACCTTGAATGTGGTATCGGGTTCATAGATGTCGGGGCCATAGCTGGTTTTTTTTGTTTTGCAGGCGGTGCACATCAGAAGGCACAGGCTTATTGCCAGAACAGTTCGGAGGAGAGGGTTTTTCATACTTGCCGGTTTTGAAATGAATGATTAATCGTTGCAAACCTATAGAAAATCAATAGGTAATATAAAGTTATGTAAGGTAAGAAAAATTATCTTTAAGTATCACTTAATGGAACCGGTTATGGACAGCAAATTTAAAAAACACGGCATCAGCAGAAGGGAGTTTATTGCATATGGCACAGCTATAGGCGGTACTATTACAGTATCTCCTGCAGTGAGTCAGGATTCTCCCGGCAGGATCAATGTTCCCGAAGCATCAGGGTACTGGTTCAATAAACCTCTCAGGATTCTCCAGACAGTATTGCGTGAGCCCGATGCCCGGGATTATGATGCATGGTCAGTTGTGGATTACATGGTGAAGTCAGGATGCAACACTCTGGTTGTGAACGGGGGCGGGATTGTGGATTTTTTCCGGAACCCTCTCCCGGCAGCTAACTTGAACAGTTTTATGGGGGAAAGGGACATACTGCGGGAAATAACGGAAGCATGTCACAATGCAGGAATATACGTTATAGCCAGGGTTGACTTCCGGGGTGTTGAAGAGAAGATTTACAGAAAGCATCCCGACTGGTTCAGCGTTGACCAGGATATGAAACCGGTTCAGCTTACCTATACGCGGCCGCAGCTTTATGCATCATGCTATTCAGGTTATTACAGGAATGAGCATGCAGCCGGCTTTATAAAATACCTGATGGGAAATTATCAGCTTGACGGTATTTGGCACAACAGCGTAGGAGTAGGAGGAATTTGTTACTGTGATCGCTGCAGGGAATCCTTCAAATCCTTTTCAGGGGAAAGCATACCTGAAATGCCCGGGGCATCTGATGAAAAGCTTGACCTTTACATGAAATGGAAATCACATATGGCCGATATGCACATGGATACCATAAAAAAAACTGTTAAGTCGTTTGGTCCGGATAAAGCCTATTCTGCGGAGGTTTTTAATATGTTCCATTCAGGCCAGCGAATTAACGACGGCATAGATCTGTATAACGCCCGTGAGCATTTCGACTTCCTAATAAGTGTGGCATTTCTCACTGAAAACACTGAACTAATACATTATGAGGACCTTAAATATGCCGGGACGATTGTCAGGTTCCTTAAATCGATGGCACCGGAAAAGGAAGCCATTATTCTCTACGGCGGTAACGGAACATCGCACAGGTATGTAATGGAACCTGAAACAGACCTTAAAGTATGGTTGTGGGAAGCGCTGGCTGCCGGCGGGCGTTTCTGGAACTGTAATTTCACGGGAATGCATCCCGGTGCAACCTTTGACAGGAGAAATGCTTTCCATCATTCTGATGCCTACCTGTTTGTTAAGGAACATGAGAAGATTCTTGCCAATCATGCACCGGCGGCGAATGTGGGAATTTATTACTCCAAAGCCACGAGGCTGTCGTTCAGAAACAAATCGGTTGAGGATGATGAGTTCGGATCATTTATCCGCGGTGTGGAAACAGTACTTGCCGAGGACCATATTCCGTATGATTTCATAGCTGATGACCAGGTAACAGGGGATAAGCTGAGGAATTACAGACTGGTAATTTTGCCCAATGTCAGATGTCTGTCTGACAAAGAGGCCGATCTGCTGAAAAGTTACGTAATGGATGGAGGTAACATTCTTGCCACTTACGAATCGGGAATGTTTGACAAAGATGGATCATCGCGAGATGAATCCTCACTGGCTGAGGTTTTTGGATGTAATTACACAGGCCGGAAGATCAATACCCGTAAAGACTGTTACCAGCATATAACTGACCGCGACCATTTCATTGTTAAGCAGGAGAGCCCGGAAACGAGCCTTCTTATAAATGCAGGATATACCCTGCTCTGCAGGCCTTTGTCATCAGGGAAAACGATCTGTACTTATGTGCCGGTTGTACATAACCAGCCTCCTGAAAAGGCCTGGACTAACGAATGGTCAGGAGAATACCCGACTGTTATTGAAAACTCATACGGGAAAGGCAGGTGTATCTATTTTTCAAATCAACCCGATCTTGTCAGCTTTGAGATGGGGCATCCCGATATGAGAAAACTGCTCCTCAGGAGCATCAGATACCTGGCCAATGACGCACTTCAGGTAGAAACCACAGCTCCGGAAAGTGTCCATACAGGCCTTACAAGATCCCTTGTGAGCAGGGGAGATTATATTTTTTCCTTGGTAAACACTACTTCTGCGCCAGTCAGGCCATTGCGGAGGATTCTTCCGGTTTCTGACTTAAGCGTAAAACTTGATCTTGGAGGACAGCTTAAGAACTATAAGGTTTTGAAGTCGGATGGAGAAACGATTGTTGAGGAGGCCAATGGGAAAATCTCGATTCATATTTCAAAATTGAATGATTACTTCTCAGTTCTTTTGCAGACCGGGTCCTGAATAAATCCTTCAGTCTGCAATTGCCGCCATAGCACAGTATTTAGCCGGAAAGGCAATATCGCTGATCAGGCTTTGCATATAATACAAGGAGTAAAGTGAGCCTGGACTTCCGGGTTGATTGAAACGGTTCCGGAATTTTATATAACTTTCAGCAGGCAAAAAGACAAACTTATCATATTTTGATTTATTTTCAAGGAAATAGTTAAATTAGTAAGCTTTTAGATTCAAGTGATTTACTAAAATATTTTCAAATTTGAATTTGATGAAAAAATCAGGAATCCTGCTTTCACTGATATTGGTTGCTGCAGCCGTGGTTGCCTTTTACCTGGCAGTCGGCAATAAAGCAAATTCAAAAGAGCTGAGGATTATTTATCCGTTCAAGGAAGCTCTCTTTCCGCCTGAATTCCCTGCGCCCACATTCGAATGGAGGAATGTGACGGGAAATCCATCAGTGTTGTGGGAAGTTACGCTTGCGACCGGGAATAAAAAGCACATAATAAAAGACAAAACACAGGGGACCACCTGGACCCCGTCAGAATCATCGTGGGACAGTTTAAAGCTTCTGTCGGATCACGGGAAAATTTTCTTTACCATCAATATCCCAGGGACCACTAAACCATATGATAAAAGGTCCTTCAGCGTAAGCCGGGATAGTGTCGGAGCTCCCATATTATATAGACAGTTAACAATTCCCTTCTACATTGCAGAGAAGGAACTCGATTCAATGAATTATATCCTCATCGATCCGGGTAGCAAGGATCCACCGCATCTTGCCATGAGGGGTTTTCCCGTGTGCGGGAACTGCCATTCTTTTTCAGACGATGGCAGTATGCTTGGTCTGGATCTTGACGGAGGACGAAGGGATAAAGGGGGTTACTTCCTGACAGAAATGAAGGATACCGTAATGTTTAATGTTGACACATACATGTCGTGGTCAAAACTTGAAAAGAGAAGCACATTCGGTTCATTTTCCAAGTTGTCACCTGATGGCCGCTATGTTGCAACCACTGTAAAAGACAGAGTGGTTTCGTGGACTCCGCCCATGAATGCTGCAGAAGGATTCTCTTACTCTCTTCTTTTCATACCGGTCAACGGCCACATGGCTGTTTATGACAGGCAGACGAAAGTTGTCAGGGAACTGCCCGGAGCAAACCTGCCGGAATATGTGCAGACAAATGCCTTCTGGACGCCTGACGGGAAAAACATAATCTTTGCGAGAGCCAAAGCTCTGCCACGAGACAGTATCAATTATTACGAAATAGCAGTTCAGAACAAGGATATGCTTGATAAGTTCTCAAGGCGTGAGATCTCCTTCAAGTTTGATCTTTATACCATACCCTTTAACAATGGGGAAGGGGGTACCGCTGTACCGATAAAAGGAGCCTCAAACAATGGTAAAAGCAACTTTTTCCCTGCAGTTTCTCCCGACGGCAAGTGGCTGGTTTACTGCCAGGCTGAGGAATACATGCATCTGATGCCTGACAGCCGGCTTTACATCATACCTGCTGAAGGAGGCAAGCCCAGGATGCTTGACTGTAATCTTTTTTCATTGAACTCGTGGCACGCCTGGTCGCCCAACAGCAAGTGGCTGGTTTTTGTATCCAAAGGACTGAGTTATTATACTGACATGTTCCTGACACATATTGACGGGAAAGGAAATGCTTCCATACCCGTGTTGATGGATAAGGCAAGAGCTCATAAAAGGGTTTGTAACTATCCTGAATTCATAAACCTGAAGCCCGACAAGAAATTTGTCATGGAATATGATTACGTGGAATTGGCTCATATTAAAAATGCTCTGAGGGAGCAGGACCACGAAAAGGCAAAATCACTGTATTACAGGCTCCTGGAGCAGGATCCCTTCTTTTTCAAGGAAGATTACGATATGCTGACTGATTTTCTCTGGAGAATGGGCCTGCCGGATGAGGCCCGCAAATGCGCCCTGCTGGCAGAAACCGCCTTGAGTTCATTTGCACCTGAAGAAGAATAGAGATTTATTCAGCAGGAGTAAATACCAGGTCCACAATATCAGCTTTTCTGAACATCCTGCGGGAGATCTTCCTGATATTCTTTACTTTAAATGACTTAAGAATATTTTCATAATTATCAGGATCGTCAATGTTTATTCCGTTGCTGTAATATCTGGTAAGGGCGTTCATCCAGTATGCATTATGCAATTTGCTTTCTTCCCTGTTTTTAAGAATATTGTTAACGCTCTTGCTTAGATTTTCATTTCCGGGACCGTCTTTTATCAGATCGTTGATCTCCTTGTAAATTATTGCCTTCAATTCTTCAGCCCGTGCCGGATCGCAATCGAACGTGATCACTCCTTCAGCTTTCCTGGCGGGTCTCTCCCGGGCTGACAACATTACTCCCACTCCGTACGTGCCTCCCTCGTCCTCCCTGACCTTTTCCGTGTAAACCAGGTCAAGTATTCCTTCAACAACGGCAAGACCAAGATAATTCCGGGGATTATAATTCAGGTCTTTCTCAAAAGACAGATAAACAGTGGATTTAGGAACGGCGAGAGGGACCTCTATTTCCCTGATGATCTTTCCCTGAGGCTGTTCTATCTTCCTGTTGATCCAGGTTTCCTTTCTTCCGCTTATCGGCAGCGATCCGATGTATTTGACAACCATTGGCATCACTGTTTCCTTTTCAACATTACCCACGATAAAAAACACAAATTCGTCTGCGTTGCTAAACCGGTCGCGATAAATTGTCCTGATATCATCGACCGATACCCCTGAAACGGATTCCTTTGTAAGCAACCAGGTACGGGGATGGTACCCTGTGGCTATCAGGGAAATACTGTCTCTTTTCAGCTTGTTCGGGTCTTTTTCCATATTGGCAAGCAGTGCTTCGAAACGCGCTATTATGGCATTATGAGCCATACTGTCAAACCTGGGTTTTGCAAGGCGAAGGTAAAGCAGCTGCATCATAGTCTCAAAATCCTTTGGTGTTGAAGAACCGATGACTGATTCGGTTGTTTCAGCAAGTGAGACGGAAACAGATGCTTTTTTCCCTGCAAGCATCTTCTGGAGGGTAATGTTGTCGTAACTGCCGCAACCGTACATACTGATAACCTGCGGGAGGATTGATGCTGCAAGCACCTGGTCGTCTCTCACCCGTGATATGCCCCCAAAGCTGAATGCAGTAAGCATTACGTTGTCTTTTTCATAATCGGCCTTTCTGAAGACAACCTTGACATTATTTGAGAGTGTCCATTCAACTGCATCCAGGCCGGTCAAATATCTGGATTTAATGATTTCAGATCCCGGCAGATCTTCTTCAATCAATGATCCTTCAGTTGTTTCATCGGGGTAGGGTTCAAGCTCTGAATTTTTTATGCTGTTGATTATTTCGAGCGCTTCCTGTTCTGTAAGATGGATTATATCATCTCCGTCGAGGCCCTGGATTATTATGGTCCGGTTCTCGTCTGTCATGACCTCCCGGAGTTTTGCCGAGACATCTGCCGGCGTTATACCGTCGATAACCTGCTTAAGGAATCCATAATCAAAATCTATTGATGTAAGCGGCTCGCCTGTAAGAAAATAGTTCTGGATTCCGCTTATATATGTATCATTGTCAATCTTGTCTTTTTGCAGGAACATGTTTTCCACAGATGCAAGCCATGAAGCTTTTGCCCTTTCAAGTTCCGCCTTCGTAAAGCCGGACTGTCTGGCTCTTTCAGCCTCTGCATAGATAGATCTCAGCGCTTCTGCTTCTTCATTTTTCCTCGCGACGGCTGAGATCGAGAAGGCGTCATTTGCCCTGGAATAGTATGATCCAAATGATATTGATCCGCTTATGAACGGAGGATTGCTTTTCTGAAGCAGTTCGGCAATGCGGGCATTGAGCATTGAGTTCATGAGGGTAATCAGATGTTGCTCGCGTATGTAGCCAAGATTCTTTTTTTCAGGGGGAGTTGCGTTATGGAGAGAAACAACGGAAACGGATGTCTGGGATGCTTCCCTGTCCTTGGCCAGGACGAAGAAAGTTTCTTTATGCCAGGGAACTTCTTCAATTATTCTTGGCAGGGGATTGCTTACCGGCGGGATCTTTGAGAAAATTTCAATTACGGATGCTTCAATTTCATCAACATTAATATCTCCAACAACTGCAATGGCCTGAAGATCTGTTCTGTACCAGTCATGATAAAACCTGCGCAGGTTGTCATGATCAAAGTTCCTGATTATATCCAATTCACCGATAATATCCCTTTGAGCATATTTTGAACCTTTCAGGACCACCGGAATTATTTCAAAGAGCATCCGGCGGGCTGCATTTTTACTGGTACGCCATTCTTCCGCAATAACGCCTCTTTCAAGATCAATTTCTTCGCCTGATAATGTTATGAAATCCGACCAGTCATGAAGGATGAGAAGGCATGTATCCACGAGTCCGGGTTTGTCGACCGGAACATCTGAAATATTATATACTGTTTCATCGAAACCTGTATAGGCGTTAATATTGTATCCGAAAGCCACTCCGTGCTTCTCGAGGCTGCTGATGAGGGTTTTACCGGGAAAATGTTGTGTGCCGTTAAAAGCCATATGTTCCAGGAAATGAGCCAGGCCATCCTGATCATCATTCTCCAGTATTGCCCCTGCATTTTGTATGATGTAAAAGCTTGCCCTTTTTTCAGGTTCTTTATTATGCCGTATGAAATAGGTAAGTCCGTTATCGAGCCTGCCTGTTCTGATATCAGGATCTATCGGAGCGGGCTGTTCATAGTCGATCTGAGCCGCTGAGTTTAGTACAGGAAGCAGTAAAATGCCTGTAAAAAGGGTACGGATGGTATTATGCATTATTTCAGAAAAGGCCATGCAGTTCGGCATTGATCTTATCTATCACCTCGCTCAGATGGTCCTTGTTGTTAGGGAAATTATAGTGATCAGCTTCAACGATAAGCATCCTTCCGAGATCATAAGACTGGATCCAGGCTTCGTAACGTTCGTTCAGTCTTTTCAGGTAATCAAGCCTTATTGAGCTTTCATACTCGCGTCCTCTTTTCTGGATCTGATTAACGAGGGTGGGAACTGAAGCCCTCAGGTAAAGCAGAAGATCAGGAGGCTGGATAAGCGAGCTCATCATTTTGAAAAGAGATAAATAGTTGTCAAAGTCGCGTGTTGACATCAATCCCATTGAATGAAGGTTAGGTGCAAATATATATGCATCCTCATAGATTGTCCTGTCCTGGACAATAGTTTTTCCGGACTTCCTTATATCGAGTATCTGGCTGAAGCGGTTATTAAGGAAGTAAATCTGCAGGTTAAAAGACCAGCGCTGCATATCTTCGTAAAAATCATTAAGATAAGGGTTGTCATCGGCATCCTCGTAATGGGGTGTCCATCCATAATGTTTTGCAAGCAATCCTGCCAGCGTTGTCTTTCCCGATCCGATATTACCCGCAATAGCAATATGCATAATGGTTGATTGTTTTGGTAATGATTTTAAATATCTGCAAATTTATACAACTCTTCGATAAATTCCCTGGAATTCGACAGTCTTGGAACTTTATTCTGTCCTCCAAGTTTGTTTTTGGATTTCAGCCAGTTTTTGAAAGTGCCTTCCGGTACCGGCCTTACAAGAGGTTTAACAAGGCTCAGGTCCCTGAAGCGCTTGGCTTCGTAATCGGAGTTTACTGATTTAAGTGTTTCGTCGAGGACAAGTGCAAACTGTTCAAGGTTAGGGGGATCTTTTTCAAATTCAATGATCCATTCATGCGATCCCCTCGATTTTTCACTCATGTAAACAGGTCCTGCGGTATATTCCGTTATAATTGCACCTGTAGCCTTGCAGGCCGATTCCAGGGCTTTTTCGGCATTGTCGATTATCAGCTCTTCCCCGAATGCATTTATAAAATGCTTCGTCCGGCCGGTGATCCTGAACTTATGAGGATAAAGGCTCGAGAAAGTAACGGTATCCCCAAGCATGTATCTCCAGAGGCCTCCGTTTGTTGTAATTACCAATGCATAATTCCTTCCTGTTTCAATTTCCCCGATAGTCAGCACCGGAGGCGAATCTGCCGTTGCTTTTTCAGCAGGGACAAATTCATAAAAAATGCCATAATCTGCCATAAGGAGCAAGGCAGGGTCTGACGGGTCATCCTGTATCCCGAAAAATCCTTCCGAAGCATTGTATGTTTCCATATAGTGCATCTGATGCCCGGGGATAAGCTTGTTGTAGATCTCCCTGTAGGGAACGAAACTAATACCGCCATGGAAAAAAACTTCAAGATTCGGCCATACATCAAGCAGGGATGATTTACCGGTACGTTCCAGGATTCGTTTTATCAGGGTAAGGTACCAGGAGGGGACCCCTGAGAAATTGGTTACATTTTCGCCCAATGAAGTTTCAATTATGAGGTCAAGCTTCTTTTCAAAATCCTCAAGCAGCGCGATCTTTTTTCTGGGTGTCCGCAACAGTTCAATTGCGGCAGGGGCATTTTCAATAAGAATAGCTGAAAGGTCGCCATAGAGCGAATTGTTGCTGAACTGGTTTATCCTGTGGCTGCCTCCGAGGGTTAAGGCTTTCCCTGAGAATATCCTCGAAGAAGGATTATTGAGGAACCATAACGCAAGAAGATCCTTTATTGCCCGGTACTGACACTCCTCGAGCGATTCGCGGCTCATGGGTATAAACTTGCTTTTAGATGAAGTAGTGCCTGACGATTTGGCAAACCACTTTATCTCTCCCGGCCAGAGAAGATCCTTTTCTCCCTGTCTGAGCCTTTCCACGTACCCTGTTATGTCATCGTACGACTGAATCGGCACTCTCTCCTGGTACTGCCTTACAGACCTTATTGACTGATAATCAAATTTTCTGCCCCACTCGGTGGATGACGCCATGGAAATAAGCCCGGCAAAGGTTTTTTCCTGTACCTGGCAGGGATCTTTCCGGTAAGAGTCAATCTGGTCTATGCGATTTGTATTCAGCCAGTTGAAAAGTGAGGGGATAAGTGTCATCTTTGACAGATAGGTTTGTGCTAAATATAGCTAAAAATCATTCACCACTAATTGCTGTTTCATCTGAATATCTCTTTCATAATATCCAGTGAATTGATTTTTTTAAGACCGGGGAGATGGACAGAATAGTACCTGATTATTGTGTCAAGGACCTTGTTCCTCACCTCTCCTGAAAGCCTGATGCTGTCCATCAGCTCGTAGGAAGTATTGAAAAAAGCAGACAGGATATCCGATATTTCAGGGTCGGCATAATCGAAATTTAAAGGAGGGACAGATACAAAGGCTCCGTTCAGCATATCGAAATAGCAATCATCCGGATTAATCCTTTTACCCGGCTCAAATCCCAGGTAACTTGTTAATCCTATGAGGAAAGCTATATGGAAATTGGCATATCCGGTAGCGCAGGCATCGAAGTACCTGATTGAAGAATCAATGAAGTCATATAACTGGGGGTGAGGGCTTTCTTCCCTGAGTATGGAATTCATGACTTCTCCTAGAAAAACAGCAATACAGCTTTTCTTTATGTTCACGTAAATATGTGAAGGACTGTATGAAACTGAAAATTCCTTTAGGACCTGCATGCTTCTCGACGGCTTATAATAGAAAACCATATCATGCATAAACAATGACTGGAAAAGTGAGGCATGCTTTCCGGATTTTTTGTTCCTGAAACCCTTTACAAGAAAAGAAAGCCTTCCGTATTCACGGGTGTAGGCCTGGACAACAATCCCTGAATCAGTGTATTTTATCTGGTGAAGAATGATTCCCTTCGTTTTGACAATCATGTCTGCCGGGTTATTTTTCAAAATTAAATTATTATTTTTACCCGCCAACACCCCCGAAATGACTGCAACCAGTAACGAGGATCTTGTTAAGAGGATAGCCAGGCTGGCCAAACAGAACCAGGAGCTGGAGGAAGAGATAAAAAGACTGGAAAAACTCAGTGAAAAGCTGTTAAGGGAGAATGAGAAGCTGAAAGCTCTTTCAGCCAGTATGTCATCAACAATTGTCAAAGGCGAAGAAGAAGACGGAACACGTGAGAGGCCTCTCAGATTTAATGTGGCCACGCTTCTTCTTACCGGTATCCGGGGATTTTCAAAGCTTATCCGGGATATGGACTCGGCTTCCTTAATGGATGAGTTTGACGAGATAATCTTTGAATTTGAAGCCATAGCCGGCAGATACAGGATTGAAAAGATCAAGACCATTGGCGATACTTTCATGTGTGCCGGGGGAATCCCTGAAAAGAACATTACCAACCCTGTCGATGTTGTGACCTCAGCATTGGAGATGAGGAGTTTTATTGACAAATTCGAATTCGGGAAAAGGGGAAGCGATAAAAGGATATGGGAGCTAAAAACCGGCATACATACCGGACCTGTAACTGCAACTGCAACAGGCAGAAAGAAGATAAACTATGATATCAAGGGGGATACCGTCAATACTGCCAGCCGTATTGAAGCAATATCTGAAAATGGTTCCATCCTTATTTCAGTCATGACCTATGAACTCGTAAAGGAATTTTTTGATTGCGAATATCATGGGCGTTTACCGGTAAAATACAAGGGCGACCTTCAGGTATATGTTGTCAGGGGAATAAAGCCGGAGTTTTCTGAGGGAGGCAAGGGAAGAATTCCCAACAATTCCTTCAGGATAAAAAGATTACTGATACAATTCACAGATATGCAGGAGATCGTACTCGACAAGCTTGAAAGAGAATTGCCGGGGTATCTTTATTATCATAATGTGAAACACACAGTGGATGTTGTAACTGAAGTGGAACTGATAGGCTGGGCAGAAGGATGCACCGACGAGGAAATCCTGCTTCTGAAAACGGCAGCCCTGTTTCATGATGCGGGCCATACGGTTTCATATGACGATCATGAATTTCAGGGAACCTTGCTTGCAAGGGAAATGCTTCCCTCATTCGGGTATACCGCGGAGCACATAAAGAGGATATGTTCCCTGATTATGGCTACAAAGCTGCCCCCCAAGCCCGAAAACCTGCTTGAAGAAATCATGTGTGACTCTGATCTGGATTACCTGGGTAGGAGCGATTTTATTCCGGTTTCCAATACCCTTTTTGAAGAGCTCAAGGCCCAGAATAAGATGAAGGAAATAAATGAGTGGAACAAACTGCAGGTGAAATTCATTTCCGGGCACCAGTATTTTACCCGCACAGCCAGAAGCCTCAGGGAGGTTAACAAGCAACTGCAGATAGAACGTATCCAGAGCCTGATCAGCTAGTTGTCATTTTCTTACCACAAGTATTTTTGTGACAGCTGATCTTTTTCCGTTATCATCCGAGCAAAAGACCAGATAAACTCCTGTTGTAACTTTCCTGCCCTGGTAGGTTGTGAGATCCCATGATGCCTGACCACCTTCAGAAAGGGTTTCGTAAACAAGATTACCGCTTACGTCAGTTATCTTTATGCGGGTATTGCTTACAAGTCCGGTGATGGTAATATTTCCTTCGAAGTCTTCCCTTACTGGATTGGGGAATGCATAAACATTCTCAAACCCGCTGCTTCCAGCTGTAGCAATCTCCCTTACTGAAAGCACTCCCTCCGGAGTACCGAACCAGACCTCACCTGTTTTATTGTCTGCGGCAATTGTGATCAAAGAGTCGGAATACATCGGACTATTTTGCTTATTGTGGTTCCTGAGCAAAATGGTGCCATCGGGAGACAGGAGATAAGCGCCTGAACTCACTGTTCCTATCCATTTTCGGTTGGCGCCATCGGCGGTTATTGATGTTATTGACTCGCTTCCTAGCATGTAATCAGCCAGACCTGATCCATCATTCCGCGCTGTCTTTAATCCTGAAAATGCAAGCGCGTCATCATAAATTTTTTCAGGAGCATAGGAAACAAGAGGACCTTTGTCTGTTCCGATCCATAGGTTGCCTTCAAGATCAGCGGCCATTGAAAAAACGTCATTTATTACCCTGCCGTCTGATTCCCTTATGTCTGACATCCTGTATCTGTCATCCGTGAAATTTCCGGGTGTATCGTTGTCGTCTATGGCGAATAAGCCGGGTACTGATGGAAGAAGTATCCATTTAGTTCCGTCGGCCAATGCTATTATATCGCTCAAGACAGGTGTTTCAGGAATATGCGGATAGACCATCCAGCTTCCTCCCTTTTTCAGAATCATCACTTTTCCGGGATTTCCCGACTGAGTAATCCAAAGATTCCCTGACTTGTCAAATGCCATGCCGCAGATTTTTATACCGCTGTTTCCCGGGTCCTCCGGCTGAAGAGGTGAATTTGTGGCGTCATAGTGATTCACGGTTTCATTATTCCTGTACTCAAATAGTCCGTATCCCCATGAGGATATAAAAAAATGACTGTTATCGCCGGGATCAACAGCCGACCTCATCGCGTCTGTGAAGTCCCCGGCTTTGCTGCCTGACCAGGTGTTGTTTTCGATAACGGAATAACTGAACGGGCGGCCCAGTCCGTTCCAGTTCATATCAACTCCTCCGGCACAAAGGATAGTTTTCCCGTTCGATGACGAGATATTGCTGATATTATTCGTAACCGGCCCCGGAAGGCTGAGGCTGGTATAATTCCCGGCATCATCTCCCCGCACAAGGCCGAAGCTAATATCGGCAAGCCAGATATTGCCGTTCTCGCCTGCAGCCTGTGCAAAATCCGGATCTCCCCATCCGTACGATCGTATTGTCTTTCTGAGAGATCCATCAGCATTATGAATATTTACAAAATCCCGGGAAGTGACTGCAAAACCTTGTGGCAGAGGATCAATTGACCTGTACTGCACTCCAGGCACGTAGCTTGCCAGCGAAACGTCTTCGCCCACTGAATACAATCTGTCGGTTCCGTCACTGTTGTCACTTTCATTTGCATACAGCCTGTCGCCGCAATAGAGAGCCATGGTATACCTTGCATAAGGCGAAGGCAGTTTGCCGGCCAGGCTCCAGTTAGCATAATATGACAGCCCCTGGTCTGTTAATGAGGCGAACCATAATCCATTATCGGTCGCAGCATATATGTTCCCCTCTCCAAAAGCCACATCGTTCACGCCATTGATTTCAGGCCCAGGTCCGGGTCTCCATGTATCGAATATCTCCTTCTTCAGGAGATCAACAATAACGACCCCGAAACTTGTAGCCAGGAATGCATGCCGTCCTTTTATCCTGATCCTGTTGATATATTTCCTTTCCGGCATGGACTTTCTATAAATATCGGGTACGTTGAAGATGTTGTTTTTGACCACAAGGTCAATGTTAGTGTTTTTGTATGCAATAATTAACGTAGAATGATCTTCCGACCAGGCAATTGAGCTGATTCCGGTTTCCGTCAGACCGTTAATCCTTGACAGCTTTCTAAGCTCAGCAAACTCCTTATTGTAAACGATAAGAGAAGAACCTGTTGATGCAAAGATCTCCTTTTGTCCGGCAGCAACTGCCGTTGCAGTATTGTACCTCAGGTGATCAGACCAGGTTCCCACAGGCTGCTGGCTTCCTGCAATAAGCGGGATGAGGACAAGCACCGGTAATAACAGCTTTCTCACGTGACTGTTTTTTCAGGATGATTCATTTTGTATTCCTGACATCCCGGAAAGGAAGCTTTTAAGTTTCTTAAAAGCCAGGGCACGATGTGAAATTGAATTCTTCTCACCGGGTTCCATTTCAGCAAATGTTATATTCCTGCCTTCAGGTACAAATACAGGATCATATCCAAAGCCGGCCGCACCTCTTTTTTCTTTGATGATTATCCCTTTTATTTCGCCTTCAAAGAGGTATTCCCTTCCCTGATGTATAAGAGCTATGACTGTTCTGAATCGAGCCTTCCTGTTTAAGGTGTCTCCAAGCATCAGAAGCAATTTTTCAATATTGGAATCGAAATCCTTGCTTTCGCCTGCAAAGCGTGCGGAATAAACACCCGGAAGTCCTCCCAGGGCATCTACTTCGAGTCCGGTATCATCAGCAAAAACAGTCAGGCCCGTAGCATCAAAAATATGGCGGGCCTTGGATAGCGCATTGCCTTCAAGCGACATTTCGTTCTCGGGAATTTCTTCGTTCATGCCGATATCGCTCAGGCTTAAAAGTGAAAAGCTGTCATCCAGGATATCCTTTATCTCGTTTAGCTTGTAAATATTGTTAGATGCGAAAACAATCTCCATGGTAATTCAGGTGTTAGGCTGGCAAAAATAATGAAAATGAATATCTGAAGTTTTTGCCAAACCGCACAATGTTTATGAATAATTAAAGTTAATTGATACATTTGGATTAGTATCAGGCATATCAGTAGCATATTTTCAGGATGAAACTATATCTGGGCTTTTTTCTTTGTGTTTTTTCTGTATTACCGGCAGGCAGGCCGGACACTCAGGAACAAGCTGCTGATCTTGAAATCAGTCCCGTTTTTTCAAGGATTATCATAAACAACGATTCAGTTATATTCCGGTCTGACGGACAGTCTTATAATGGGGTTGACCTTAAGAAGGGAATTACGCTCGGGCACAGGTCAAACAATATTGCCATTGAGATCCTTCCGGAAGACCTTTTCGATTATCAGTTTTTTTTGTCAGGTTTCGACAGGGAATATTCATCGTGGCAGGATAGAGGTTTTAAAGAGTATACTAATCTTCCCGGAGGTAATTACACTTTCGAGACAAGGTACAGGAACAGCATGGGCAAAGTAAGTCAGATGACACCATTAAAGATCAGGGTTATGCCTGTATGGTACTTATCCAGGCTGGCCCTGATAGCATCACTTGTCCTTCTGTCGTTACTGGTGTGGGTGTTTTCTGAAAGCATGAACCTGAAATTTGCCCGCCGGCAATACATGCTGGAACAGATCATTAACAAGCGAACGGAGGATCTTATAGTTGAAAAGGAAAAGACAGAAGCTCTGCTTAACAATGTACTTCCCAAGATCACTGCTGACGAATTAATGGCCAAAGGCAAAGCCACCAAGACCAAGTATAACTTTGTGACGGTGTTATTTTCAGATATACAGGGATTTACGCAGATAGCAGAAGAGATGAATCCCGAGTTACTGATTGACGAGCTTGATAAGTTCTTTTTTCATTTCGATTCTGTTGCCGAGAAATACCGGATAGAAAAGATAAAGACTATTGGTGATGCATATATGTGTGCCGGGGGAATTCCAGAAAAGAACAGGACAAATCCTGTTGAGGTCATACTTGCTGCGCTTGAGATGCAGCGGTACATGGCGAGGCTTAAGGAATCGTCATTGAAGCAGGGAGTGAAATACTGGGATATCAGGATAGGCATTCACACAGGAACGGTCGTGGCGGGAGTCGTGGGTCATAAGAAACTGTCGTACGACATCTGGGGGGATACGGTCAACACAGCCAGCAGAATGGAATCATCAGGAGAGGCAGGAAAGATAAATATATCAGGGACAACCTATGAATTTGTGAAAGACTTTTTTATCTGTGATTACAGGGGGAAGATGCCGGTTAAATATAAAGGGGAGCTCGACATGTATTTTGTTAATGGTATCAGACCCGGGCTAACAGACGGCGATGATATTCCGAACCGGAAGTTCCTGCTTAAACTTTCCATGTTAAGGCTTGAGGATGTAGAAGATAAATTATCAGGGATCTTTGAGGAAGAAGCACCTCCAAACCTTTACTTTCACAATGCCTCTTTTGCAGCAAGCGTGACCGGGCAGGTTGACCTGCTGGCAAATGCAGAAGAAATGACCGACGAGGATTATGTTGATCTTAAGCTGGCATCACTGTTCCTTTGTTCAGGATATATTTCAGATTACGATAATCCTCTTGACGCTGCTGTCAGCCTTGCCGATGAAATCCTTCCGAATTACGGATTCGACGAAAATCATTCCATAATTGTGAGACAAATCATTTCCAACGCATTTAATGAAAAGTATGAGTCATTGTCGGACAGGATCCTGCATGACGCCCATTACGCATATCTTGGCCGGGAAGATTACATTAAGCTTACTGACAAGCTATTCAAGGAAAGGAATGAACATGGACATTTCAATGATGTCGCGTCATGGATTGATAGTCAGAAAAAAATGCTCTCAATGCATGATTTCCTTACACCATCAGGCAGGCTTCTCAGAAGTGTAACTATTGATGATCAGATCAATAAGCTTGAGGAATATTATGGCAGATCGATTTTATGAAGAAGAAATCATAACAGTTTAGTATTAAAAATGTACTTTTACCGGATATTTAAAATTTAGTTGTAATGGAACTGCTCGACTGGAAAAATCTATCATTTGGATATATCAAAACGGATTTTAATATCCGGTCTGTTTTTAAGGATGGCAAATGGAGCCCACTGGAGGTATCATCATCGGAATTCATAAGCATGCATATTGCTGCCTCAGGGTTGCACTATGGGCAGGAAGCATTTGAGGGTATGAAAGCCTATATGGGAAAGGATGGAAAAATAAGGTTGTTCCGGTGGGAAGAAAATGCTAAGAGAATGATCCATTCTGCAGAAGGCCTGGTAATGGCTAATGTACCGATTGAATTATTCAGGGAGGCAATATTCAAAGCTGTACTTCTTAACAAAAGATTTGTTCCTCCTTACGGATCAGGAGCAACCCTTTACGTGAGGCCTCTTCTTTTTGGCAGCGGACCTGAAGTAGGAGTCAAACCTGCCATGGAGTACACTTTCATCGTTTTTGTTACTCCTGTGGGGCCTTATTTCAAGGAAGGATTCAAACCTGTTAACATGATGATCTGCAGAGATTTTGACAGAGCAGCTCCAAAGGGAACCGGTACCTTTAAAGTGGGAGGTAATTATGCCGCCAGCCTCAGGGCTGTAATTGATGCCAAGAACAAAGGCTATTCAAATCCCTTGTTCCTCGATTCCAGGGAGAAGAAATATATTGATGAGTGCGGTGCGGCAAACTTTTTCGGAATAAAGAACAACACCTACGTCACTCCCAGGTCTGAATCCATTCTTAATTCAGTTACCAATATGAGCCTTCTGGAAATTGCGGCTGATATGGGGATGAAAACCGAGAGGCGTCCTATACCCGTTGAAGAACTTGGGACATTCGAAGAAGCCGGGGCCTGCGGAACTGCCGCAGTGATAACTCCCATAGCCAAAATATTTGATCCTGAAACCAATACGGTTTATGAATATACAAAGGATTGTTTACCGGGACCACTTACAGTTAAGCTTTATAACAAGCTGGTATCAATCCAGAATGGTGATGAACCGGACACATTCGGATGGATGTCGGTTGTTGAGTAGAATAACCACCGTTTATGGGAAAACATTAACCTGAAAGATTTTGAAAGAGAGCGAAAGAGGATTTGCAAAGACCAGACTGAGAGGCTCCTATCTGACTCTTGTCATTAGTGTGTCGCTGGTTCTTTTTCTTCTTGGAATACTGGGACTTGTCCTGATAAACGCAAAAGAGCTTTCTGATTATTTCCGTGAGAGCCTTTCTTTCTCCGTGATGCTTAATGATGGAGCAAAGGAAGCAGATATACGGATGCTTCAAAAAGACCTTGATGCCAAGCCCTATGTTAAATCGACAGAATATGTGTCAAAGGAAAAAGCGGCAGCAAAGATGAAAGAGGATCTGGGGGAGGATTTCATAAGCTTTCTTGGCGACAACCCGCTCCCTTCCTCGATCGATGTATACCTCTATGCCGGGTACACAAGTCCTGACAGTGTAGCAAAAATTGAGAAATATGTGCTTGAGTATCCTTTTGTTGATGAGGTTTATTATGAGGAATCCCTGCTTTTCCTTATAAATGAGAATGTCAGAAAGATAAGTCTTTTTCTTCTTGTGCTTAGTTCATTCCTTTTCCTTATAGCGGTCACAATAATTAACAATACCATCAGGCTCTCAATCTATTCAAAGAGATTTCTTATAAGGACAATGCAGCTTGTTGGTGCAACAAGGTCATTCATCAGGAAGCCTTTCCTCATAAGGAGCATCTACCACGGAGTCATAGCAGCGCTTATTGCAATGATATTACTGATGGGACTGCTTTACCTGATCGAGACAGAGTTTTTCAGGATGGTCTCCCTGGAAAGCATAAACCTTCTTCTTGTTCTGGCACTTGTGATTGTTATTGCAGGAATTCTTATAAATGTTGTTTCAACGTATTTATCAGTAAACAGATACCTTAGCATTTCCGAGGATAAACTTTATTATTGAACATAGAATGGCAAAGAAAGAAGAAAACAGGGCCAAAGCAAATTTTGCCCTTGGACGTGAAAATTATAAGCTTCTGGCAATCGGATTCGTTATTATTGTTGCAGGATTCCTTCTGATGCTTGGAGGTAAAACGGACGATCCGAATGTTTTCAGTGAAAAAATATTCAGCTTCAGGAGAATAACTCTTGCCCCGATCGTTGTTCTTGCAGGCTTCATCTTCGAGATATGGGCTATCATGAAAAAGCCCTCAGGTCCTGACAAATAATCTCCAATAAACTGCATAAATGAATATTTTCGAAGCCATCGTTCTTGGATTGGTCCAGGGACTTACAGAATTCTTACCTGTCAGCAGCTCAGGCCACCTGGAGCTGGGCAAATATTTATTCGGGATTGATCATGAATCGAATTTCTTTTTTTCTATTGCCGTTCATGGTGCAACTCTCCTGAGTACGCTGCTGGTCTTCTGGAACGACATTGTTGGATTGCTTAAGGGTTTAGCAGAACCGGGGATGAATGATGAAAAAAAGTACGGGCTTAAAATATTGGTATCGATGATACCTGTAGGTATTGCCGGTTTTTTTATGTATCAGATATCATCGGTATTTTTTGCAGGGAACATGCTGATCCTTGGTATTGAATTCATGATAACATCGCTGTTCCTTATACTTACCACGGTCATAAAACCACGGGAACGCAACATGACCTATCTGGATGCTTTCATAATAGGGCTGGCACAGGTTCTGGCTGTTACTCCCGGCATCTCGCGCTCCGGAGCAACCATTGCCACAGGAATGATGCTCGGCAACAGGAAAACCGAGCTGGCAAGGTTTTCATTTCTGATGGTTCTTATACCTATTGCAGGAGCTAATCTCCTGGAGGTTCTTTCAGGAAGGGTTTCAACGGAAGAGACCTGCATAAGCTGCATAATTGCAGGATTTATAACTGCATTTATTACAGGATTTCTGGCATGCAAGTTGATGGTGAATCTTGTAAAAAAGGGGAAGCTTGCCTGGTTTGCCGTATATTGCATCATACTGGGCATATTTTCAATATTGCTTGGGACAAATGTTATCTGAAAAGATGTTATGTTTTGAAGAAGGGCAGGTCCTGCTGTTCGATAAACCACTTTACTGGACTTCCTTTGATCTTGTAAATAAGGTCAGGATTATAATAAGAAGTCAATTAGGGATTAAAACAATCAAGGCAGGGCATGCCGGAACTCTTGATCCCCTGGCCAGCGGGTTGATGATCATATGCACGGGCAGGGCTACCAAAAGGATTGAAGAATTCCGTGATCTGGACAAGGAATATGCAGCAACTCTTCATGTCGGGAAAACCACACCGTCATTTGACCTTGAAACAGAAACCGACGGGACTTATCCCACCGGGCATATTACACCTGATTTGGTAAGAAAGACCCTGGAAGGATTTATGGGGAGACAGGAACAGGTCCCTCCTGCCCATTCGGCAAAGATGATAAATGGAAAAAGGGCTTATGAATATGCCCGTAAAGGCATTCATAAGGATATTGAGCCTGTTACGGTCTTTTTCAGGGAACTGGAACTCCTTTCGTGCAACATGCCTGAGATAAGAGTCAGACTCAAATGCAGTAAGGGAACCTATGTCAGGGCCTTTGCCAGAGACTTCGGCAGGGCCCTGGGCAGCGGAGCCTGCCTCACATCGTTGGTGAGGACATCGATAGGGACTTTCAGGTTGGAGGATGCATATTCGCTGGAAAATTTTGAAAAATCTGTCATTAAAATGAAACAAATCGGAAATCCCTTCGTATAAGGGATTTCATCAATTGGAATTAATATATTAATATGAAACTATCGCAATTCAGGTACAATCTTCCTCAGGAGCTTATAGCCCTTTATCCTACTGAAAACAGGGATGATGCTAAGCTTTTGGTAGTGAACAGGAAAACAGGAAAATTTGAACATAGGATCTTTAAGGATATCGTCGGATATTTCGATGAGCACGATGTCCTGGTTTTTAATAATACAAAAGTTTTTCCGGCCCGTTTGTACGGGAATAAGGAGAAGACAGGAGCGGAGATTGAAGTGTTTTTACTGAGAGAACTGAACCGCGAACAGAGATTATGGGATGTACTTGTTGATCCTGCACGTAAGATAAGAATAGGCAATAAGCTTTATTTTGGGGAGGATGACCTTCTTGTTGCGGAAGTAATTGATAACACAACTTCGAGAGGAAGGACTCTCAGGTTTCTCTTTGACGGGACATATGAAGAATTCAAGCAGACATTGTACGGACTGGGAGAAACTCCGCTTCCAAAATTCATCAACAGACCGGTGGAACCTGAAGATAATGAACGTTATCAGACAATATTTGCAAAGCATGAGGGGGCGGTTGCTGCGCCTACTGCCGGCCTGCACTTCAGCCGTGAACTTCTCAAGAAGCTGGAGATAGTGGGAGTTGAATTTGCAGAGATAACCCTTCATGTAGGGCTGGGAAATTTCAGGAGCGTGGATGTTGAGGACCTGACCAAGCATAAGGTTGATTCTGAAAGGATCCGCATAACCGAGGAAGCAGCCGAGATAGTCAACAAGGCTAAAGACGACAAAAACAAAATCTGTGCAGTGGGGACAACTGTTGTCAGAACCCTTGAAAGCTCTGTTTCAACCAGCGGTTATCTCAAACCTTTTGACGGGTGGACCAACAAGTTTATCTTTCCCCCATACGACTTTAAGGTACCGGATATGATGATAAGCAATTTCCATCTTCCATATTCAACTCTTCTGATGATGGTAGCAGCATTCGCGGGCTACGAACTCTGTTTTGAAGCATATCGGACGGCAGTAAAGGAGAAATACAGGTTCGGCACTTATGGCGATGCCATGCTGATAATCTGACCTTATTTATTCCCTTGACTATTGTCTAAGGGAACAGCCAGTGATTTTCAATATTTTTTTATCCAACTCCACATTCCGCTTGCGCGGACGAGAGGGTTTGGTTTAATTCCCGTAGCTTGTTTCGGAATAAGGAGTCCGGAGCTTGCTCCGGGGGTCTATAATCTTTTATTCAAATCCTCAACTATTGAGGATTGTTGAATTAAAAAGTTTATTGGGATAAGAAAAACAAATCCCCCCAAAAGCCGTTAATAACTTGTTAATAACAGGAAGCTTGAAATTTTCAGGTGGGATATTATTGTATTTGCACCATAGCGGGCATCAAAAGTATCCTCGGATAAAGGCACGAATGACATATTGGTGATAAGGGCCAGACATATAGAAGGTTTTCTTTACTCATTAGATAATAAACAGACTATCAGGCATCTGCTTAGGTCAATAGTCATTTCCATATGCTTTTTGTTATTTGCAGGTGCTGATATTTTAGGTCAGACTACCTATACTTCTGTCCAAAATGGACCATGGCATGATGATGCTACCTGGAGCGGAACGGGAGTACCCGGTACAAATGATGTCGCTATTATTGAAAACTACACAGTAACTATTTACCCTCCGTTATTTTGGTCTGATGCTAACGTTAATAAGTTGATCATCAAACCATCCGGAAAGCTGGAATTCGGGATTATTCCTTTTTTCAGTTTTTTACCCAGTTGCTTATATGTTAATGATGCAGATGGTTTTATTCAGGTCGATAATGGCGGGATTATTAACGGAGGCATCGGCAATTCTTACATAAGATACAGAACTTCAAATGATCAGCAGCTGATTGTAAATGGATCGGTCACAAATGTGGGATGGTTGGATTTCACAAATAGCGGAAGCACGATTTCAATAAGCGGGAATGGGAATATTAATATCAGAAATGACATCAGGCTTACTAATAACAACAATATTACGGTAATCAACAGTCTGGCCGGAAGTTTATCGGTTGGAGGAGATATCATTCTTGAGAAAAATAATTGTGAATTTATTAACAACGTAACAGGAAATATTTCCGTTGGAAGAGATCTTGTTTTTAAAGAGCTTAATTGTGAATTTATTAACAATGGAGCACTTAACATTTTAAACTGTATAAGAGTAGATCAACCTAACAAAAACAATAACATATTAAGAAATGATCCATCGGGAAAAATAACTCTCGGATCTGACTTTAATCCGTTTTACAGTAATTTTATTCTAGATAACTATGGCTTAGTTGATCTGAATGGCAACATCATCAATGCCGAACCTGGTGAGGTTCGGATATTTAACAGAGCCGGATCAGAATTCCGATGGGCAGGTCAGGAATCAGATACTGATCTTATGCTGTATTGCGACTTTGATTCCAATAATTTCATATATGACAGGACAGGTACCCAGCCCGTAATCCCGCCCCGGGATGCATACTGGAACCTTATTACAGATGGCACTGACACCAAAATCCTTCAGAATCAGATAATCATAAGGAACGATCTGACGATAGGAGCCGGCTCTGCACTGGATGTTAACAGCAATAACTACCAGATAGCAATTGAAGGCGACTGGATACATGAACCAGGAGGACAATTCATTGCAAGGAAAGGAACAGTAACATTTTCAGGCAGTAACGACCAGGCAATAACTTGTGACAATGATGAGATCTTTTACGGATTAACTGTAAATAATACAGGAGGAGTAATAAATTTAACAACAGGGAATGTAACTGCCACAAATCTTCTTACCCTGGCTCTTGGCAAAATAAATGCCGGATCGTTTGATTTAATAATTCCGCCTTCCGGATCAATTTCAGGAGGATCCGCCACATCATATGTCATTGCTGATGGAACAGGCAGCCTGAAACAGCATGTGAATGGCGCAATATCATTTCCGATAGGTACTGCAACTTCCTATTTGCCAATTACCCTTGATAACACAGGGAGTCCTGATAGTTTTTCCGCCAACATCTTTCAGAGTGTAACAGAGGACGGATTGCCCGGAGGCATCCAGGTAGTTGATTATGCAGATTATGTTAAATACACCTGGCGAG
>JAVEVC010000087.1:0-3380 GCA_034005245.1 Bacteroidales bacterium
GGATCGGCAGCGGGCAGCGGATCGACGGCATAGAGCACTGTCACCACGGATACGCACCAGTCGGAGTTGTTCGACTCGTCGTAGACGGTGAGGGTAACGTTGTTGGGCCCGATGTTGGTACAGTCGAACTGATCACGATCGATGACCATACGGTCGATATATCCGCTGTTGTCATAGCTTCCGCCGTCAACATCACCGGCGACAATCGTTGCCTGGCCTGTCACCAGGTAGAGATATATTGTAATATCCCGGCATACAGCAACGGGCGGTGTTTCATCAATAGCAGGGGGAGGAATCGCAGCTGTGACGATAGCTTCTGCTTCTTCTTCAAACTCTTCGTTATTAAAAACATAACTGGCAAAAGCCCTGTTGTTGATATAACCATTATTGAGATCATTCAGTGCGACAATATACAGGACATTATAGTTTTGAGACTGGTTCGGCTCAAATGATTCTATTATCTCATCCAGTCCGGTAAGGGGATCGGTAACTCTTAGATCCTCAAGGGTGACATTTCCCGTATTCGCTACAGTAATATTATAAGGTATGGTGTCTCCCTCAGCAGTGAATTCCGGAACATCTGCAACCTTGGCAAAATATATGGAATGGTATTGAACGGCGTCCACTATTGAAACGGCAACTTCCTCGCAGATTTCGCCATTGATATTACAGGACGCCATCGCTTCGTTCTCCACACTTCCATTGTTGACATCGTTAAGAGTGACGGTATAGGTTGTATTGAAAGTCATCGATTCACCCGGAGCAAGGGATGAGATAAATTCATTCAAACCGGTCAGCGGATCGGTAACAAGAATATCTGTCAGGGTTTCGTTTCCTGTATTGGTAACGAATATTCTGAAATTAATCTCATCGCCTTCAGCGTTGAAGCTTTCTCCATAAGCAGTCTTTTCAATTTCAAGACAGTGATCCCGGGCTGCATCAACAGTTACCGAAGAAATTCTTTCAAAAACCTCTCCTCCGAAGCTGTATCTCGCTGTTGCTACGTTATTGACCTGACCGGCAGTAACATCTTCCTGAACAACTGTATAGCTTGTTAGAAATACACCAGAATCATAGGGAAGAAGGAAGGGAATGATCTCCGTAAGACCTGTCAGAGAGTCGTTAACGATAATATTGGAGAGTATTACATTTCCATCGTTTCTTACGAAGATCATATAGTTCAACTCGTCACCTTCATACTCAAAGCTGTCTGTAACTGCCACTTTGTTCAGGATGATGTTGCAAGTCTGAACGGCATCGACCATTTCCACGGCTGCTTCCTCATAATGTTCCCCGTTAAAATCATATGAGACTAAGGCAGAATTCTCAACGAAGCCTCTGTCAATGTCGTACTGTGTGACTGAGTATACTGTACGGAGTGTTATTGATTCCCCTGGAGCAATGGATGGGATGTTGTGTTCAAGCCCCGTCAGCGGATCAGTGACTGATAAATCTGACAGCATGGCATTTCCCTCGTTTGTAATTGTAATTGTATAGTTTATTTCATCTCCCACAGCTGAGAAATTGCTTTCGGCAGCGACTTTGACTATCGAGATGTCATGATTCTGTACGGCATTTACCGTTGCGGAAGAACTAACCTCAAAATCCTCTCCTCTGTAGTGATATGCTGCCCTTGCGGTGTTATCGACAAAGCCTGCAATTATATCGTTCTGAACAACTGTATAGGTTGTGTTGAACACTATAGTTTCGTTCGGGGAAAGGGATGGAATAGTCTCGTTGAGACTTGTAAGGGGATCGGCAACGTTGATGTCAGTAAGTGCCACATTCCCGTTGTTGGTAACAAAGATCATAAAATTGATTTGGTCACCTTCCGCGGTAAAGCTGTCCTCTGAAGCTACCTTACTTATTGTAATGCTGTTACCCTGAACAGCATCGATCCTGTCTTCAGCTTCCTCGGCATAATCTTCGCCTTCATAAATAAAGTATGCAACAGCCCTGTTTTCAACATAACCCCTTTCAATATCGCTCCATAATACAGGGTAGGAGGTGCTGAAAGTCCTTGAGTTGCCGGGATCAAGCGATCCAATGGTCTCGTCAAGATTCGTAAGGGAGTCAGATACTGTAATATCTGTCAGGATTACAGTTCCGTTGTTTGTCACGGTTACTGTGTAATGGATCAATTCACCTTCGGCAGAGAAAATGTCTTCTTCTGAAATCTTTGTGATTTCAAGGCTTGCATTTATTATCATGATTTCCATAGTTATGATTGTTGAACATTGATCATCATCAGGGGTGAATGTGTAGGTGAAAGTGCCGGTAGTTCCTGTGCTTATTTCCTGAGGATCCCAGGTTCCCGTTATATCATTTATTGAAATATCAGGAAGTTCAGGTGGAGTCGAGTTCCTCAGTAACGGGCCTATCTGCTCAAAAATCGGAATGATTTCATCGGTCACCATGACCTCCATTGTTGAAACAGTTGCACACTGGCCAGCATGAGGTGTAAATGTGTATGTTGTGATGCCAGTGATAGAGGTGTTAATTTCTTCAGGATCCCAGGTTCCGGTTATCCCCTCATTTGAAATGGAAGGCAAATCCGGAGCGATACTGTACCGGCATACCGGACCGATTTGTATAAAGGTCGGGGTTGTCGGAACCGGACCATCATCTATTGTTGCGCTGAACTCTGCCTGACAGCCTGAAGCATCTGTAACTGTCACGGAATAAGTCCCGTGATCAAGGTTGTCGAGATCCTCAGTATCAGCTCCATTGCTCCATTCATAGGAATAGGGCGGAGTTCCTCCGGAAACTGTCAGATCGATGGCGCCATCTTCAGAATCTGAGCAAGACATACCGGTCACTTCAGCAGAAACCTCCGGACCAGAATCAGATTCTTCAACTACTATGTTGTCAATAGTTGTGGTACAGTGATAAGAGTCAGTTATTGTAACCGAATAGGTTCCGGCAGACAGACCATCTATATCTTCGGTTGTTGAACCGTTGCTCCAGAGATATGTGAAGGATGAGCCACAGCCCAATGCAGTGATATCTATAGCGCCTGTGGAACCGCCGGCGCAGTCAACGTTTGTGACTTCAACTTCTCCTGATATTTCATTTCCGGGAACGGTAAAAGTGGAAGTGCATCGTTCTTCTACGCAATCGTCATGCACTATATATTCAAAGGACAGGCTTCCGCCGGTGCATTGCACACCAGATGGAAGGCCCGGTATTGAAGAGATATTCGATTCTGCATTATACCCCCCGGTGAATGAAAATCCTGCCCTCCAGCTCTCGTAAGCTTCCATGATATCTTCCGGCGGTGTGCAGGCAGGCAAATCATATGAAGCAGGACATGTTATTGCAACAGGAAGAAATTCGTTCACCTCTATGCCGGCGGTACTTGTATTTCCGCATTCATCGGA
>JAVEVC010000087.1:3480-7795 GCA_034005245.1 Bacteroidales bacterium
TATGAGGAAGTTTGTTCGGTTGTTGCATCCGATATTATAAGACGGGAAGTATTTGCACCGGAATAAGCTCCTCCGTTTGAGATGGGTGTCCAGTTGGAGCCATCAAGCCTCGACCATTGATATTCTGTGACATCCCCGCGGGTAAAGACCTCATAGGAGATGCCCGCACCGCTGCAGATTGTCGAATTAACCACTACGGGAGTAAGATTTGTGATTGCATTTATGCTCAGCAGCGCTGCATCGGAATCAACACTCTGGCACGCGTCTGTAACTATCACCCTGTATTGTGAACCGTCAACATTTTCTCCGCTGACACCAATATCGGGGACGTTGAGCACAGGACCGCCTGATCCGCCTATATTGCTGAAATCGCCTCCCGGTGGCATATACTGCCACTGGTATGATGGAGTTCCAACGATCCCGTTCACCGAAACGATGAAATCAATAACATTGCCGTAGCAGTCGGTCTGGTCTGCAGGCTGGACAGTGATCTCAAGGGGATGATCAGGCTGGCTTACTGTTACAGTCGCCGTGCCTGTGCAGGAACTATCAGCTCCGATAGCAATGACGGTGTAGGAACCTGCTTCCAGTCCTGAAAGATCTTCGTCGCTGCTTTCAAATGATCCCGGGCCGGTCCAAGAGAAAGCATAGGGTTCCGAGCCTCCTTCAACGGAGATGTTTATCGATCCGGTATGCTCACCATAGCAAAGGACATCGTCATGAGCTGTTGTAATAGTGCATTCCTGGCTGTATATAGATTCAGCGGAAATCAGTACGCAGCCTGCAATACAGAATAGCAACGCACCAGCATGCCGGCTGGAATGCGGATGGCAGTTGCCCGGCAGTGCCCTACTTTCTGTCAGGAGTATCCCCGGACAGTTAAATATCATTCTTAAATGACAGATTAACAAGTAGTAACCTGACATGTGATATAAATCATTAAATATTCAGCGAGACAGTGCTGTAGAATCAAAGAAAAGTAAGTCGGGGGACATTTCTGACGTTTTGAGGCAGATTTTTTATGAAAATTTATGGGAAACGGATCTTTTTTGAAGAAATTGATCCTAATAAACCTGACTTTCGTCAAAAGTGACAATTATCGTTATCGCATTCATAACATTTATCTTAAAACGTTGATATTCAATACTGCGATTTGGATAGTCCGTTTGATTATCGCATCAAGCACTCATTTTTAGTAAATATCTGCCCTGTTTTGACGAATGGTCTGATTGTGTTTACCGGTGTTTTAAATCACTAAACAATCATTCTGAATTTGTAGACCAGAGGTTTTTGAATTCATCTGGAATTCCCACTGGATGGACTTTAGCGTATTGACAGAGGCTTAAGGGTAATGTAATTTTACATCATAAAGGTTAAGTTAAATAAACAAGCAAAAATTACGATCATGAAAACATTTTACAGTGTCACCTCAAGCGAAACCGGAACAGTAGTTCTAAGAAGAAGAAAAATAGCCAAGGCATTACGCAGGTGGTTAAGGGAAAATGGCTTCAGCTATGAACACATGTTCTACCTGAACTAGTAGAAGCCTCTGAATATCCCCGGTTCTAAATTTCATCGTGAAATAACACAGGATGTAAAATTCAGGAGGAGTACAGGATGAAGAAGCTTATTTTTCTCTTTGTGATTTCCATAGCATGCTCATGTGTTGCAGTGAAACAGACTGCTTACGTTCAGAGATCCGACGAAATGTGTAAGACACGCAGATACATCGGCGACTTCATTGACTACAGTAAAACCGGCCCTGAAGTCTTTGGATGCGCCAGCCTGATCTGGATAAGGACCACCGTATTCAACACCTACGGTAAGATCTCAGCTCATGCCGACACATGCAGGTTTAAGGAAGGAGACAGGATATACCTTAAAAGGATGTATTCTGTTCCGGATGCCTATGGCAGCTGGGAGTATCAGGTCGAAAATGATTCCTCTGTCGTTTACAGGGTCAGCAGGTACAAATACGAGAACAGTACGCTTGTTACGGCATACTTCTGATACGGATAAATTAACTTTATGGTGGGATGATTCTCTAATTGCAATTCTGCGATTCTGCGATTCTGCAATCCTTCTTCCCGTTACCTAAGTGCTTACATGTTGGCCCATGGTCTGGTGCCCGATGCCTTGTGCCGCGAGTACCCACCCCTTGCCCCTCCACCACAAATCTTCCCTGCAGGCGGGAGGCCGGGGGTGAGTTCATGATGTCAGTAAGCAGGCAGGGGAATCGCTCTGAGTTTCCCGGAACCTTGAAACCTGAAACCCGGAACATCCAGTGCCCTGAGCCTTATCATTCAACCCTTTCCAACCTTTCCAACCTTTCCAAAACCAGTTATTTGTAGATGCGGAGAGAAGAGAAATCGCTAAGAGCGTTTCAGCTCATATATTTTCAGGCATCAAAGCTAAAATCACAAGGTATCCGTCGCAAAGGAAACCTTCGTATCCCCAGCATTCACCCGACCAGCTTTTCCAGTCTTTGGTCATGCCTCCTTCGGTGCATGATCCCTGGAATGATCCTGCATTTATCCCTTCAAGGATCCCGTCTGCAATTACATTATATTGTTCTTCCAGTCCGGTTTTCTGAAAAGCCTTTAAGGTAAAATATGACCAGTTCAGGGATGCTCCGCCATTTTCATACCTCTGAAAAGCATCACTTCCATCCTCAAGCTGTCCGCCTCCCCATCGTGGATCAGGGTGAGTATAATCTTCCTTTCTTATTGAGATCAGATTTCCCGGAACGCCAAGCGTAAAATCCGTGAATCCGACTTCCTGCATTTTCTTCCAGAGGGCCATCATAACGTCTTTAGCCTTGTCTTCAGGGACCAGATCGTAATATACGGCCATACTATTTACCATCAGGAAATAATAATCGTGCAGCTTACCGTCCCTGCTTTTCCAGCCTGCCAGCACTCCTGTTTCCGGATTATAAAATGTCTGGTAGAAAACATCTTTCATCTTCGCGGCAAGGCCCCTGTATAAATCAGCCTGGTTCTTCTCACCCAGCATTTCGGAGATCCTCGCTATCAGATTCAATGCTTCATAGGTTAATGTGTTGCTGAATGCATCCTCATGCCCAAAACCAATGGTATCCCACCAGTTGGAAGGCCTCAAATATCCATCCCATGAGCCTGAATTTCCGCTCAGTTCATATTCTGCCAATCCGTTACCGTTGTAATCTCTTTTCATCTGCATATCCATCCATTCCTTTATCCTGGGATAGTATTTTTGAGCCCACTGTATATCTTTCGTGGATTCAATGTAATTGCAGGCTGCGATAACCATGGAAGGGTAAGAATCAAGTGAAGCATACGGAGAATGCCATCCTGCAACTTCTGTTCCCTCAATATCATCTCCATAACCCACCAATCCGTAACTTTTCATGCCGTTAAAATATCTTTCAACGGACATCCTGATCAGATCGAAAGCTGTAAGAGATTCTGTTAGTTGTGGTGTTTCAGCCGCAAGCATCGACGACATGAATAATGTAAAAGCTACAGGATCGCTGCACGAGTTGTTTGCAAGTGTTTGAAATACCGGATTTACCTGATAAAGGGAAATAAAATTCCGCCTGAATCCGGCATATCTGTCCTGCTCAACAGCATCAAAGTGAGGATAGATTGAGGTAATCTTAAACCTATAACTGACAGTACTTTGTTTATCTGTGGCTTCAGGTAGTTTAACGGAAATATATCCTTTTCCCTGATATCGTCGGGCATCATAATCAACAATTACATCGGGTTGGTCAGCTTCAAGCTTTAATGTTCCCATGTCAGGTAAATGAACTAAAGCCGGCAGGTTTGTTTTTCTCTTTTCTGTCATCAATCCCAATAGTGTAGCATGGTTTTTATTCTTGTCAAAACGGAAAGTAATATCAGCTTTGATCGAATCATTTGTAAAGCGGGAGGTAAATGTGAATTCCCGTTCTGTAAATTTCATAAGCCACTGGGATTTATCAGAGTCGCCTTTTCTTACGATTTTCACTTTCGAGTCAGAGATTTTTCTTAATTCAAATTCTCCGGAGATTAAAGGAGCATTCCACTGGATTGGATTGTTTTCCAGATTATTCTGGCCCAGGGCATCAACAGAAAAGTATTTAACGAAAGGTAAGGAATCAACCAGTTTAATTTTGTAGAACCTCGATCCATATTCAAAGCTTGTTACAGGTTTGGAACATGAAAGGCATGATAGTACTGTAATAATTGCCGGAAGTAAAACACGAAATTTAAGATTCATTTTTTCTTTTTGTTTGTTAAGTTAATAAAAAGGTTTATTCGTTTGGAATCTATATGTGGAGGATTTAATAATT
>JAVEVC010000030.1:0-37322 GCA_034005245.1 Bacteroidales bacterium
TTCATGACACATGTTTAATTACTTATATGTACCTGACCGGCCTGAATTTTTGATAACGCCTGCGCATTACCAAGTAACCAATAGTAGTGGTTTCCATCAATTTAAATTTCCGGGCAGATTATACCATTCCCTTGCATTAACGTAATAAATTTTGTCAATCACATCCCTTGGAAGCTTAAGACCCTTGAATTCTCCGGGGAACAGGGATGACGACATGGTCTCATCAGTGGCAAAGTATTTCCAGTCATCAATCCATGTTTCATGAATATGTTTCTTGAACTCTTCAGGATCTGAATTTCCGCTATCACCGACATCGGTGCCATAAAGCAAGCGATCCTGATATTTTATGCAAAAGTCGCGGATTTTTTTACGGTCCTCTGCTGATTGATATTGTAAATGACATATTCTAGCTGACATATCCACTGCCATGTTGGGGAACCTTTCGAGTCTGGTGGCCAGGGAATCAACATTCCATTCAAGGCTTCCCAGATGGCAGCCAATGAACCTAAGGTTCGGATGTCTTTCAAGCATCCTGTCACGGGCATTTATCTGATCCTCATAGGAGGGATATTCAGGATGGAGAAACATGTGATACTGAGGATGCAAAGCAAAATAGCTGCTATCGCTTGATACTGTCATCTTATCCAGGGGCAGCCAGCAATTTCTTGGTTCGCCAAGATGCCCCGTGACAGGTAAACCTTTGCCTTCTATATATTCAATAACAGGATCAAGCCCAGGATCATCACACATTATAAAATTCCCAGCCCTGTCGCGAACTGTCATGCCAATGTTCTTCCAAATCTTAACAGTGACTGCTCCGGCAGAAATATCTTCTTCCAGCTGTTTAATAATTTCACCTGCCCACTCATCTGAGCCCCAGCCTGCAGTATCAAAAAGGAAAGTCGGACCAAAAAATATCCTTCCCGGATATCTTTCGGCTGATGTAACAGCATGGTCAAACTGTTTCCTGATATCCGTGGAGTCGCCATGATCAACATTTAGAGTCAGAAGGCTGAAGTTGTCATCAGCTGCCTGCTGTTCGAATGCTCCACGGTCGCAGTTAATATGAATATGTGCATCGATCTTGGGAATTTCCCTGTAGTTTTCGTATGAATAGTAGCTGTTACCGCAACCTGCCAGGGCTGGCAGAATAAATAAAAGGAACAATGACTTTCTCAACATGATTATCTTGCTTTTCTAGAGAATAAAGGTAACAAAAAGTAAATGTAATATAAAACTGCAGGAAGAGTATGAAATAAGCGGCCGCTACAAAAAAATATAGCGGCCGCTTATCTAATGGCGAAACTGGAAAATAAATTTCAGATAATCATGCTTGCAGGGATCCTGAGATCAAAGAGGCATCACCACAAACTCAGCTGCGTTGAGGAATTCCAGGCTTTTCTGGCAGCTGGTGAACTGGTCAAAATTATACTCTTCAACTTCCACTATTCCATATTTCATGCCCGATTGGGTTGCTGCAGCCCATATTGATTGAAAGTCCATCATTCCGCTCGCGCCAACCTCTTCTTTATCCTTTATGTGCCACAATTCAAAACGTCCGGGATATTTATTGAAATAATCGACAGGATTCTTGCCCCCTACAACGCACCAGTAAAGATCAAGCTGGTACATTACCTTGGAAGGATCAGTATTTTCCACCATGAAATCATATACTGTATGCCCGTCAAGCTGTGTACTGAATTCTCTGTCGTGGTTATGATAACCGAACCTGATTCCTTTTGCGTTGCACTTTTCACCTATAGTGTTAAAATAATCACAGTATAACTTAAGAGTATCAAGGCTCTGGTATGCTTCCCTTCCCATAAATGGCTGAACTATAAATTGAACTCCTGCTGCAGCATGAGCATCGATGCAGGCATCCCACCAGGCCATCACACTGTCCCAGCCGGAACTGTCAGGAAGTGCCTGCCCTGTATGGGAGCTGATCAGACCAAGTCCGTTCTGTGTGCACAGAGCTTTGAATGCAGCCGGTTCCATATCATAAAACTTCCCGTCACTGTAACCTGCTGGTTCAACAAACGTATAACCCATGTCTGCAACTTTTTTTATGGCAGCCGGTACATCCTTTCTGATCGAATCACGTATAGAGTATAGCTGAAGTCCGATGTTTTTCTTTGGAGTCTTGGTACAGGATATCGATGATAAAACAAAGAGACCTGCTACGATTGACAACAAGACAACTGAAAATAAAGTGGCTTTTTTCATGTTTATTTTTTTATTGGTTAATTATGAGGTTATGATTTTCAGGATCACCTTAAAACAGATTCAAATAGGTTAAGCTCTGGAAATATGACAAGTAAAAATAATACAATTTAATAATCTTTGACAAATCTTGCCTGATGAACTTTTTGAGAATTAAAACCAGGCGCTCCTGAGGTTCATGAATACAAACTGGGATCTTTCCGTCAGATACCGTCAGATTCCTGAATATTTTGACTGCCTACTGCATCTGGTGTTTATATAATTCATAATAAGGCTGTATCTTTCTCAGCTTCTCACCGGCATTCTTTTCAAGATAGGTACCACCCACATAGAAACATGTAAAGCCTCCTGAGACAATTCCCCAGATACATGCTTCTCTCAAATCAGGCTTGCAATCCATTAGCGTCATCTGATCTACCAGCGATGCAATAATCCCTCCTGTAAAATTATCTCCGCAGCCGGTTGTGTCTCCTCCCGGGAACCTTGCCAACTCTTCAGTAATTCTTTGCGAAACTGGCAAGGTTGTTACGTCGATCTTCCTGAAAAGTTTTCCGTCGGAATAAAATGCAATATCCCTTGCACCATCGGTGATGATAAATGATGATACTTTCATGCCTATGAAGAATTCAACGGCTTCCTCCGGAAGTGCGGCCCCGCTTAGTCTCAAAGCTTCCTCCTTATCCGTAATCAGAAGATCTATATAACCGTAACTTTCATCACTCTCTCCGAGCGGCCATCTTTTCAGCGGATCATTCTTTTCACTCCTGAAGTCAAAAACAGTGTTCACTATTGTTACAGCCTTCCTTGCTCTGGCCTTTTTGAGCAGGCTTGTCAGGTTATCATGAATATTTGGGACCAGAGCGGTTCCGCCAAACACAACTATGTCAGAATCAAAGAAATCATCATCAAGATCCTCGGACATAAAGTCCCACGCTGCACCAATTGAATTAATGAACATGCGTTCCCCGTTTCCGTCATCCCATGAGGGATCCGAAAGCACCACCGTTGAAGGCGTATCTTTTTCCGATATTTTATAATTTCTCAGAACCACTGGCATTTTATTCAGTGCTGATAACAGGAATCCTCCCGGGCTGTCATTCCCCACCCTGCCATAGAACCTTACTTCGCAGTTGTCGTTGCATGCAAGTTGTGCGAGGTTTATCAGAGATACAATGGAAGGCCCGCCTATGTTTATTTTGCTATGCGGCCTGCCACCGGTAATATTTGCCAGCACTTCCCCGAAGGGTTTCCCGCAATATTTTTCAAATTCTTCTCGGAACACAAGCATCCCGGGAGTCAGGCCTCCGTCACCCCTGCCCTGTGAAAGATAAGGTTTGATTGATTCACTGCTGAAGCTTATATCATTATATAAGATATCCACAAGGCAGCAACCAACCCCTGATACGGTTATCTTATGCCTCATATTGAACTGATTTGGACATTGCTACAGGAAGTTCTGATAATCGTTTACCAGAAGATGGACAGGGTCTTCATCCTCTTCAATCCCCGGGAATCTGCCAACGGGTTCGTGAAAACGGTTGTCATTGCTGTCATCATTCACCATGCTCACTTCGCCTATAAGAACCCTCCCCTTGCCTTTCTCACCATAGAACCTGTGATAAACATGCGATTTCAGGCAAATGCTCTGGCCTGGTTTTAAAATCAACGGCTTTCCGGCAGATACTGTTGTCATAACTCCGTCTATGCTTACGGCAACGGGTTCTGATGACAGGCCTTCCGATTCTGTTGCCCTGTAAAGTTCCATAACCAGATTGCCTCCTCCCCTGTTAATAATATCTTCCGTCTTATTCCAGTGAAAATGCATTGGAGTTTCCTGTTCCTCATCAGCAACCATGATTTTCTCACAGTATATTTTGTCTTTTTTATCCCAGTTCCCATTACGTATTGTGAACAACGACAATCCCCTTCTCATGAAATCCCTGCTTCCAAAATCGGTAATATCCCATCCCAGCTTGTTATCCACAATTTCGTAGCAGTCTGTATACCTGCCCTTCCAATCGCCCGGAGACCAGTAAGCCCAAACCGGAAGCATAAACCTGTGAACTGAAAGGAAGTTCTTAACTTCCGTGATGATTGAGTTGACTTCGCTTCTTCGCATAATGAACATTTTTATAATTACATGCCAATAGTACTGATCATTTGTTTAAGCCAGCTGTCATCTCCTGAAAAACAGACGGATCTGAAGCCCATCTCTTGTTTGGCCTGTCGCTCATAATAAAGACAAGTGTCCCTCCTGCAACTATCTCGTCATGACTTATCCATGCCCTGTTGAATTCTGACCCGTTCAGCTCGGCTGACTGGATGTATTTGTTTTTTTTCGAAAGATTTTTCGCTTTAATGGTAAATGTTTTTCCGTCCGGCAATTTAATTCGTATCTTTTCAAAGAACGGGGTTCCGACAGCATAAAGTCCATTGCCCGGGGTAACCGGATAAATACCCATGGCAGAAAAAACATACCAGGAGCAAAGAGCTCCTCCGTCTTCATCTCCTGGAAGGCCAAGCGGGTCATCATCGAACCACATGTCCATCAGCTCATGTATCCTTCTCTGTGTTTTCCATGGGGCTCCCGCGTAATTATATAAATAGGGAACATGAAAAGCAGGTTCATTTCCGGCAGGGAACATGCCATTAAGCCCCGATGCATCAGGGAATTGACCCATGAACTGCCACTTTGCCTTTACAGTTGGTTCATTGAACAATTCATCCAGCCTCACTATGAACCTCTCATTCCCTCCCATAAGTTCAATAAGTCCGGGTATATCGTGCATCACGTTGAAATTCCATATATATGCATTATTCTCTGTATAATACATTCTGCCTCCCACACCGCCTGAGGTCTGAGGATCAAAAGGTTCAACCCAGCTTCCATCGGCTGTTTTTGGCGACATGAATCCTGAAGCAGGATTAAAGACGTTCCTGTAGTTTTGGGATCTCTTTATAAAATATTCATAATCATCTGTTTTCCCAAGGGCTTTTGCGAGTTGTCCGAGACACCAGTCATCATAGCTGTGCTCAAGGGTCACCGCTACAGCCTGACGGTTCTCAAAATCGTCGACCATAGGTTCTGTTTCAGGAATTCCTTCCGGCAGAGCCGGGTACCATCCATTCCGGATATAAAAGCTGTCGAGACTGCACATTGGCCCTGAACGCCATGGAAGCATTGTGCCTTCCATTGCATTCTTCCTGAGACCTTCATATCCTTTTTCAACATTAAAATCCCTTCCGCCTTTCTGATAGACATCCCACAAGAGCGCACAGGAATGGAAGCCTGTCATTGCAGGAAAATCGCCGTAAACCTGAGGGAAAGAGGGCATCCAGCCGCTCTGCTCGTACATCTTAATATACGATTCAACCATATCCGCCTGACCGGATGGATTAAGTATATAAAGGAGGGGATGATGGCTCCTGAATGTATCCCACAGCCAGTCGTCAGCATAGAAATCCCTGCCGTTATCGTCGTGGATCTTACGGTCATAACCACTGTAATACCGGCCGTACTCCGAAATATTGACCATCCTTTCAAGGCCCCTGTAAAAACATGTATAGAATATCCTCCTCTGCCGCTCAGTCCCCCCGTTAACCTGGATGCGGCCCAGCTCATCCTTCCAGATACGGTAGCTTCCCCCTGCGATATCCTCAAACGTTTTTCCTTCAGCTTCCCTGTAAAGGTTATCCCTGGCCTGATCCTCATCTATGAAAGAGATTCCTATCCTTATCTCCACCGGAGCTGAAGGATCGCCGAAGTTTTGATATGAACATATTTTTGTCCCTGTTATTTCATCCACTCCTTTTAAAACTTTCCCATTTTCTATTGCCCCATTTTCAATGAAGGGAACAGAGTACTCAGCATAAAAATATTGCCTGATGCCTCTTGATTCCTCCCATCCGCTTAGTAACCTGTCGCCGGCAACCGTAAATGAGGCGTTCCCTTTTGAACGGAAAACGATATTAGCTTCCCCCTCATCCTGGAATGTAAACCGGTATATAACCACTCTTTCAGTTGTGGTCCAGTCAGCAATAATATTATGATCTTCAAGTAAAACCTGATGCCTCCATGGATGAACCTCCTCGAGATCATGATCATACAGTGATGAATATGATGCCATACTCTCTGAAGCAGGCCCATGGAAAGGCATAAGCTCTGTCAGGTGTCCATTTCGGTAAGCAGGCATATTGACTGCAAAACCATAGATTCTGTCGGATAGATACCTGTCGCCCAATCCCGGACGGGTAACCGGGAAAACTCTTGCCATGCTGTGAGGCCTGTGCACAGTAGGGACTTTTGTCGTCAGCAAGGGAGCAACACCTCCGATATTAGGGTCCACGTAGCGGGTAACATCATTGTTGCCGCAGGCAACAACAAAAAACAGCATTACGATTGAAATTCTTATGTATCTAAGCATATTATATTATTAATTAAGAGTTTCAGGTTCTGACAGCCGTTGCTGCCTTTATTTTATAAGGATCCCAGCAAAGATCCCCTGCCCGGTTTAAAAACTTTAATATAAAACCGGAGAATGGAAAGTTAATGAATTTTCAAATATCAGGACAGAAAGAAATTTTACAGACATTATCATTTTATTGGCTAAACAGGTAGCCTCAATCCCAAAATGACATATACAAATATTTGCTAAAAACCCATTAATATATGCTATTTATCATATTTTTAATTATATTTATATTATTTTTTAATTATTTTATCATTTTATGTTGATATTATCAATTTTTAATTATATTGCAGCGCCTTTATGTCTGACTTTAGGATTATCCCCTGCGGAATAACCAGATTATCTTACATAAAGCAATAAAAAAAGAAATGAAATAAAAATATATGAAAGTCCAGACAGATACCATTCAGCTATCATGTGTTTCCGAAATGTTGAGAAAGGAAGAGATGATAGACTTCATAAAAACTGATTTTGAAAAGCGGCTTGCGAAGGAAATGAATATTGTTAAGGTATCGGCGCCTGTAATAGTACCTGACGGTACAGGGATCAATGACGATCTTAACGGTATTGAAAAACCTGTTAGTTTCAATATAAGGTCGCTGAATAACCAGAAAGCTGTAATTATTCAATCACTGGCAAAATGGAAGAGAATAAGGCTTAAATATTATGATATTGAGCCGGGTAAAGGCATTCTTACTGATATGCGTGCTCTGAGACCCGATGAAAAATTAAGCCCTATTCATTCAGTTTATGTCGACCAATGGGACTGGGAGAAGCATATTCTTCCCGGACAGAGGTCATTAAGATTCCTTAAATCTTCAGTTGAAACAATATACCGTACAATACGAAAAACAGAACAGGAATTGTTTGAAAAATATCCCTGGCTGTTACCGCAGCTTCCTCCTGCCATAACATTCATACATGCTGAAGATCTTCTCATAAAATATCCCGGCCTGACACCAAAGGAACGCGAACACGAGATAGCAAGGAAGTTTGGCGCCGTCTTCATTATAGGTATCGGGCATGCATTAAGTAATGGAGAACCGCACGACGGCCGTGCGCCTGATTATGATGACTGGAGCTCTGAAAACGAAGATGGCTACTATGGCCTTAACGGTGACATTATTTTCTGGAATCCGGCTATGGAGTCTGCACTTGAAATTTCTTCGATGGGAATCCGCGTCGACAGCAGGTCAATGGAAAGGCAGCTAAAAATAAGCGGCTGTGAGAACAGGAAAGATCTTTTGTTTCACAGACTGCTTCTTTCAGGCCAGCTGCCCTTAAGCATTGGAGGAGGCATTGGACAATCGAGGTTATGCATGTTCCTGCTGAGAAAAACACATATCGGGGAAGTTCAGTCGAGCATCTGGCCTGAAGAAGTGATGCAACAACATCAGGATGACAAGATAAAACTGTTGTAACACTTAAGTCAATCTGAAAACAGATTGATCATCTGTGTATTTTCACCCTGAAAGGCTTTTCAAATTCACTATCCATTTTATAAGGAAGCTGATACAGCCTGCCACCTCGCTTATTGATAAAATAAAGCCTTGATTCCGATAATTTATCAGCATCCCCGTCAGCCCAGAATGCATAAAAATCCTTGTTTGCGTTAACTGGCCGCCTGACATAGGAATTATTACGGACACTACCCGACGTTACCCTTTTTGCCCGTCTCCATGTGAGTCCCTCATCCCTGCTTTCCCAAACGACTACCTCTCCGCCTGTTCCATATTTCTGCGGTCCCGGATCTGTCGGACCAATGATCCTCCACACTTTGCCCCCGGTATATAACGAACCCATATCATAATTGTGAGTCGACTCACAAACATTACTAAATATCCATTTATCGCCTTTCCATCTTATTACGCACCACTCCCTGGGATCGCCCGATGGACCCGGCCTGAAATCCCTGCTCAGGATTACCAGTATAACCGGATTGCCCGAACTGTCGAAATTGATATCATTGATATATACAAGCTTACCCTCTGACTCATAATCTTTTACAAGAGCATCATTCATCCGGTCTCTTAGCGGAATGTCAATTGTGTTGCCCTGCACGGTTTGCCAGGTTCTTCCATTGTCGGATGTCTGAATAAAGTAGAGATTTGTCCTTTTGTCCACATTCCCGCCGGGATGGTAATTAAAAGCCGTAACTACTTTTTTTCCTTTCAGGTTTGAGACCTGATAATGTCCTCCAAAACCTGCAAGTTTGCGGCTGTCCGACCATGATTTTCCGTCAGAACTCACTGACCAGTATAGTTCACGGCCGTCTGTATATCTGGTAAAAAGAAAGAGAAATCCCTGTCCCGAAATCAACCAGGGCTGGGGATATGTCATTTCACCCTCATGCATCTTCTCGAAACTGTCGATGGAATAGGGTGTCCTGCTCCTGAATATCAATCCCGGCCGGGTACGGCCTCTTCCGCTTACAAAGACCCAAATATAACCATCTTCGTCAATTGACAATGAAGCATTATCATGAGGATCGTCAATACCCTTTTTTTCGTAAACTATTACAGGTCTTGGCACTTTCCCGGTCAGGTGGTCATAGCAGGAAATCATTATGAGCAGATGCCTTTCACTGGCTTCTGTGGTACCGCCATAAACGAAAAAAGTCTTTTTTGCCTCAGGTGCGTATATTGCTACTGGTATATGGTCGGCGGTGTAAGTCCCCAGACCCCCTGAATATTTATCTCCATATTCCGTGTTTTGCCCCAGGGTGAACCATATTCCCCTGTATCCCTCTGCCCGTTTGTTTTGTCCTTCTGCCTCCTGCAAACAAAAAAATACACATGAAATCAAAAACAACAAGGCAAACCTTTTATTTATCATAATTGATTTATTTACAACTATTTCCAGAAATCCTGAACATTGCTTAAAATATATTCCGGCATATATTTTCTACAAATTTGAAGAAAATATGCATTATCTATTTGAAATATTAAAAAAATATATACTTTTGTCATTCATTTTAAACAAAAAATTGAATAACTCTTTAATCCATATTATCATCCTCGTACTCGTACTTGCCAAAAGCGTATGATCCGGGAATAATATGTAGTTTATAAATATACAGAAGCTTTCCGGATCAGCCGGAAAGCTTTTTTTTTAAAGTTTATCTATATGTATAAGAATCTGCGAAGTTCAAAAACGATGACCGGAAGAACCATGGCCGGGGCCAGGAGTCTCTGGAGAGCAAATGGCATGAAGGAAGAGCACTTCGGGAAACCGGTGGTAGCCATAGTAAACTCCTTTTCTCAATTCGTGCCTGGTCATGTTCATCTTCACGATGTCGGACAGCTTATCAAAAAGGAAATTGAAAAAAAAGGCTTTTTTGCTGCCGAGTTCAATACAATTGCTATTGACGATGGCATTGCCATGGGTCATGAAGGTATGCTCTATTCACTGCCTTCACGGGAACTCATTGCCGACAGTGTTGAGTATATGTGCAATGCCCATTGTGTTGACGCAATGGTTTGTATCAGTAATTGCGACAAGATCACTCCGGGCATGATGATGGCTGCTATGAGACTAAATATACCTGCCGTCTTCGTTTCGGGAGGGCCCATGGAAGCCGGCAGGCATGGCGGAAAGGATTATGATCTCATTGACGCAATGGTTTATTCAGCCAATAAATCTGTCACTGACAGTGAACTTGCCGAGCTTGAAGCGATAGCATGCCCTACATGCGGTTCCTGTTCGGGCATGTTCACTGCCAATTCAATGAATTGCCTTAATGAAGCCTTAGGGATGGCTCTTCCGGGTAACGGGACTATACTGGCCACTCACCTTAACCGATTTAAGCTCTTCTTTGACGCTGCCGCTCTTATAGTGGAACTGTGCGAAAAGTACTATTCCAGAGGCGACGACAGTGTCCTGCCCCGCTCTATTGCATCAAGGAATGCCTTTCTTAACGCTATGTCGCTCGACATTGCAATGGGAGGTTCAACCAATACGGTCCTGCATCTGCTGGCAATAGCTCACGAAGCAGAAGTGGATTTTTCAATGAAGGATATTGATGAACTGTCGCGCAGAATTCCAAATATTTGCAAGGTTTCTCCAAGTTCCCGCTTTCATCTTCAGGATGTCAACAGGGCCGGAGGAATCCTTTCAATAATGGGTGAACTTGAACGCAATAACCTTATTGACGGCTCAGCCAGGAGAATCGATTATCACACCCTGCATGATGCTATATCTGACTGGGACATACTTAGCAACTGCGTGAAGCCTGAAGCAATTGAATTTTATCTCAGCGCACCTTCATTGACCAGAACTATTGAATTGGGGAAAAACGACACAAAATACGAAACGACAGATACCGACAGGGCAAGCGGATGCATAAGAAGTGTTGAAAATGCATACAATAAGGATGGCGGTCTTGCTGTGCTCTATGGCAATATTGCCCAGAGAGGGTGTATTGTCAAAACAGCCGGAATTGACCCTTCAATGTTTAATTTCAAGGGACCGGCCGTAATATTTGAATCGCAGGAAGACGCTGTTGACGGAATACTAAACGGTCATGTTAGGGAAGGCGATGCAGTTGTTATAAGATATGAAGGGCCAAAAGGAGGGCCCGGAATGCAGGAGATGCTCTACCCCACTTCATATCTCAAATCAATGCTACTCGACAAAAAATGCTCCCTCATTACTGACGGAAGATTTTCTGGCGGAACAGCAGGCTTGTCGATCGGGCACGTTTCCCCTGAAGCTGCTTCAGGTGGTGAGATTGCTCTGCTCAGGGATGGTGATATTATTGAAATTGATATAAGCAGGAGAGCGATTAATGCCCTGGTATCGGCCGAAACATTCTTGAAGAGGAGAAAAGATGAGGAAATGAAAGAGATCATGTCATTTAAGCCATCATCAAGGAACAGAAGAATACCACCTTCACTGAAAGCATACGCTGCAATGGTAAGTTCAGCAGACACGGGAGCTGTGAGGATAATCGATAAGGATTAACAAGTTTCCTGTTTCAATGCCAATGAACGTTTTTTAGTTTATAATAAAACCATGATCTATAATATTTTGATATGAAGACCGAGAAGAAAGCAAAAAATCCTGGCATCATGCAAACGAACGGGTTTGAGAATATATCAGGTGCGGAGGCATTGCTAAAGAGTCTTATTGAAGAAGGAGTTGATACCATATTTGGCTATCCCGGCGGGGCAATAATGCCTGTTTATGACAAGCTGCTTGATTACAAAGACAAAATAAAGCACATACTGACCCGCCATGAGCAGGGAGCTGCACATGCCGCACAGGCATATGCGATGGTCAGCGGGAAGCCGGGTGTCTGTTTTGCAACATCAGGGCCGGGCGCAACTAATCTGATCACAGGAATAGCAAACGCCTATCTCGATTCCGTTCCCATGGTGTTTATTACTGCCCAGGTAGTATCGAGTCTCATAGGAACCGATGCTTTTCAGGAAACCGATATACTGGGAGTATCCATGCCTGTAACAAAATGGAACGCCCAGGTCAAGAAATCAGAAGACATACCTGAAACAATAGCCAGGGCTTTCTATATAGCCTGCTCCGGCAGACCAGGTCCGGTGCTTGTAGACATAGCCAAGGATGCTCAATTTGACAAACTCAATTTCAGGTATTCCAAATGCACCTATATAAGAAGCTACAATCCGCATATACCATTACAAACAAAAGCGATTGAATCGGCGGCCATAATGATAAACCATGCCGAAAGGCCCCTTATCCTTGCCGGCCATGGTGTACTTATGTCAGGTGCCCAGGATGAACTCCGCAGATTTGCTGAAAAGACAAGCATCCCGGTTGCGCTTACGCTGCTGGGACTGTCGGCTCTGCCAACCCGGCACCGTCTGTATGCCGGCATGCTGGGCATGCATGGCAACTATGGACCAAATCTGCTTACAAACGAAGCTGACCTGATAATTGCCATTGGCATGCGCTTTGACGACAGGGTGACAGGAAACCTTAAAAAGTACGCCAAAAATGCCAGAATAATTCACATCGAGATCGATGAAGCAGAAATAAACAAAAATGTAAAAGTCGACCTCGAGATTAACAGCGATGCCAAGGAAGCCTTAAATCATCTGATCCCGTTAGTAAATGAGAGATCTAACGAGCTATGGATAAGACAATTCAGGATCTGCGACAAAGTGGAATTTGAAAAAGTGATCAGGCCGGAAACCATGCCAGCAAGCGGAAAACTAAGGATGGGGGAAATAGTTCATGCGGTTTCAGAGCTGACTAAAGGAGATGCTATCATAGTTACTGATGTCGGACAAAACCAGATGTCAGTAGCCCGGTACTACAAATTCGCAAATCCCAATTCTCTGGTAACATCGGGAGGCATGGGCACAATGGGGTTCGGACTTCCTGCTTCAATAGGAGCAAAAACCGGCAGACCCGATAAGCAGGTAATCGCGTTTCTTGGCGACGGTGGTTTCCAGATGACAATCCAGGAACTCGGAACCATACTGCATTTCAATATACCTGTCAAAATAATCCTGCTGAATAACACTTTCCTTGGCATGGTACGACAATGGCAGGACATGTTCTTTAATAAAAGGTATGCGTCAACGGAACTTATCAATCCGGATTTCCCTGCCATCGCTTCAGCATACAATATCCCGGCAAAAAGGGTCTCTGAAAGATCTGAACTGAAATCATGCCTTGAAGAAATGCTCGCTGCAGAAGGGCCCTACCTGCTGGAAGCTTTAATTGAAAAGGAAGGAAATGTGCTTCCCATGATTGAACCAGGGTCCTCAGTTTCAGATATAACATTAACCTATAAGAGCTAAACAATTTATAATGAAAAAGGAATACACAATTTCACTATTCACGGAGGATCACATAGGCATTCTTAACCAGATCACCATTATCCTTACACGAAGACAGATAAACATCGAGAGTATCACTGCTTCGGAATCAGCCGTTAAAAGAGTAAAAGTACTGACACTTGTGGTTATTACCACAGAAGAAATGGTAAATAAGGTAGCTCGTCAGTTTCAGAAAATTGTTGAGGTCCTGAAGGTTTTTGTGCATACTTCTGACGAGATTGTATACCAGGAGCTTGCTCTTATGAAAGTATCCACGAAGGACCTGATGTCGGGCAACCTGATAGATACGATTGTCAGATCACATCATGCACGGATACTTGAAATGACTCCTGAGTTCATTGTCATTGAAAAAACAGGACATAAGGCTGAGATAAAAGAGTTGCTTGATGAACTCGAATCATGCAGGGTATTACAGTTCGTCAGATCAGGAAGGGTGGCTGTTACCAGGCAGGTGAAAGAGCTCAATACATATCTTCAGGAAATGGATATGGCTAACCGTTACAAAACTGAAAAAGAACAAATATTGAGCTGATAATTACTCTTTATCGCCAGTCATTTCCTTCAGATATGAAAATCAGGGATTAAAAATTCAGGATAAGCATATGCAATACAGTATCAAACACATAAGAACAACCAGAAAAAACCAGTAATAAACACCTAATAAAATTCAAAAAAATGGCAAAAATAGATTTTGGCGGAGTAATTGAAGAAGTTGTAACAAGGGAAGAGTTCCCGCTTTCGAAGGCAAGAGATGTGCTTCAGGATGAAGTGGTTGCCGTCATAGGCTACGGTGTTCAGGGGCCTGCACAGGCTCTTAATATGAAAGACAATGGAATTAATGTTATTGTAGGGCAGGCTCCCGAGTTCAGGAATGACTGGGACAGGGCTGTAGCTGACGGATTCAAACCGGGAGAAACCCTTTTTCCGGTTGAAGAAGCAGCAGAAAAAGGGACTATTATTCAGTATCTTGTTTCTGATGCAGCACAGAGAATTTTGTGGCCAAAGATCAGGCCATGCCTGAAGGAAGGAGATGCTCTCTATTTTTCGCATGGTTTCTCCATAACATATAAGGAGCATACTGGCGTTGTACCTCCCGATAATATCGACGTTATCCTATGTGCACCAAAAGGTTCCGGAACCAGCGTAAGAAGAAATTTTCTTGCAGGCGCAGGGATCAACTCCAGCTATTCAGTATTCCAGGATTTTACAGGAAGGGCAACAGACCGGATTCTTGCTCTTGGAATTGCCATTGGCTCAGGTTACCTTTTCCCTACAACTTTTGAGAATGAGGTCTATTCAGACCTTACAGGCGAAAGGGGTGTCCTTATGGGAGCATTGGCAGGCATAATGGATGCCCAGTATCAGGTACTAAGGGAAAACGGCCATTCACCATCCGAAGCATTCAACGAAACAGTTGAGGAACTTACACAGAGCCTGATCCGGCTGGTCGACGAAAAAGGTATGGACTGGATGTATGCTAACTGCAGTGCCACTGCCCAGCGCGGCGCACTCGACTGGCGCCCCAAATTCAGGGAAGCAACTCTTCCGGTTTTCAAGGATTTATACAAGAAGGTAAAATCGGGAGAAGAGTGCGTAAGAGTTCTTAAATCAACCGGATCAATGGATTATAAACAACTTCTCGATGCCGAACTAAGAGAGCTTGGCAATTCGGAATTGTGGGTAGCCGGCTCTGCTGTGAGAAAACTGAGACCAGGAAATCATTAACCTTTAATATATCTCCCGATGGAAGAAAAGGTATTTATTTTTGACACCACCCTCAGGGATGGAGAACAGGTACCCGGCTGTCAGCTGAATACTGTCGAAAAGATAGAGGTGGCAAGGGCGCTTGAGGAACTTGGCGTCGATATTATTGAAGCAGGCTTCCCCATATCGAGCCCCGGCGATTATACATCGGTCGTGGAAATTTCCAAAGCTGTCAGGAATCCTGTAATATGCGCGCTTACCAGAGCCGTTAAAAAGGATATAGAAGTAGCAGCCGAAGCTCTTCAGTATGCACAGAAGAAAAGGATCCACACGGGTATCGGAACGTCATCATACCATATTAAGTATAAGATAAAGACGACGCCTGAAGAGATACTTAAGAGAGCTGTTGACGCTGTAAAGTACGCAAGGAAGTTCGTTGACGATGTTGAGTTTTATGCAGAAGACGCGGGAAGAAGCGAAAACGAATACCTTGCGAGAGTCATAGAAGCCGTAATCAAAGCCGGGGCTACGGTTGTAAATATACCTGACACAACCGGCTACTGCCTTCCTGAGGAATATGGCGAGAAGATCAGGTTTCTCAAGGAAAATGTACCCAACATTAATAAAGCGGTGATTTCAACACACTGCCACAATGATCTTGGCATGGCAACAGCTAACACTATCATGGGTGTCATTAGCGGTGCCAGGCAGGTTGAGGTAACCATCAACGGTATCGGAGAAAGGGCTGGAAATACTTCCCTGGAAGAAGTGGCTATGATCATCAAAAGCCATCACTCTCTTAACCTGAAAACAGACATTAACTCAAGGCTCATCTTTAAAACGAGCAGGCTTGTCTCAACTCTCATGAGCATGCCGGTACAGGCCAACAAGGCTATTGTGGGAAGAAACGCGTTTGCCCACTCATCGGGAATTCACCAGGACGGCGTATTAAAGTACAGGGAAAACTATGAAATAATAGATCCTCATGAGGTCGGAATAAAGGAATCCTCAATAATCCTGACAGCCCGCAGCGGAAGGGCCGCTCTTAATCATCGCCTCGAACTGCTCGGTATACGACTTGGAAAGGAAGAGCTTGACGATATGTATCATCGCTTTCTTTTGCTGGCCGATAAAAAGAAAGAGATAAACGATGAGGATATAAGAATCCTCTGCGGGGAAATATCCTCGGGGGAGAAAGCGCTGAAACTCGAACTTCTTCAGGTAACCTGCGGAAAATCAGCAATACCTGTTGCTACTGTCGGAATAAGGATTAACGGGGAAGTCCATACGTCAACAGCTACCGGCAACGGTCCGATTGATGCTGCCTTCACTGCGGTAAAACAGTTGATCAGCAAGACTGTTCACCTCGAAGAATTCCTTATCCAGGCAATTACCAAGGGAAGCGATGATATCGGCAAGGTTCATATTCAGATTGAACACCAGGGTAAGATCTATTATGGCTTTTCGGCACATACAGACATTGTAACAGCTTCAGTTGAAGCATTTATAGATGCAATTTCAAAAATAAAATAATCTCCATGCCGACTGTGCAAACTCACTGTTCTTCCGAGGGGAAAAACAAAAACCTCCAGGTATAACAGGAAAGTCACAGTAAAGGCATTTGGAGTGGCGATTAAAACTTTATGGAACAAAAAACACTTTTTGACAAGATATGGGATGCCCATGTAGTAAGATCTATAGATGGCGGGCCTGATGTCCTGTATATTGATCAGCATTTTATTCACGAAGTAACAAGCCCTCAGGCTTTTGATGGATTAAGAAAGAGAGGCATCAAGGTCTTCCGGCCTGAAAAAACCCTGGCAACAGCCGATCACAACATACCTACACTGAACCAGGACCAGCCAATAAGGGATGAACTCTCAAAAAGACAGGTGGACAAGCTTGATGAAAACTGCTCTGATTTTGGCATTACCCTTTTCGGACTGAATCACCCCAGGAATGGCATAGTACATGTTATCGGACCTGAACTGGGTTACACCAGGCCTGGAATGACCATAGTCTGCGGCGACAGTCACACGTCAACCCATGGAGCATTCGGTACCATAGCCTTTGGTATTGGCACAAGCGAGGTTGAGATGGTACTGGCTTCTCAATGCATCCTTCAACCCAGGCCGAAAAAGATGAGAATAACCGTGAATGGAAAGCTGGGGAAGGGAGTTACTGCAAAAGATGTCATAATGTACATTATTTCACAGCTTTCAAGCGGTGGTGCAACAGGTTATTTCGTGGAATATTCGGGCAGTGTCATAAGTGATCTTTCTATGGAAGGAAGGATGACCATATGCAACATGAGTATAGAAATGGGTGCGCGGGGTGGATTAATAGCACCTGATGAGACAACTTTCAGATACCTTCGGGAACTACCCTCCTTCCCTGATAATATTGACCTGGATTCACTTATCCAAAAATGGAAGGATCTTAAAAGCGATCCTGATGCTGAATTTGATCGTGAACTTGAGATAAATGGCTCAGCTATAAAACCAATGATCACTTACGGGACAAATCCGGGAATGGCCATAGCTATTGATGAATCAATACCAACAATCGATTCAATAAGCACTGATGCATCTGCATCTTTTCTTAAATCACTTGATTATATGGGTTTTGTACCAGGAATGAAAATGGCAGGCCATCCGGTCGACTATGTGTTTCTAGGCAGCTGTACCAATGGAAGAATAGAAGACCTGAGGGCTTTTGCAGGCATTGTAAAAGACAGGCAGAAAGCTCCGGGAATAACTGCCTTAATTGTTCCGGGATCAAAGATAGTGGAACAACAGGCAATAAAGGAAGGCCTGGTTGATATACTCAATAAAGCAGGCTTCGGGCTCAGGCAGCCCGGATGTTCCTCCTGCCTTGCAATGAATGAAGATAAGATACCCCCCGGTAAATATGCCGTATCTACCTCAAACAGAAACTTTGAAGGCCGCCAGGGACCCGGCTCAAGAACATTACTGGCAAGCCCTCTGACTGCTGCAGCTGCAGCAGTGACAGGTTATCTTGCTGATCCCCGAGAATTTATTGACTGAAAACCTAATACTGATCTGACATGTCAAAAGAGAAATTTCAAATACTTGAATCAACCTGTGTACCTCTACCATATGAAAATGTGGATACTGACCAGATAATACCTGCCAGGTTTCTGAATGCCACATCGAGGGAGGGATTCGGTGCTAATCTTTTCTATGACTGGAGATATGACAAAAAAGGGAACAGGAAAACGGATTTCATCCTGAATAATCCCTCCTATAAAGGCAAAATACTCATCGCCGGAAAGAACTTCGGCAGCGGATCCAGCCGGGAGCACGCAGTATGGGCTATCTTTGACCATGGCTTCAGGGCAGTTGTATCAAGCTTCTTTGCAGACATTTTCAGGAACAATGCACTGAACAACGGATTGCTTCCTGTTGTAATACCCGATGAAGCCCTCAGAAAACTTCTGGACCTTACCCTTAAAAATCCCGACACCAAAGCAAGGATAGACCTGGAACAGCAAAAGTTCTCCATACTTCCTGCGGGTGAATCTTTTACGTTTGATATTAATCCCTACAAGAAAGAGTGCCTGATGAAAGGTCTCGACGACATAGATTACCTTCTGGGGATACGTGACCTGATCACCACTTTTGAAATGAACAAAAGATTCTAGGATGAGAATAGAAATAATGGACACAACCCTGCGCGACGGTGAACAAACCCAGGGTGTTTCTTATTCGCCTCTTGAAAAACTGCATATAGCCAGATTGCTTTTGCAGGATGTAAGGGTCGACCGGATTGAAGTGGCTTCAGCCCGTGTATCTTCCGGGGAATTTGAAGCTCTCAGAAAGATCACTGAATGGGCTCGCCAGAATAACATCCAGAGGAAAGTAGAGGTGCTCGGGTTTGTCGACGGCGATGTATCACTAAACTGGATACATGATGCAGGCGGAAAGGTAATAAACCTCCTATGCAAAGGTTCATTGCGCCACCTTGAAAAACAGCTGAGAAAAACCCCCGGTGAACACGTTAATGACATCAGGGCTATCATAAAACAGGCTGAACAACTCGACATGCATCTGAACATCTACCTGGAAGACTGGTCAAACGGAATGTTAAACTCAGAGGAATACGTGTTCTATATGATCAATTCCCTGAAAAACGAAAGAATAGAACGCTTCATGCTCCCCGACACGCTTGGTATTCTGAATCCGGACCAGACATACATGTTATGCAGTAAAATGATCGGGAAATACCCAGACCTTCATTTTGATTTTCACCCGCATAATGATTACGACCTTGCCGTTGCAAACATTTTTTCTGCTGTAAGAGCCGGAATTAAAGGCGTTCATACAACTGTAAACGGACTCGGGGAGAGAGCAGGAAATGCACCTCTATCAAGCGTTATAGGCGTCCTCAGCGATCAACTGTCAGTTGAAACAGGCCTCAATGAATCTGCAATAACAAAAGTAAGCAAGCTAGTTGAGACATTCAGCGGAATAAGGATTCCCGTAAACAAGCCAATAATCGGTGAAAACGTGTTTACCCAGACTTCAGGCGTTCACGCCGACGGCGACAGCAAGGATAACCTTTATTACAACAACCTCCTGCCTGAAAGATTTGGCAGGAAAAGAAAATATGCACTCGGGAAGCAATCAGGCAAAGCAACAATACGCAAGAACCTGGAAGAATTCGGATTGAATCTCAGCCCCGAATCGCTCGCTAAAGTTACACAACGTGTAATAGAACTTGGCGATAAGAAGGAAAATGTGACACAGGAAGACCTGCCTTTCATAATCTCTGATGTACTTGGAGATGACCGGACAAATTATAAGATCTTCATTAAGAACTATTCCCTCTCGCTTTCTTACGGTCTTAAACCATTTGCCAGCGTCCAGATCGATATCAACGGAAATCTCTACCAGGAGACATCTTCAGGCGACGGGCAATACGATGCATTCATGAAAGCACTGAGGATCATCTATGACCATCTCGGGAAAGAGCTGCCCGCTCTGACCGATTATGAAGTTTCAATCCCCCCGGGAGGAAAAACAGATGCCCTGACTGAAACTATCATTACCTGGAACTATAAGGGAAGGGAATTCAGGACCAAGGGACTCGATGCCGACCAGACTGAATCGGCAATAAAAGCAACTGAAAGAATGCTTAACATCATTGAAGGCCTGAACGGAAATGGGAACAATAAAGGGAACAGTGAAGAAAAAATGATCGGTGAATTTATTACTGGAGTATGAATAAAAATTAACAAAGAACTAACTGCTTATAATCAATATTTTATGAATAAATCTTATAATGTAGCCGTAATACCCGGCGACGGAACCGGACCTGAAGTTGTCAGGGAAGGCAGAAAAGTGTTGAATGCTGCTGCCGCAAAGTACGGCTTTAAAATAAGTTTCGAAGAATTTGATTTCGGAGGTGAAAGATATCTGAGAACAGGCGAGATCCTGCCGGATTCCGCTCAGGAGCAGCTGAAAAGGTTTGATTCAATATTCCTTGGTGCAATCGGACATCCCGATGTAAAACCGGGTATTCTGGAAAAAGGGATACTCCTCAGACTGCGTTTTGAACTCGACCAGTACATTAACCTTAGGCCTGTAAAACTATACCCGGGGGTGGCCACACCGTTGAAAGACAAAGGACCTGAACACATCGATTACGTTGTGGTTCGCGAAAACAGCGGAGATGTGTACACAGGAAGCGGCGGTGTAACTATGAAGGGAACTCCTCATGAGATAGCCATGCAGAATATGGTTTACAACCGTTTCCAGGTCGACAGGTGCCTCAGGTATGCCTTTGAATATACAAGGAAAAGGAACAAAAAGAAGACTCTGGCTTTATGTGGTAAAACAAACGTCCTGACATTTGTCTTCGATCTGTGGGAAAGAGCATTTCATGAGATGGGTGAAAAGGAATTCCCTGACATAAAGAGGGAATACTACCATGTTGACGCAACCTGCATGTGGATGATCAAAAATCCGGAATGGTTTGATGTCATCGTTACAACAAACATGTTCGGAGACATAATAACTGACCTGGGGGCAATTACCCAGGGAGGAATGGGCATTGCTGCAGGAGGAAACATCAATCCTGAAGGAGTTTCCATGTTCGAACCTATAGGCGGATCCGCTCCAAAATATACGGGCATGAATATAATCAATCCGCTGGCAGCAATAGCATGCGGGGGGATGATGCTTGAGCATCTGGGAGAAGCAAAAGCGGCACAGGCCGTTGAAAATGCAATAATGGATATCACAGCCAACAAAATAAAGGATCTGGGCGCCGGAAGAATGGGATATTCCACAACTGAAGTCGGTGATCTTGTGGCTGAGAGAGTGTAAACAGATACAAATTCCAATATATTACGCCTCTGTGGGTCTGACTAATGTTGCTCATTTTTCAGCTCAGGCCGTAGGCTGGTAATATCATCGTGATGGGCAACGCCCATCATGACGTCCCACAACGGGAAGCAAGCCCCATAGCGGGTGCGATAAACTGATATGGGATGATTCTCATCGAGCATTAGAAAGTAGTATAAGAGATTTACCGGTTGTTTAGGTCAGTCGTTTCTTGTGAGAGATTTATACGAATGGATTTAAATCATAACATTTTTTATCATCATTACGATAAAAATTAAAAAATAACTATATTTGCACTTGAAATTTTTAAAAATGTATTCACTTAACTTTCATCATCATCATTTTCATTGCTGCGCTCAGGCGAGATGAAAATGATATGAGGCAATTAAAAATATCGTTAACCCGTCTGAGCAGTGCCAGGCGGGTTTTTATTTTCCTTCCGGCACTGCTCCGGCTAATTGAACAAAAAGATGAGCAATCTGAAAGTAGCAATCCAAAAATCAGGGCGCCTCAGCGAAAATTCAAGAAGACTCCTTGAAGACTGCGGCATAAAAATTTCCAACGGTGCAAACGTCCTGAGAACTATCGCGGGCAATTTTCCTGTGGAAATACTTTTCCTCAGGGATGACGACATCCCGCAGTACGTCGAACAACAGGTGGCCGACATCGGCATACTTGGAGAAAACATGGTGCTTGAGAAAAACAAGGACGTGAGAACACTTGATCAGCTTGGTTTTGCCCACTGCCGCCTGAGTCTTGCCATTCCAAAGGAAGAACCTTATCCCGGGCCCGGTTACTTCATGAACAGGAAAGTGGCAACAAGCTATCCCGGAATTCTTTCGGAATACCTGTCAAAGAATAACATAAAAGCTGAAATTGAGGAGATAAGCGGAAGTGTGGAGATTGCTCCCGGTATAGGGCTGGCCGATGCTGTATGCGATATTGTAAGCTCGGGAAGCACTCTTCTCACTAACGGTCTGCGTGAGGTTGAAACAATAATGAACAGCCAGGCTGTCATCATAGCCAATAAACACCTGGATGAAATAAAACAGTCAATTCTCGATAAGTTTCTTTTCAGGGTAAGAGCAGTGAGAAACGCCAAGGAGAATAAGTATATTCTTCTTAATGCCCCTGAGGAGGCAATTGACAGGATTTGTAAAATACTTCCCGGCATGAAAAGTCCTACCGTGCTTCCCCTTGCAATAAAAGGATGGTGCAGCATGCATTCCGTTGTGAGGGAAGACGATTTCTGGGAAAGAATTGACCAGCTTAAGAACGCCGGTGCCGAAGGCATACTGGTCATCCCGATTGAAAAAATGATAGTGTAATGAAAACATTCATCTCACCTCCACGCGATTCCTGGGAAGAACTTTCCCTGAGGCCGGCAATTCATTCAGGTGAAATTGAAAGTACCGTCAGAGACATTTTCAGCAGGGTTAGATCAGAAGGCGACAGGGCACTTGTATTTTTTAATCAGAAATTCGGGGGCTCAGCCACGGGAAAATTAAAGATTGATCCGGGATTAATATCAGGGTCATCTGATCTGATTCCTGATGAACTGAAGGAAGCTATAAGCATCGCTAAAGCAAACATCGAGAAGTTCCATGCTTCACAGTTGGTCAGTGAAGAAATTGTTGAGACGGTACAGGGAGTGAAATGCTGGAGAAAAAGCACACCCATTGAAAAGGTCGGGCTTTATATTCCGGGCGGGACTGCACCATTATTCTCAACAGTCCTGATGCTTGCAATACCTGCAAGGATTGCCGGGTGTAAAAGAATCATAGTCTGCACTCCCAGGGGAAAGGATGGCACTGTTAATCCTTTGATACTTTATGCCGCATTGGCCTGCGGAATCACTGAAATATACGGTGTTGGAGGAGCTCAGGCTATAGCTGCAATGGCTTACGGGACAGAGACAATACCACGTGTATATAAGATCTTTGGTCCTGGCAACCAGTATGTGACGAAGGCCAAGGAGCTGGTGCAACTCGATGGGGTGGGCATTGATATTCCTGCCGGCCCAAGTGAAGTTCTGGTGATAGCTGACGAGAGCGCAGATCCTGAATTTGTTGCGGCCGACCTCCTGTCGCAGGCTGAACATGGTGCCGACAGCCAGGTTGTGATGCTCACCGACAGCGACAAGATGATCAGGCTGGTCAGTGAGGCTGTCGGCCGGCAGATTCAAAAGCTTGAAAGAAAAGACATGGCACAGAAAGCGCTCATGACCAGCCTTCTGGTCAAACTTGAATCTGTTGATGATTGTGTTGACTTCAGCAATATATATGCGCCTGAACATCTTATCATTTCAACAACTGATCCGCTTAAAGCAGCGGAAAAAGTAATCAACGCCGGATCGGTATTCCTTGGCCGGTACAGCTGCGAAAGCATTGGTGATTATGCTTCCGGAACCAACCACACTCTTCCTACCAACGGTTTTGCACGCAGCAGCAGCGGAGTATCAACCGACAGCTTCCTGAAAAAAATAACTTTCCAGGAAATATCTGCTGAAGGACTTGCAAGGATCGGCCCTTCTGTCGAAGCCATGGCAGAAGCTGAATTTCTAACGGCTCACAGAAATGCTGTTTCAATACGACTTAATTCTTTATAAAATGACGGACATTGATTCACTTGTACGCAAAAATGTAAGGGAGCTTATCCCCTACTCCTGTGCGCGGGATGAATTCGCAGGAAGCAATGGGACATTCCTCGATGCCAATGAGAATCCGTACGGGATTCTTAACAGGTACCCCGATCCTTACCATAAAGACCTCAGGAGAGAAATAAGCAAATACAAGAGCATCCCTTTTGAGAATATCTTCCTTGGCAATGGAAGTGATGAAATAATTGACTTGTGCTACAGGATATTCTGCATCCCGGGAACAGACAAGGCACTCACCTTTTCCCCGTCATACGGCATGTATGAAGTTTCTGCTGCAATAAATGATGTAGAAATCATTAAAATTCCTCTTACGCACGAATTCCAGATAGACACCGCCAGGGTTATAAAGGTTGCCGAAGTAGATAAACAGATAAAACTGGTTTTTATCTGCTCACCTAATAATCCCACCGGCAACTGCATGAATTATGATGATATTGAAAGCCTGTTAGAAAATTTCAGGGGGATTGTGGTGATTGATGAAGCCTATGCAGATTTCAGCAGCAAACCATCTTTAAGTGATAAGACCGGGATATACCAAAACCTGATTGTGATGCAGACCTTCAGTAAAGCCTTTGGACTTGCCGCTGTCAGAACAGGAATGGCTTTCGCTGACGAGAGGATCATTAACTACCTCTACAGGATAAAACCTCCTTACAATATCAGCACACTTAACCAGCAAGCGGCGCTAAAGAAACTAGCCGACACTGATACCGTAAGAAAAGAAATAGAAGAAATACTTTCAGAGAGAGAAAGGCTCAGAGAGAGCCTGGCAAAACTAGATATGGTTGAAAATATATTCCCTTCCGACTCAAACTTTCTCCTTGTTAAGGTAAAAGATGCTGACTATATTTATAACAGACTGATAAATAAAAAGATCATCGTAAGAAACAGGACAAAGCTGGTTTTTAACTGCTTGCGAATTACTGTCGGGACTCCCGAGGAAAACAACGAACTGCTGAATTCAATGAAAATGATCATCTAATGAAAAAAGTACTTTTTATTGACAGGGATGGCACCATTCTCCGGGAACCCCTCGATGAACAGGTCGACAGCCTTGAGGATTTTGAGTTCATTCCGGGAGTTATCACAGCCCTCTCTGCTATCGCAATAGAGACTGATTATGAATTTGTGATGGTAACCAACCAGGACGGTCTTGGTACCGATTCCTTTCCTGAAGATACATTCTGGCCTTCGCATAACAAGATGCTTCAGATACTTGAAGGTGAAGGAGTGAAATTTGCTGATGTCTTTATCGACAGAACATTTCCGGAAGATAAAGCTCCCACAAGGAAGCCGGGGACAGCGATGCTGACGAAGTACATTTCACAGGGAATAGATATGGCCTCATCATACGTTATAGGCGACAGGATTACCGACCTTCAGCTTGCTGAAAACCTTGGATGCCGAGCCATCTACTTCAGCAATGAAATAAATTCTCTGGCTGCACTTTCCACACGCGACTGGAAAGAAATATACAGGTTCCTGAAATCTTTTCCGCGGAAAGCCTCTGTCGACAGGAACACATCTGAAACCAGAATTAAACTCAGATTGAATCTTGACGGAACGGGAGAATACAACGTTAATACAGGCATAGGATTCTTTGATCATATGCTTGCCCAGTTAGCCAGGCATGGCGGCTTTGACCTCAGCCTGGAAGCCAGGGGAGACCTTGATGTTGATTTTCATCATACAGTGGAAGATGTGGCAATTTCACTGGGAGAAGCTTTCGTTGGGGCTCTTGGAAGTAAAAAGGGGATTGAGAGGTATGGATTTGTTCTTCCGATGGACGATTGCCTGGCTCAGGTGGCTATTGATTTTAGCGGCAGGCCATGGCTTGTATGGGATGTAAAATTCAACAGTCAAAAAACAGGGGAAATGCCCACTGAAATGTTCTTCCATTTCTTTAAGTCATTCAGCGATTCTGCACGGTGCAACCTCAATATAAGGGCTGAGGGCGATAATGACCATCACAAGGCGGAAGCGGTGTTCAAAGCGTTTGCCAGATCGATGAAACTGGCTGCAGCAAAAACAGACTCCGGTATTTTGCCAACTACCAAAGGGAAATTATGATTGCTGTTATAAAATATAATGCCGGAAACATACAGTCGGTGCAGAATGCCCTTTCCAGACTGGGTTGCGCAAGCAAGGTTACTGACAACAGCCAGGAGATCATTTCAGCTGAGAAGGTGATCATACCTGGTGTAGGCGAGGCGGGTTCCGCTATGAGGTACCTGATGGACAAAGGCCTCGATAAGACCATTCTGTCGCTTACAAGACCAGTCCTGGGAATTTGCCTTGGCCTGCAACTTATGTGCAGTTTTTCTGATGAAAGCTTTACAAAATGCCTTGGAATATTTGATGCCCATGTTAAAAGATTCCCACCTTTCGACAAGATCCCGCATATGGGCTGGAATAATTTCTCAGCTCTTAAGGGAAAGCTTTTCAATGGGATATCAGCAGATGAAGATGTATATTATGTACATAGCTATTACGCAGAGATAACAACTGAGACAACGGCCATCTGCGATTACGTTCTCCCCTTCTCGGCAGCAATGCATAAAGATAATTTTTATGCCACCCAGTTCCATCCTGAAAAGTCTGCATCAACCGGAATTAAAATACTTCAAAACTTCCTGGAATTATGAGGATAATTATTGCCCTTGATATTATCGGAGGACATTGTGTCAGGCTTACAAAAGGCGATTACTCTACAAGAAAGACCTACAGCCACAATCCCCTGGATGTGGCAAAACAGGTTGAGGATCATGGCATACAATATGTCCATGTTGTTGATCTTGACGGAGCAAGGGAAAAGCGGGTGGTCAATTTTCATGTTGTGGAGGAAATAGCATCAAAGACCTCTCTTAAAATAGATTTCGGGGGAGGCATCAGGTCGGATAATGACCTTTCTATCGTCTTTAACAGCGGAGCAAACCAGGTAACATGCGGCAGCATTGCTGCAACCAATCCCCCTCTGTTTATGGAATGGCTGGCAAAATGGGGCCAGGAGAGAATTATACTCGGAGCTGATGGTTCACATCGAAAGATCTCCACGGAGGGATGGCAGGAAAACAGCGGAATGGACCTGTTATCATTCATCACCGGCTACAGCCTGAAAGGCGTTAAATATGTTATCTGTACCGATATTGAAAAGGATGGAATGCTGGAAGGCCCCTCCTTTGATTTGTATGGTGAAATTATCTCTGCGACTGAAGGAATACGCCTTATCGCAAGCGGAGGCATTTCGTCTTCAAATGATATCCTGAGGCTTGCTGAAACAGGCTGCGAAGGAGCTATTATCGGTAAAGCCATTTACGAGGGAGTACTGAGTTTAAATGAAATAAGGAAACTATGCTGAAAAAAAGAATTATCCCCTGCCTGGATATAATGAACGGAAGAACCGTCAAGGGAATAAATTTTGTCGACATCAGGGACGCCGGCAATCCTGTTGACCTTGCCAAAAGATATGTGGAAGAAAGAGCTGATGAGCTTGTATTTCTTGACATTACGGCTACTATTGAAAATAGGAAGACCTTCGCATCACTCGTTGAAAAAATAGCTGCTGAGATCAATATTCCTTTCACCGTAGGCGGTGGTATCAATTCCACAGAGGATGTGTCGGTACTTATCAAGGCCGGAGCCGATAAGGTGAGCATCAACTCTGCTGCAGTGCGAAATCCGGTCCTGATCAGGCAGATATCGGAAGAATTCGGCAGCCAGTGCGTTGTTGTTGCCATAGATACAAAGTTGGTAGGCAGTGAATGGATGGTTTATACTGACGGGGGAAGGACGCCAACTGACCTGAAAACATCGGATTGGGCCGCTAAAGCTGAGAGCATGGGTGCCGGCGAGATCCTTTTAACATCAATGAACACTGATGGCACAAAATCAGGCTTTTCCCTGGGAATAACCCGTGAGGTGACGGCGCTTGTTAACATACCTGTCATTGCATCAGGAGGAGCAGGAACCATGGACCACTTCAGGGAGGTCTTTACAAAAACCGGATGTAGTGCAGCACTGGCAGCAAGCATTTTTCATTACGGGGAGATCTCAATTCCTGAATTGAAGAAATATCTTTCGGAAAGGAATATCAGCGTAAGATTATAAATAACGCACTTTGACCCCCATTCCCTGAACCATGGTATCTCCGGATATTCCTGAAAAGTGTTTCCATGAATTGAATTGAAAAGCCACAGAGTACGATAAAGGAAAAATACAACAAAATGACAACATTGGATTTTAAAAAAGGAAGCGGGCTCATCCCTGCAGTGATCCAGGATTATTATACCTCCGAGGTTTTGATGCTGGGATACATGAATGATGAAGCTCTGGCAAAAACGAAAGATGAGGGCAAAGTCACCTTTTTCAGCAGAAGTAAAAACCGTCTGTGGACCAAAGGCGAAACATCAGGTAACTTTCTTATTGTTAAGGAAATAACAACAGACTGCGATAAAGACACCCTGCTTGTTAAAGTTGAGCCAACCGGACCGGTCTGCCATACCGGGTCACATTCATGTTTCGGGGAAGAACCAGCCAAAGGTTTTGTATACAAGCTGGAACAAATAATAAGTCAAAGGATTAATGAAAATACAGAAAACTCCTACACAAACAAACTGTACAGAAAAGGGATCGGAAAGGTGGCCCAGAAAGTAGGTGAAGAGGCAGTGGAGCTCGTAATTGAAGCCATGAATGATAATACTGAACTATTCAAAAATGAAGCTGCTGACCTCCTTTATCACATGCTGATACTTCTGAAAACCAAAAATGTAACCTTTTCTGATATTGAAGAGGTCCTGAGATTGAGGCATAAGAAATGACAAACCTCCCCTTGATCAATATCTGATAAAGCTGATCCGAATACTCCCGGAATGGAAATGTGAAGCCAGACAATCACACACCTGCAATCTGGCTTCAAGATGTATAAGCACCTGCTCTCCTGAAGTTCGAAGGGCATGTACCACGACCCCGACACAGAAGAAACTGATGACCTCCAATCTCAATTCTCTGATAAATTTTGATCTCATATAAAAAAAATTGAAACTTTATTTGTATTAATTGATTTTTAATTTATTTTTGTAACCCAACAAAGCAAAAAAATGAATTTTGTATACAATATATTCTCTTATTTCTATTTCTGCTTTTATTTTTTTAAAAGGAAATAAGGGGATTTTTGTATTCAGATAAACGACAATAAAGCTGACAAGGGTCCCTCAGAAAGGGGCCCTTCTTTTTTAAAAAAAGTTAGAAGATGAAAGTTTCTGTTCAGGGAGAGGAAGGATGCTTCCACGAGGTTGCCGCCAGGCAATATTTTTCCAGTCACGATATTGAAATTGTGCCATGTTCAACATTCGATATGACACTAAAAACGGTCCTCGACGGCAATGCTGATCTGGCAGTAATGGCTATTGAAAACGCACGCTCGGGCAGCATGCTTTATAATTATACCCTCATAAGGGAATCTCGAATGAAAGTCCTGGGTGAACACAACCTGAGGATCAGGCAGAATCTGATGGCAATGCCAGGTCAGACCATAAGGGATATAAAGCAGATAAGGTCACACCCCATAGCCCTGTTTCAATGCATGGCATTTCTCAATCAATATCCGGAAATAACTCTTGTAGAATCTGATGATACTGCAGGAAGTGCCAGAATAATTTCGGAAAAAAAGCTGAAAAAGATAGCCGCGATAGCCTCAGCAAATGCAGCTGAGATTTACGGGCTTGAAATCATCGCTTCAGGCATTGAGACATACAAAAAGAACTACACTCGCTTTCTCATTATAGGAAGCGAAGAAAAGGTGAATCCCTCAGGAAATAAAGTATCGATATGTTTTTCAACAGGCCATAAACCGGGTTCCCTGGCTGTTGTTCTCGTTAAACTGGCGGAAATGAATATCAATCTCTCTAAGATCCAGTCAGTACCCAGGTTGAATGGAGAGTGGGAATATATGTTCTATCTTGATCTTGAGCTGCCGCCTGATCCGGATATTGACTACATAAAAAGTGTGATTGAAAAGTATACAAGCAATCTTGAAATACTTGGCATTTATAATAAGGGAGAAATGTTATATGAAAGTTAAACCTGCTGAACGTTTAAACGCCGTACAGGAATATTACTTTTCGGCAAAGCTGCGACAGATAGATCGCATGCGATCTTCAGGAATTGATGTTATAAATCTTGGCATAGGAAGTCCTGACCAGTCTCCTTCAGAAAACACCATAAGGCAATTGTGTTCTGAAGCCTCAAAATCAGGCATCCACGGATACCAGAGCTATATAGGCATCCCCGCCCTGAGAAAGGCATTCGCAGAATGGTATCTCAAATACTTCAAAGTGCATCTTGACCCGGAAAACCAGATACTTCCGCTGATGGGAAGCAAGGAAGGGATCATGCATATAACAATGGCTTACATCGACGAGGGAGATGTGGTCCTTGTTCCAGATCCCGGTTATCCTGCCTATGCTTCTGCTGCAAAACTGGCCGGAGGAAAAATAAAATACTATGACCTCACTGAAAAATCAGGCTGGCATCCCGATATCAGCCGCATTGAGGATTCTGATCTGTCAGGAGTAAAGCTAATGTGGGTCAATTATCCAAACATGCCTACCGGCGCTCTGGCATCAGCAAATATGTTTGACAAGCTTGTCGATTTTGCTTCAAGACACAATATACTCCTGTGCAATGATAATCCTTACAGCTTTATCCTGAACAAAGATTATAAAAGCATCCTTGCTTCGGAGGGTGCCATGAATATAGCCCTCGAACTGAACTCCCTGAGCAAGTCTCATAACATGGCGGGCTGGCGCATTGGAATGCTGGCAGGGAGCAGGGAATACATCCAGAACATCCTTAAATTTAAGAGCAATATGGATTCAGGCATGTTTTACGCTCTTCAGATGGCAGCCGTTGAAGCTCTTAATAATCCCCCTGAATGGTATGACCGCATCAATAGTGTTTACCGTAAACGAAGGATAATTGCTGAAGAAATCCTGGGTATCCTGGGTTGCGGATACGATAGAAGCCAGGCAGGATTATTTGTCTGGGGGAGCCTTCCCGAAATGATAAGCAATACTGAATCATTTGTGGAAGAGCTTTTAACAGGAACGGGGGTTTTCATAACACCGGGATTCATCTTCGGCAGCAATGGCGACGGATACATAAGGATCTCCCTTTGTGCTGATGAATCCTTACTGCTGGAAGCAAAGAACAGGCTGGCATCGTATCTTTCACCGACCAGAACATTTTCCGGTAAAACACATTAAATATCAAACATATAATAAAAACAAATGACAATATCAGTAATCGGTATAGGACTAATAGGAGGATCCCTGATGATCGATCTCCGGAAAAGGGGCTTTGCGAACAGGATTATAGGAGTTGATTCAAACCTTCAGCACAGGAATATTGCCGAGCTTTGCGGGCTGGTTGATGAGACCGACTCTCTGGAAAATGCCGTCGACAAAAGTGATCTCATAATTCTCAGCGCTCCTGTTGATATTAACTGCATTCTTTTGCCGGCCATTCTTGACAGGATCGCCGGCACAAAAAAGATCGTCACAGACATGGGATCCACAAAAGCCAGCATTGCCAGAGCCTCTGAGAATCATCCGGCAAGAGGCCGCTTTGTAGCTGTACATCCTATGGCCGGAACTGAATTCTCGGGTCCTCTTGCAGCCATAGGCAAGCTGTTTGACTATAAGATCGCAATAATCTGCGATAAGGAAAAAAGCGACCCAGATGCACTGAAAACTGTGGACAACATGCTTTCCGTACTAAATATGAGAAAGCTGTTTATGAATTCCTCCGATCACGATATCCATGTGGCTTATGTTTCCCATATTTCCCACATTACTTCATTTTCGCTGGCTCTAAGCGTTCTCGAGAAGGAAAGTAAGGAAAGTAATATACTGGCCCTGGCCGCAGGAGGCTTTGAGAGTACCGTAAGACTGGCAAAGAGCAGCGCAGAAACATGGGCTCCCATATTCTGTGAAAATGCCGGATCAATAATTGAAGTGATTGATACTTATATCGAAAAAATGAACCGTTTCAGGAAACTGATCAGTGAAAAGGACATGAACGGGCTCAGGGAGCTTATGGAAGAAGCAAACAAAATCAGAAAAATCTTACATTAATACAAAATAATATGGAAACCAAGTTCAATACTGTCCCGGTACAGGAGTGGAAAGGTTATAAAAGCAGGCCTTTCCTTATTTCAGGTCCCTGCAGTGCTGAGACTGAAGAGCAGGTAATGAGCACTGCAAAACAGCTTGCTGCATTGAATAAGATAAGTGTATTCAGGGCCGGTATCTGGAAACCACGGACAAGACCCGATTCGTTCGAAGGAATAGGGATTGAAGGGCTGAAGTGGCTTAGAAATGTAAAGGAGGAGACCGGTTTGTCAGTCGGCATTGAAGTAGCCAATGAAAAGCATGTCTATGAAGCACTTAAATACGGAATCGACATGCTATGGATAGGCGCAAGGACTTCGGTTAATCCCTTCACCGTGCAGGAGATATCCAATGCACTGAACGGGGTTGATGTAATGGTCCTGGTAAAGAATCCCGTAAATCCTGACCTGGAATTATGGATCGGGGCAATTGAACGGATAGCCAGAGCCGGCATAAAAAGGCTTGGTGCGATACACAGAGGATTTTCCGCGTACGAAAAGACAATTTACAGGAACCAGCCTAACTGGCAGCTGCCGATTGAACTCAGGAGAAGGATACCTGAAATTCCCATTATCTGCGATCCAAGTCATATTGCCGGGTCAAGGATATACCTGCATGAGATTTCCCAGAAAGCCATGGACCTGAACTTTGATGGCTTGATGCTCGAGTCGCACATCGACCCAGAGAAGGCTTTAAGCGATGCAGCACAACAGATAACCCCTGATGAACTCAATGAACTGCTTAGCCGGCTGATCCTGAGAAGCCCTGTACCGTCAGACCCGAGGCTGCTCGACATTCTGGGCGAACTCAGACAGCAGATAGATGTGTTTGATGACCATCTTCTCGATATAATTGAACAGCGAATGAAAATTTCCGAAACAATAGGGCAGTACAAAAAAGAGAATAATATCACTATATTGCAGCCCACCCGATGGGACGAAATCATCAGAAAGGTCCTGGTAAAAGGCAAGACAAAAGGAATAAGCAATGAGACTATTGACATTATTTTCAAAGCCATACACCAGGAATCAATAAACCACCAGATGAGGGTGATGAATAACGGCCTGCCGGGCAAGAAACTATCGAATGACAAGTAATCTCCGGACATGGAAAGAACCATTGAGCCTTCAGAAATAAAAGGTGCAGTATCTGCCCCTCCTTCAAAAAGCATGATGCAGAGAGCCATTGCAGCAGCCATGCTGGCTGACGGCGAAAGCTGCATACTTAATCCTTCGTGGTGCGACGATTCCATTGCGGCTATGGGAATAGCAGCTGCATTGGGTGCAGAGGTTCAGACTGAAGATAATGCTGTACGCATAAAAGGATCGAAAGGCATAAGGGAAAATAAACTTAACTGCGGTGAATCAGGACTGGCTGTAAGAATGTTCTCACCCATAGCCTCTCTCTTCCCGCAGGAAATTACTCTCGACGGTACAGGTTCGCTGAAGAAAAGGCCTATGTTCATTATAGGCGATGCCCTGAACCAGCTAGGCGTAAGATGCCTGAGCTCTGACGGTTATCTCCCTCTTAAAATAAATGGCCCTATTAAACCGGGCCATTGCGAGATTGACGGTTCAATAAGCTCGCAGGTCCTGACGGGACTTCTGATGGCCCTGCCTTTAACTTCCGGCGACTCCGTAATCACAGTCAACAATCTCAAGAGCAAACCATACGTGGATATGACTGTCAGGCTGCTTAAGGATTTTGGCATAGATGTCGCTAACGAGCACTACAGAAAATTTTTAATCAAGGGCAATCAGAAATACCTTGCCCGCAATTATGAAGTTGAGGGCGACTGGAGCGGAGGAGCATTCCTTCTTGTTGCAGGAGCTGTAAAAGGGAGCCTCAGGGTTCAGGGCCTTCGCCACAACAGCCTTCAAAGCGACAGGGCAATCCTTGAAGCACTGATGAAAGCCGGCGCAAACATCGTCACTGAAGAAAATGCTGTTGAGGTTTCAGGGGCAGAGCTTAAGGCTTTTGAATTCGATGCAACAGAATCTCCCGATCTCTTCCCTCCCCTGGCTGTACTTGCATCCTACTCCAGCGGAGTATCGGAAATAAAGGGAGCTTCAAGGCTTATTCACAAGGAAAGCAACCGCGCGCTGGCGCTTATTGAAGAGTTTGGAAAAATGAACATAAAAATTGAAATGAGAGGAGATGCGCTGCTTATAACAGGAGGCAAAATTCAGGGCGCCCGCATCGATTCGCATAACGACCATCGCATTGCCATGGCAGCTGCTGTGGCAGCTCTTGGAGCAACCCGGCCTGTTACCGTTAAAGATCCTGACTGCGTCGCTAAATCCTATCCGGGATTCTTCAATGACCTCGCAAAGGCGGGAGCCGTAATAAAAGAATGATATGCGTTTACGGATTTAGGCAAGATTTTTCTCCTGAAAACAACTCATTAAGTAAATATTTTAAAAAAAATTCAATTTTTATTGAAAATTCAATTTTTTAATTATTTTTGTCGCTATGAAATCAATGGCATTATATATCTGGTCCTGGCACAGCTCGAGAAATGAAGCTGTGAATAAGGCCGTTGTATAATTCCAATAAGATATTTTACAAAAAAGGCATGCTGTTCACAGCATGCCTTTTTTGTTTTGTTAACATTAACCACTAAATATTTAAACTATGAAAAAGTTCACAAAGATTTTACTAAGCGAGAAAGAAATGCCGCGCCAATGGTATAATATTGCTGCTGACATGCCTAACAAGCCCTTGCCTCCGCTTCATCCCGTAACACGCAAGCCTATCGGGCCGGAAGCTCTTGCAGCTGTTTTTCCAATGGAGCTTATAAAACAGGAGATGTCTGCTGAAAGGTATACTGACATACCCGATGAAGTACTTGAACTCTACAAGGTTTACCGACCTTCGCCTCTTTACAGGGCTGTCAGCCTCGAAAAAAGTCTGGGCACCAAAAGCAAAATTTATTATAAGTATGAAGGGGGAAATTATTCTGGTTCCCATAAGGCCAATACAGCCATTGCCCAGGCTTATTACAACAAAGAGGAGGGAATTAAAAGGATTACAACGGAAACAGGAGCCGGCCAGTGGGGAAGCGCAATGAGTTATGCCTGCCACCATTTCGGACTTGAGCTTCTTGTATTCATGGTAAAGGTAAGCTACAACCAAAAACCTGGGCGAAAGCTTATGATGAATGCCTATAATGCAAGAGTAGTTGCTTCACCAAGCACAATGACAGCAGCAGGAAGGAAAGTCCTTGACATGTATCCCGACTCCCCGGGAAGCCTCGGTATAGCAATCTCTGAAGCAATGGAAATTGCAGCAGAAGACCCCTATACAAAATATTCTCTCGGAAGCGTGCTAAATCATGTTTCCCTGCATCAGACTGTGATCGGACAGGAAGCTTTGCTGCAGATGGCAAAAACGGATGATTATCCCGACGTGGTAATCGGTTGCTTTGGAGGAGGATCAAACTTTTCGGGAATAGCATTCCCTTTCCTCAGGGAAAACCTGGTGAATGGTAAAAAGACACGCCTGCTTACCGTCGAGCCTTCATCATGTCCTAAACTGACCAAAGGGAAGTTCATGTACGACTTCGGCGATTCAGCAGGACTGACGCCTCTTTTGCCAATGTACACCCTTGGACATAATTATATTCCTGAAAAGATCCATGCCGGGGGGTTACGTTATCACGGTGCAGGAGTGCTTGTGAGCCAGCTCAAAAAAGACGGATTCATTGAGGCCAAGGCCAAAATGCAGAGAGAATGCTTTGAAGCAGGAGTCCTTTTCGCAAAAAATGAAGGTATACTTCCTGCTCCGGAATCAAACTATGCTATTGCCGCTGCCCTTGATGAAGCAAGAAAAGCCGATCTGGAAGGAGTATCACGGACAATACTCTTTAATCTTAGCGGCCACGGTCATTTCGACATCTCTGCTTATGAAAAGTATTTCGAGAATAATCTTCCCGATCATGAACTGACCGATGAAGAGGTTGAAGAGGCTCTTTCAAAGATAGATTTCCCTGATTAGCCTGTCCTCCTTTGTACATATTGTTGTATAACATACAAGGATACCTTAACCGCATATACCGGCGAATTCCAGCATTGGAGGAACTGGTCCGGAACCACCAGGCACTGAATATCATGGCATTATAAACATGCGTATTCACGGTGCCTGGCGGCTCTGTGGTTGCTGGCATTCGTAATATACAACAACAAATATGCTTCCCTAGAAGTCAGAGTATTCTGCAGGATGCAGAAGAAAGACATTCACTTTCGAGACAGTATTCTCATACTGCTCGAGTGCTGACATCTTCTTCCATTCGGGAGAATTTCGGAATGCATCCCACCGGGCATCATGCGTTTTCATATCATGGAATGTGGTCATATACATCAGGTTTGGCATATGGCTTCCCATCAGGACCTCACCGTAGAAGACAGCATTGAATCCAAGGTTTTCAAATAGTTTAAGCTCACCGCCCTCGTTGAACATCTCTATCTTTTTAGCAGCCTTTGCTTCTGTGGCGCTTTCATAGCTCCTTAATTCATAAATCCTTTGTGAAGGCGAATTAGTGTAAGAAGCAGGCCTGAACCGTGGCATGTGGGTAAAAGCTTTAAGCAGGATGCTTTCCTGCCTACTATAGGGTGGATCATCATAGGGAGCATCGATAAAATTCATCCCGGCCTTTTGGAATATTTTATCATTCGCAAGTTTGCCCGGCAATGAGGTAAACTCCTCAATTGTTTCATAAGGTATAAAAATATATATCAGCTTGCCAAATGCGGTGTCGCTTTCAACAGGTTTAAAAACTCCAACCTTTGGTATTCCTGCACGGTGAAGAGCCGGAAGATATGCATCCTTAAGGAAGTTTTCCAATTGCTTTTCCTGTAGTGCCCCGTTGATCCTGAATATTTTAATCTGATAATATTGTTGTGTTTCAGCAG
>JAVEVC010000088.1:0-7649 GCA_034005245.1 Bacteroidales bacterium
TCTGTTTCGGGAAAATGTTTCCATGTTTCAAGCTTCTCTATGTAAATACCAAACGATGTAACGCATGACACAACGAAATTCTCATAGCCTGCTTGGTTCATAAGCGCAAACTGGCGGGCTACAACTGTCATGATTGTTTCCATGGGTATTAAACCGGAGTGGTATGCTATACCTGTGCAGGTTGTCTGCCGTTCATCATCAAAAATGTCCTTGCCCACTACATCCATGAGAATGTTCAGGTAAAGGTTCTCTGCAGCAGGGAAGATGTTCTGCCTGATGCAACTCCGGGCAAAATAATATCTGTCATCAGCAATTTCTTTCTGATACGCGGCCCAGATCGCATTTTTTGTTAGCTTCACTTGATTTATGGTTTTTCGATTAATTATTTATTATAGACCATTCGCCAATATTCATCCTTTTCGCTGCTAAATTCCTTTCCAAGCTCTTTTGCCTTTTCAGATGAGTATTTTTCAATAATTTCAAATCTTCTGGTACCTCCGGTTTCATCAAAGATCTTTTTGAGATCATCAAGCGACTCCTTCATCGTATTGCGTAAAGTGCCTGACCTGTTCTCTCCGTAACTTGTACCCAGTCGTTTCATCATGGAATTTCTGTTCTTTCTCAGCCAGTCCCAGACTGGACCTTGCTCAGGGTAAGTCTCCAGGTCAACCTCATCAATATATATGCAATATCCGTACTTCAGAATGTGATCTCCCACGGTTCTTTTTATTGCAAGCTGTTTTCGTCCTTGCTCACTCTCAATAAAGAATCCTGTTTCAATGGAAAGAGCTCTCAATGCCTGTATAATATAACACGGAACATTTCCCCGGGGGCATCTGGTCTTGCATGAAAGACATTCCCCGCATCGCCAAATTGTATCACTCTTAAGAAGCTTTTCCAGTTCAGCTTCATCTCTTTCCTGGACAATATTTACCACCATCCTCGGATCGTAGTCGCTAACTTCCGCAGCAGGACAAATTGCAGTGCATACGCCGCAATTCATGCAGGCTTTCATACCTTCCTTGAACCTGACGTCCTTTTCCAGTTGCTCGTATAATTTTGGCATTTGCCACTATTTTTATTTGTTAATATTTTTTATTTCATATAAACTGCCAGACAATAATATCTTTCTGAAATTCTTATTCTGTCGGTGAACCAAACAATTTTACAGGCACTACCATTAAGCGGGAATGCAATCAAAGTTTATTTGTAATTACGAAAGCAATAATATGAAACAGGTAACTTTATCAATTGCAAATAAGGTGAACATTTGTTCATTTTGCAAATTTTCACTTAATTTTGTTTTACTTAAGTAGGTTATTTAATTAAATACAGGACTGGCTCTTTACATTTTATCATATTACTATAACAGGAGTTGACCTTTAAGGTAATACTTCAGACTTCATAGATTGGATAAAATCATGGGAAATCCTTTTAGCTGCATCTTTGATCCTGTTGAATTCCGGCAAATTAAAAGTATAGTTTCACCTTTATTTGTACATATTGTTTTGAAGGATGAAGGTACAAGTGTAAGTGCAGGTAAATTAATTTTTGGTATAATGGTAATCCGGGATCAACTGTTAAAAATCCTATGTGAAAATGAAGCGAGTCGCTCATTAATTCGTTTCCGGAGCATTTTTAGACAAATATATACCGATCTGATTGTTAATTATTTTTTATCGAATTGTTAAGGAAATAACAACACATTTGGCGAAACTTCAGCTGGCTAGAAATCAGTCAAGCGATATCAGATACTAAAAGCTGATCGTCCTTGATTGCTTAATAATTTTTCACCGATTGTTCGTAGGTATCACACACCCCGTTTTTATTTGCATCAATAAAAAACCGGCCGCCTGGGGCAAGTCCCTGACCCTGACCCGGACCAAGCCCGCGACCCCATCCTTTGGCAGGCCCCAAACCACGACCCTGGCCTGCGGGCAAAGCACGACCCCAACCTCCTCCCCGTCCTGTACCTCGGCCTTGTCCTGCAGCCATCCCCCTTCCATATCCTGCTGCTGCTACTCCCCTGCCTCTTCCATACCCGTAATATGTACCGGTGTTTTCATAATAATCACAAATACCGTTATTATTTGCATCAATATAGGCTCCTCTTCCTGCAGGAACCGGAGTTTGCTGAACCTGTGTCTCAGTTTTATCCTGAGCATTTAAAAGCACAGATAAACCGGAAAAAATTAATGCCGTAACAAAAAGTCTTGCTTTCATAGATCCTATTTTTAAATTATTTACAGTCCATATTTTCCTTACCAGAGTAAAAAAATTTGATCTGAAGTAAATTTAATAAAAAATATGAACATATGTCCATTTAAGGATTAAATTTGAAAAAAAATAAATAATTTAACAATGCAATACCTCCTTTTATGCCAAATATAAGAATCCACAGGTGAATCACGAATCCTAAAGGTGCGGAGGCATATAAGATTGTCGGAATTGCCATGCGTGAAGATGAATCTGCTCAAATGTTGTTTGAGGAATTTGGAGAGTTATGAAGTGCTGATCCTGAAAAACTAAAAGAGGAAGGGGCTCAGGGTAAATTTAATATTTCTCTCCTGCCGTTTGCATGGTTTTTTGACAAGGAATGAAAAAGTTTATCTAATACATTTGTGAAAGGGTAAGTCATGATAACCAGCCGAGAGAGTTTTTTCGATAATGGCAGGAACAGGTCCAAAGACTGGAGTAAAACAGGTTTGACATATTATCCTGTCAACAAATAACATGATCCTAAATCAGAAAAAATAAAAACGCTAAGTAGTATTACATTCGTGCCAATAAAAATGAATTCAACAAACTCAAATAGTGGAAAATTTTCAACAAAATATTGATTCACTTAAAAACACTGTCCTGAATTGTACGAAATGTGAACTTGCAAGAACCCGTAATCAGGTTATATTCGGCGAAGGAAACCTGCATGCGGGAATTTTGCTTATAGCTGAGGCTCCGGGCAGGGATGAGGATATTCAGGGGAGGCCTTTTGTGGGACTCTCAGGACAACTGCTCGACAAGATACTTGCTGCCTGCGGATTTACGCGTGATGAACATGTTTTTATCAGCAATATTGTCAAATGCCGTCCTCCCGGGAATCGCCTTCCTGAAACCCATGAGGCAAAAGAGTGTTTACCGTGGTTGCTGTTACAAATTGAGCTGATAAATCCGAAAATTCTGGTATTACTTGGCGCCACTGCACTAAAGTATATGGCAGGCTTAAACTACAAGATCTCAAGGGACCATGGTAAATGGATAAATATTCATGGCAGGATTGCCATGCCGGTATATCATCCGGCGGCTCTGCTAAGGGATCCCTCACTTAAACGGGACACCTGGGAAGATTTTAAGAGAATTTTTTATAAATATCGCGAAATTGTTGATCAGGAACATCAGTCTCCTTATATACATCCATAAAAAAGGCACTATGAATAAGAAAAGACTTATTTTTATCACCTTCACGATCCTCATTTTACTTCCAACGATGGGACAGGGAAATAAAAAAGAAACAATCAGTTATAGGCCTATTGGCGTATTTCACACAGATTACACTCCGGAAACGGGGGCTCCGCGCCAGGGGATACTAAAGCCCGAAGGTAAAGGCAGAATAGAAATATATCCTGAATACAGGGATGCTTTAAAATCGTTAGACTTATTTGAATATATAATAGTGATCTATCATTTTGACAGGTCAGGAAAATGGAAGTCCACAGTGAATCCTCCGGAGTCGAATCCTGATTATAAGTTTGGTCTTTTTGCCACACGCAGTCCTAACCGTCCTAATCCAATCGGTATCGCAACAATAAAGCTTGAGTCAGTTGAGGATGGCATCCTTACAGTTTCAGGAATTGATGCTTTTAACGGAACTCCGGTGCTTGACATCAAGCCTTATCTTTCCTCCATTGATGGAATCAGGAGTGAGAAAAACGACCTCCTTGAAAAAGAGCTTGGAATTAAATGACTTCCGGGATAGATGTCCTCTTTTTTCATGGGATCTCTTTTCCGGAAACCACAAAAGGATGTTCACGAAACAACGCGGTTATAATATCCATAAGAACATCTGCAGTTTGTCATTCTCCGTCCCATCCGGCTATCCTTGCCAGCATCCACCACATTGCCTTGGCTAGTCGTAATGCTCCGGCGTTTGAGATATGGCCTCCTTCGACCGGTATTCCGTTAGCTGGTGATATATCAGGATATGTATGATCATTCCACGAAGTGGTTGTCATATTGCCATTATTGTCATAGCAGAGGATATCCGCATAGTCGAACAGTATTCTTGAGGGATCCTGTTTGACATAATTTCTAATGTGCTCATGTTTAAGATGCCCCTGATATCCGGCTTCTCCCTTCCAGGATGATTCATCATCGACAGGACCGGTCGTGAAGAATACTTTAGTATTATATCCCTGGTTCTTACAGTAGTTTATATATTGTTGTGTAGCATCCAGATAAGTATTAACGCAGACAGAATTCCCGGTCAGCAGGAAATCATCAGCGTCAATCCCGAGGGGCAGATCGCCTTCAGGACCATTAATCGAGGCCCCATACCAGCGGCAACCGTAAACCTGATCATAGCCATTTGACGGACTTCCAAAAATAAGGTCGTTACACCAGCCGAAACCTATGGCTGCTATGATATAGTTATTTGTATTACAATATGTTATTCCATCCTTTGTTCTGCTTATTGCCATTGAGTTGGTGAACCAGTCACCTTCTCCGTATTCATAAATCCATCCGGTAGGATTCTCGTAGTTACCCCATGTAGCACGGCTCATTCTTAAATATTTATCTGTATATTCTTCAGGTGTACCGTAAGTCTGAAAACTGACATTATAATCAGGATACAATTCTTCCAGCAAGGTAAGGCCGATACCATATCCACGCGAATGCGATTCACCTGCAACTACCACCCACATCTTTTTAATTTCAGCCAGAAACTCTTCAGGTATATTGTCAAATCGTTCAACAACAGTATGATCTGCAATTATCTGGTCTGAAATACTGTATGGAATTGTAATAAAAGATCTCTCATCGCCGTAGAATGTGCCTGACTCATTCGTTGCATAGGCTCTGACAAAGTACCTGGTATCTGCTACTAATCCGGTCATACTGCTCTTAAAACTAGCGCTCCCTGATCCGTCAGAAGTATGAAAATTATCCAGTGTTGGTTTTGTAGTAATGTTCCAGCAGACACCTTTTGCCGTTATTGTTCCTCCCCCGTCAGAGGTTATTATTCCTCCGGATTTTGCAGAAACAGCAGCAATCTCTGTTACGGAATCTGTCTGCAGGATGGGCAGAATGACCGGAGTTGTAAATGTTAGCTCGTCACCATAAGAAGTTCCAACTCCATTTATTGCGTAAGCTCTGATATGATATGCAGTACCAGGCGACAGATTATTAACCACAGTGATGTAAGATCCTGTTCCGGATCCGTCAGATTTACTGTTGCCTGGGATTGATGGATTAGGTGATGTTGACCAGCACACACCCCTTTCAATTACTGCAGAACCTCCGTCATCGGTGATATTTCCTCCTGATTCTACTTCATGGGCTGACTTTATAACAACCGTAATCGTTGTAAGGATCGCCAGCCCCGGCTGTTTTGTGACAAATGACACCTGATTGCCATAAACGGTACTTAAACTGTTTGTTGCATATGCTTTAGCATAATATCTGGTATTTGGCAAAAGACCGGTCAAAATACTTGCAAAGCTTCCAATACCCGAACCATCAGACGTCTTTGAATCACCTATTGACGGATTCTCGGTTGTTGACCAGCATACCCCTCTTGACATTATTTCGGAATCACCATCTGATTTGACTATCCCTCCTGACATTGCTGTTGTACTTGTAACTGATTCTGCAGCCAAGGTTATAACAACCGGTGGCCCTTTTACCGTATCACATGTAATAAGAGACAGGTCTAGGCAAATGAAAAATGTTAATATCCTGATTGTCTTTAACACATTGGTTTTTATTAGTAAAAGGTCAGAATATTTAATCTCTCCTGTGCTAACATATCCTGAAAATCTTGGTTGAATTTGTATAAATTACAACCAGGGATTCTTTCATGATAATTACAGATTGACTAAAAGCACATTTCTTGGTAATGTCTTCATTCTCCGTCCCATCCGGCTATTCTTGCCAGCATCCACCATATTGCTTTTCCAAGGCGTAATGCTCCGGCATTTGATATATGTCCTCCTTCAACCGGTGTCCCGTTAGCTGGTGATATATCAGGATAGGTATGGTCATTCCATAAAGTGGTTGTCAGGTTGCCATTTTCATCATAGCAGAGGATGTCAGCGTAGTCGAACAATATTCTTGAGGGATCCTGTTTGACATAATTTCTAATATATTCATGTTTCAGATGGCCCTGGTATCCTCGTTCTCCTCCCCATGATGAATCATCATCGACAGGTCCGGTAGTAAAGAAAACTTTTGTATTATATCCCTGATCGTTACAATAATCTATATATTGCTGTGTTGCATTGAGATAAGTATCAACATTGACTGAGTTGGCCGTAACTGCAAAATCATCCGCATCAATACCTAATGGCAGGTCTCCCTGTGGTCCATGCATTGTAGAGCCATACCAGCGGCAGCCATATATCGGATCAGAACCTTCTGTCGGAGTGCCATGGATCAGGTCATTGCACCAGCCGAAACCAATAGCACTTATTGTCAGGTTATGAGTATTGCAATATTTTATACCTTCTTTGGTTCGGCTTAAAGCCATGGTATTTGTAAACCAGTCTTCCTCTCCATAGCTGTAAATCCATCCGTCAGGATTGGTGTAATCACCCCAGGTTGCCCGGCTTATTCTCAAATGCACTGAAGTGTATCCTTCCGGGGTACCAGATGTTTTGTAACTGGCCTTGTAGAGAGAATTCAACTCTTCAAGCAAGGTCAATCCGTTACCATATGCACGTGAATGCGATTCACCTGCCACCACGATCCACATTTTCTTTACCTGTTCAATGTATTCAGCCGGAATATCATCGAATCTGTCAACAACAGTATGATCAGCTATGATCTGGCCCGCAGCGCTCTGCGGTAATGTCTTAAATGATTTCTCCTCACCGTAGGATGTTCCTGAATCATTTGTTGCGTATGCCCTGACAAAATATTCAGTTTCAGCTGTTAATCCGGTAAGTGTACTCTGAAAACTTTCATTCCCTCCTCCATCGGCGGTATGTGCATTACTCAGGGTTGGGTTGGATGAAATACTCCAGCAGATCCCTTTTTCCTCAATCGTCCCTCCCCCGTCAGAGCTAATTATTCCTCCGGATTTCGCTGAGACACTAGTAATGTCGGAAATATTTGCTGTTTCAACGACAGGTAGTTCCGATTCCTTGCAACCAGCGAATATAAGCAGGAAGATAAAGACAATGAGTTGATTTAGCATGGTTAAACATTTTGATGAGCTTTTCATAAGAACAATAATTTTGACTTCTGGATATATAACAGTCAAAATAACAAAAAGTTATTCAAAACAGGAAAAAATTTTGATGAATAGACCTCTGTGATGATATTTTGCTTATATTATTCATTGCCAGAGAGAAAAGACAGGCAGGTGTAACTTTGGCAATGATCTTGATCTGGGCCGGCACTGAAAATTCAAGAATAGCAATTACAGGATATAA
>JAVEVC010000089.1:0-7609 GCA_034005245.1 Bacteroidales bacterium
TTTGAACTAATAAGTACTTCCTGGTCCACTTCGGGGCTGTCGTATTCTGTCCTGCCTGCGAAAAAATCTCCTTCTCTCCTGTCAATTAATACCTTTAGGGTTTTTCCGGTCATGGTCTGGTTGATTTCTTGAGATATAACCTGCTGGATCTTCATTAGTTGAGAAACGCGCGATTTTTTAGTTCTCAGCGGAATATCGTCCTTGTAGGCAAAGGATGAATACGTTCCCTCCTCATGTGAATAGGGGAACACTCCGAGGCGGTTAAACCTGAACTCATGTATGAATTTTTTGAGATCATTAAAATCTTCCCTGCTTTCACCGGGATGACCTGCTATCAGGGTTGTCCTAATTGCTGCATCGGGAAGCTCCTTCCTGATGGTATAAAGAAGGTTTCGGGTTTCCTCGCTGTTGTGCGACCGTTTCATCAGGCCAAGTATCCTGTCAGAAATATGCTGAACAGGAATATCAATATACCTGCAAAGCTTCCTGTTCTGTTTCATAAGCTTAATAACATCCTGAGGAAAACCTGCAGGATAAAGATAGTGCAGCCTGATCCACTCAACAGAACTGATTTTCAGCAATTCCTCGATAAGGTTCGGAAGCATTTGCTTTTTGTACAGATCCAATCCGTAATAAGTCAGGTCCTGTGCAATTAGGATCAGTTCCTTTACTCCATCTTCTGCCAGTTTCCGGGCTTCTTCCGCTACCTCTTCCATGGGCCGGGAAATATATTTCCCCCTTATGGCAGGAATCGCACAGAAGGAGCAGGTCCTGCTGCATCCTTCAGATATTTTGAGATATGCGTAATGCCCGGGGCTGGTAAGGATCCTGTCAAGGCGGAAATCGTTCCTGACTTCGAGACCAAGTTCTTTAAGTATACCGGCAGTGCTTTCAACTCCATACCAGCAGTCGGCTTCCGGGATTTCTTCCCTTAGAGTTGTTTTATATCTTTCGGAAAGGCATCCGGTGACAATAACCTTTTCTATTCTTCCTTCTATCTTCAGGCGTGTATAATACAGGATTGTGTCGATACTCTCTTCTTTTGCATCATTGATAAAACCGCAGGTGTTGATGATAACAGTACCTCCGGAGAAGTCTTCCACGTCGTGAAACACGCTGTATCCGCCCGATTCAATCTGCTTCAGAAGCTTTTCCGAATCAACCGTGTTTTTGGGACAGCCCAAAGTAACGATGTTGATCTTTTTGCCAGGAGCCTTGAATGCCTGGTTAGTTGATTTCATAGGCTTCTATATGGGAGCTGATTGTTGATGTAACTGATTACAGGAGGTATCAAGCTTTATTTACCGGGCGTGAACAGTGAATCGACAAATTCTGCAGGGTCAAAAATCTGCAGGTCATCGAGCTTTTCACCAATCCCGATGTATTTAACCGGAATTTTAAGCTGGTCAGATATTCCGATTACCACTCCGCCTTTTGCGGTTCCGTCAAGTTTTGTTATAGCCAGGGCTGTCACGCTCGTCGATGCAGTGAACTGTTCAGCCTGGGCAAATGCATTTTGTCCTGTTGAACCGTCGAGGACGAGCAGTACCTCATGCGGAGCTTCGGGTATAACTTTTTCCATGACCCTTCTAATCTTCGACAGTTCTCCCATAAGGTTCACCTTATTGTGAAGGCGCCCGGCAGTGTCGACAATTACCACATCATAGTCGCCTGACAAGGCTGATTTCACTGTATCATATGCAACTGAGGCAGGGTCTGATCCCATCTTCTGCCTGACCATGTTCACCCCTGCCCTGTCGGCCCATATCTGGAGCTGGTCAATAGCTGCTGCCCTGAAGGTATCGGCAGCACCAAGAAGTACCTTTTTCCCGGCAAGCTTGTACTGGTATGCCAGCTTGGCAATGGTTGTTGTTTTTCCTGATCCGTTAACTCCCACTACCATTATAACATAAGGTTTTTTTTGCAGTGGTAAGGCGAAATCATTTTCTTCTTCTTTTGGATCCCTTTCCAGAAGGGCAACAATTTCCTCCCTGAGAATTGAATTAAGCTCTGATGTGTTAAGGTATTTATCTCTCGCAACTCTTGCCTCGATTCTTTCAATTATCCTGAGGGTTGTTTCAACGCCTACATCTGACGAAACAAGTACTTCCTCAAGGTTATCAAGCACCTCTGCATCGACTTTCGACTTGCCAATTACAGCTCTTGACAGCTTTGAGAATACGCTCTCCTTTGTTTTTTCAAGGCCTTTATTCAGGCTCTCTTTCTTTTCTTTGCCGCTAAACCCGAACCAGCCCATAATTTAATCTGTTAAACGATTGAAATATACGAAAAAAAGCTTTCTTCAGGCAGAAGAAAGCTCGCTTGAATCTAATACGCCTTAGATTTTATTTTTTGGCGAAGAAATCCTTAATGTGATCGTTATGCACGACCTCTTCTTTAAACTGGTATGCGCCGGTTTTTTCTGATTTCGTCATCCGGATACATTTAGTGAAGAGTTTTCCGGATCCGGTTTTCAGGGCTGCAACAACTTTCTTTGCCATGGTAGTTTTTATTTAATTTCCCTGTGGAGGGTATGTTTTTTTAATATTGGATTATATTTCATTCTTTCGAGCCGGTCAGGAGTGTTTTTCCTGTTTTTTGTGGTAATATATCTCGACATACCGGGTATTCCGCTCTCTTTGTGCTCGGTGCATTCAAGGATGACCTGCTGCCTGTTTCCTTTAGCTTTTTTTGCCATCTCAGTTCTCTTTGTTTAATAGTTTAACAAGAACCCTTTTTCCTTTGCTTCCTTTAAGGCAGGGCCAATGCCTTTTTTTGTAATATGGCGGATGCCGGCTGCAGATACTTTTAGCTTTATCCACTTTTCTTCTTCCGGAAGATAATATTTCTTGACAAAAAGATTGGGACGGAATTTCCTTTTTGTCCTTCTTTTTGAGTGCGATACGTTATTCCCTACCATCGCCTTCTTACCTGTAACCTGACAAATATTTGACATTTGATTATTTTTGATTTTCTTATCCGTATCTGTCTTTTCAAAACGAAGCGCAAAATACGTGATTTTTATCTGATTAACCAAATATTTATTTTACTTTTTTATGTCAATCCTGTTTAAATTTCTCATAATGCCTTGATTTCCTTGATAAGAAGATTGAGAGCAGCAAGCGAGAACCTGTTTATATTAATAGTCCTGTCGGTACCATAAACATGTTTTTCTGCCACGGTTTCCTTTTGCGATGCAACAGACAGCCAAACAGTTCCCACAGGTTTTTCAGAAGTCCCTCCATCAGGGCCGGCTATTCCTGATGTTGCAACCGCAAAATCTGTTTTCAGGAGCTTTCTGGCTCCTTCAGCCATAAGCCTCACAACCATTTCGCTTACAGCTCCCTCTTTCGAGATAATCTCATTATCCACTTCAAGAAGCAACGATTTCACCGAGTTATCATATGCAATAATCGATCCCATGAAATATTTCGAACTGCCTGGTATGCTTGTAATCAATCGTGCAATATTGCCTCCTGTGCAGCTTTCGGCAGTACATACTGATATTCCCTTTGCAGCAAGCAACTTTCCGGCTGTCATTTCCATAGGTTCTTCATTTTCACCGTAAATGAATTCGGGTATTTCAGAATACAGCCGGACTGCCTGGTCATCAATCTGCTTAGCGATATGCCCCCTGTTTTTTCCCATGCCTGTGAGCCGGAGTTTTATTACCCCGTTTGAAGGCAGATAGGCAAGTTTTATTCCGGGAGGCAGGTCCGCTTCAAAACCTGAAAGAGTTTCTGCAAGCTTTGCCTCGGGCAGTCCATATGTCATTATATTTCTGTGGATAACAACCTGTGATGTGAATCGTTTCCTGAGCTCCGGGAGGACGTGTTCATTCATTATGTATTTCATTTCATGTGGTACTCCGGGCATTGAAACGAATATTGTCTTTTTATATTCAAACCACATTCCGGGAGCGGTCCCTACCGCATTTGTCAGTACAGTGCATGATTCAGGTACTTCAGCCTGTTTTCTGTTATTCTCATTCATGGACATGTTTCTGCGCATTACCATCTCCTGCACCATTTCAAGGACCTTCGTGTTCACAACAAGCCGGGTGTTAAAAAATTCACATAGGGTTTGTTTTGTTATATCATCGCTCGTAGGTCCCAGTCCTCCGGTGATCAGGACCACATCTGCCCTTCCAGTTGATGCTTCAAGTGTTTCCAGGATATCGATCCTGTTATCGTGAATGGATGTTTTTCTTATGATGTCAAATCCGGCACGACTTAGCTCTGCCCCAATCCAGGCTGAGTTCGTGTCTATTGTCTGTCCAATAAGGAGCTCATCCCCTATTGTTATTATCTCTGCTTTCATAAATTTGACGTAAACTTCGTATAAAATTAATCAAACGGGATGAAAAAAAACCGCCTGTACTGCCACTTGACTGTCCAGGCGCATAAGAGCGGGAAACGGGGGTCGAACCCGCGACCCTCAGCTTGGGAAGCTGATGCTCTACCACTGAGCTACTCCCGCAAATAAATCTTCAGGACTGCAAATATAATTATTTTTCTAATTTCGTCACTTGAATAATCCTTTTGGAAAAGGATCTGAACACTCTGATATCTCATTCCTGAAGCCAGGAAGTAATTAAAACCGGACAGTAATGCAAAATAAGTAATCAGGATAATTCAGACTAACTTGTTCCTTACGGCCTGATCCTCATCGCTCCTGGATTTTCTGTTATCAACTTCCCTGCTGCTGACGAGGACTCCCTTTTCGAATTTAAGAAACAGATCCTTTTCGTAAACTGACATATACCCTGCATGTTCATAGTGCAGCATCTTGCCCGTCTGAATAATTAGCTCACCGGTATACCAGCCTGCAAAAACCTTTTTCTGATCAGGGAATATGTAATCGAGGCCAACTTCCTTATGGTTTTTATCATATCCCCTGAAGTCTATCAGGTACAGTTTATTCTCCTTGATTTGCCAGGTGCCTGTATAGCCTCTCCAGCATGCAGTATGTGGTGCCATCAGAACAGGCTTTTCATCGCCCATGATGTCGAGTAGCTGACTTAAAGGCTCGGTGGCAATTTGATAAGTACAGCCCTTGTAGAATAATATTTCACGGATCTGAGCAGTCATAAAAGGCCCCGGATTTTTATTTGCTTATTTTAATTAGCGGATAAATTTATGAAATCCGGCTGTGAGCCTCCAATGGGACTCGAACCCACGACCTGCTCATTACGAATGAGCTGCTCTACCAGCTGAGCTAAGGAGGCAGTCAGGATGCAAAGATAATTATTCATTCTAATTTTTCCAGTCTCGACAGCAAAGGGGGGTGCGAATAATGAAAAAATACATATGCCGGATGCGGCATCATGTTTGAAAGGTTTTTTACAGATAATTTCTTTAATGCTTCAGCTAGAACTACAGGTTTATAATTCTCTTTTACAAACCTGTCGGCCTCAAACTCGTTTCTTCTTGATATATAATTGGTGCCAAGGCCTATGAGCAGTGAAAGCGGGCTGTACAGTATTCCAAATACCATCAGCCCGAGGTGAAAGCTTGGCTCTTCAACGCCAAGGGCCCTTGAGAACTGGGGACTATCAGCAACCTTTGAAAAAAGGAAAAGCATGAATCCTGTCAGAAAAACTGAAAAAATGATACTTTTCAGGAAATGTCTCTTCCTGTAGTGCCCCACTTCATGGGCAAGCACTGCAACTACCTCATCTTCACAAAATACTTTTAACAATGTATCGTAAAGTACAAATCATTTCTTCGGCCCGAATCCTGAAAAGTACGCATTTGCCTTTGTACTTCTTTTTGACCCGTCTATCACATATATGTTCCTCAAACGAAAGCCTGTCTTGGCTGCAAAATTCTCGATCTTATTTCTGAGCGATCCTTCGTCCAGAGGTGTCTGCTTATTGAAGAGAGGCACAATAAACTCTGAATAGAACAGGTTTATGAACACTGAAAATAATATTACAACACCCCAGGCATATAGCCAGAATCCTTTCCCTGTACTATAGTATACCCATGTTATGAGACCGAGAACAGGAGCGCCAACCATCAGTGCTATTAACCACGACTTCAGATGATCTGTGATAAATGTTCTGACAGACATTGTATTAAAGCCATATTTTTTTTCAATTACAAAGGTGTCGTGCCACGAAAAAGGGATGTTTATAAGATCCGATCCAAGGCCTATAATTCCAAAGAATATCAGGGCTACTATTATGCTGTTTCCGCTGAGGTTATGGGAGAAAGTGTCGATAAGTGCGAATCCCCCTGAAACGATCATAACAATGATTACAGCCAGGTTGAACAACGATGACCATAATGAAAGCTGCATGTTGTCTTTGTCGTACAACCTTGTCTTCCTGTATTTCTCCTCATCATAAATCCCTTTCAGCTTTTCGGGAAGAGTGGATGACCACATCTTGGCGTTCAGATATTCAAGATACCTTTCAATAATAAATCCTGCCACCGGAATAGCAAGTATCAGGAAGAATATGGTATTATGCATTATTAAGACTATAAAAAAAAGAAGCAGGACGCCTGTTTAAAATAAGTGTGGAATAAATATGTCTCGCTGCATTTCCTCGTGCTAAAAGGATAGGCGCCCTGCGGTTCTGCAAATATAATAAAATTATGTTAACATTCCTCCGCAGACCTGAATTATTTGACCTGTAATATATGATGAAAGGTCTGACGCGAGGAACAACGCTGTATTTGCGACATCTTCAGGCGTTCCTCCCCTCCTCAGCGGAATTTTGCCTATCCAGTCGCTTTTGACTTCCGGCGGCAGCTTGTCTGTCATTTCTGTTATGATAAATCCAGGCGCAATTGCATTGCATCGTATATTTCTGGATCCCAGTTCCTTTGCTGTGCTTTTAGTGAAGCCAATGATACCTGCCTTTGAGGCTGAGTAATTTGTCTGACCGGCATTACCGGATATCCCTACAACCGAACTCATGTTTATTATTGAACCGCTTTTCTGTTTAAGCATGGACTGAAGCACCGCTTTTGTCAGATTAAACACCGATTTAAGGTTAACTGCTATTACAGAATCCCATTGATCCTCGGTCATTCTCATTAGGAGAGTATCTCTTGTGATGCCAGCATTGTTGACCAGGATGTCAATTTTGCCGAAATCCCTTATTACCTCATTTATTACTTTCTGGGAATCAGCAAAATCGGAGGCATTTGAAATATAGCCCTTTGCTTCCGCATTTAATGCTTTTATTTCTTCCAGCGACGCAAGGAATTCCTCATCTTCAGCAATATTTGTCAATGCAATGGAAGCGCCTTCCATTGCAAACCTGCGGGCAATTGCCTTTCCGATTCCCCTTGATGCGCCTGTGATCAGGGCTGTTTTTCCTTCAAGAAGTTTCATATGTTGTGATATTTAAAATCCGTCAAAGATAAATAATATTTCTTTTCGCCTCACCCCATCCCTCTCTCGCCCGTACCTCCCTCTTTTCTCCTTCTTTCTTTCTCGCTCCTCGACCTCTCACCCTGCAAGGACCTCCCTGACTGTTTTTCCAATATCCCCGGGGGAGATGCAACATGAATACCGCACTCTTTCATTACGGCGATTTTTGCGGCGGCGGTATCAGATCTGCCTCCGATAATTGCCCCCGCATGTCCCATTCGCC
>JAVEVC010000031.1:0-36629 GCA_034005245.1 Bacteroidales bacterium
CTCTGTGAAATAAACACAAACACAATAGTACCCAAAGCAGAGAAGGAAGGAAGGGGAGAATAGGAGAAGGGAGTCAGCACAGGAACCATACATCACAAAGAACATATTAAAACCAGAATAGGCCTGCCTTATAAAATTGAAAATTAAGGATTTCTAATAGACTCATATAACTTATTTTCTTAAATTTATCATACAAAATCCACTGGCGTCATGGCTAGCTTAATGCCCGGATACGAATACGACATCTTCATCAGCTACCGGCAGAAGGACAACAAATATGACGGTTGGGTTACTGAATTTGTTGAAAATCTGAAAAAGGAACTTGAAGCAACTTTCAAAGAAGACATTTCAGTCTATTTTGACATCAATCCTCATGACGGACTTCTTGAGGCACATGATGTAGATGAGTCATTAAAAGAAAAACTAAAATGCCTGATTTTTATTCCAATAATATCCCGTACTTACTGTGATCCCAAATCATTTGCATGGGATCATGAGTTCAAAGCATTTGTTGAACTGGCATCGAATGATCAGTTCGGATTGAAGATAAGGCTGCCCAACGGCAATTCGGCAAGCAGGGTATTGCCGGTCCGGATCCACGACCTTGATGCAGATGACAAGAAGCTGGTGGAAAATCTACTTGGGGGATTTCTAAGAGGAATTGATTTTATTTATAAGGAACCGGGAGTAAACAGACCCCTCCGTTTCAATGAAGAAAATCCGCATGATAATCTGAACCATAATATCTATCGTAACCAGATAAATAAAGTTGCCCTTAATGTAAAAGATATCATTTTGGGAATGAAAGCTTCAATTTCCAGTCATGATAAGATAAATGGAAAGAAAGAAATGGCTACTGAGCCGGATGAAAGGCAGAAATTAAAAATCAAGGAATTACTTCGGGAAAACCGGGAAGGTAAGCATAAGAATCTTAAGGAGAGAAGATTACCATGGCCGGGAAGGAAAAGAATTCTATTTCCGGGAATAATTCTAATTATTGGTTTACTGGTGACCGGGATACTTCTGATAAACCGGCATTACAGTATTAAATGGGCAAAAGGGAAGGCTATGACAGAAATTGAACAGCTTGTTGACAGAAAAGATGTTACTTCTGCCTTCAGACTTGTTCAAAAAGCCCGCAAATACATTTCTGAAGATCCTGATTTCAGGGAACTATCTTCCCGGGTCGAATTTGATCTGACTGTCCTGACAGATCCCCCTGGCGCTGATATATATATTAAAGGATACTCTGACCTTGATGGCAGATGGAAGAGCCTTGGCAGAACACCGTTAATCGGGGTAAGGATGCCGGGATCTCAATTCTGGACTGAAGTTTCGGTATATCAGCTGAGAATAGAGAAACCGGGATATGAAGATGTTCTTGCAGTCGTAGCTTCAGATGAAGATACCTTGTCGAGAAAATTATACAGGAAAGGAGACATACCTCCGGAAATGGTATATGTTGAAAGACTGAATGGTTTCTTCATCGACCGCTATGAAGTAGGCAATAAACAATTTAAGGACTTTGTCGACAACGGAGGATATACTAACCGGGACTACTGGAAAAATGACTTTATTAAAGATGGCAAAACTATCGGCTGGTCTGATGCAATGGCCCTGTTTGTTGACAGGTCTGACAGACCCGGACCATCAACCTGGGAAGCGGGAGATTATCCCGACGGGCAGGATGACTATCCCGTATCTGGTATATGCTGGTACGAGGCAGCAGCATTTGCCGAATATTCTGGTAAAAGTCTGCCTTCTTCAGCTCATTGGAGAGCTGCTTCAGGCTGGATGCCGGCATTGGGCTCTAAATTAATCCCATTAAGTAATTTTGGTAACAAAGGACCTGAACCAACGGGGAAAAATAATGGCATAACCTGTTTTGGAGCTTACGATCTGGCAGGGAATGTAAGGGAATGGTGCTTGAATAATACATCCATCGGTCATATCATAAGGGGTGGCGCATGGAATGATGCAAGTTATATGTATTCTGACCTGAGTCAGCTTCCATCTTTTGACCGTTCCCCGAAGAATGGGTTCCGTTGTGTCAGGTACATTGATGAGGAAAAAATTCCGGAGGGCACTTTTGGAAAGATAGAATATGCTGAAGAAAGGGATTATTCAAAGATAAAACCTGCCGATGACAGGATTTTCGATATTGTTAAAAGCCAGTTCCTCTATGATAAAATGGATCTTAACATAAGAAAGGAACAGGCAGAGAGTAATTCCGATGACTGGATTATTGAGAAAATTACCTATAATGCCGCCTATGGCAGGGAGAGGATAATTTCCTATCTCTACCTTCCCGTAAATTCTGCTCCGCCTTTTCAAACTCTGATTTTCTTTCCGGGCATGGGAGCCACTGTTGAAAAAGACCTCATCAGAAGTACTGAGACGAAGTGGCTCATTGACTATATTTTAAAGAGCGGACGCGCGGTATTGTGTCCGGTCTATAAGGGCACTTTTGAAAGGATTGACGCGCAGGAACCGGTCGTGCTACAGGGCTATCAGATCCAGGATTGGATTATCAGGTGGGTCAAGGATTTTAAAAGATCTGTTGATTACCTTGAAACCCGGCCGGATATTGATATTGGAAAGCTTGGATATTATGGTTTAAGTCTGGGCGGAATTATGGGCGGGATGATTCCTGCAGTGGAAGATCGTCTTAAAGTTAATATACTGATTGTCGGAGGACTCGATGGAGATGGTGGAATGCTGGACTTCGTATCAAGAATAAAAACCCCGACACTGATGCTGAATGGCAAATATGATTTTACTTTCCCATTTGAAACTTCTGTCAGACCGTTCTATGAATTTCTGGGCACTCCGGCGAATGATAAAAAGCTCGTTTTGTATGAAACAGATCATTATGTGCCGAGAAATGAAATGATCAAGGAAGTACTGGGCTGGTGTGACAGGTATCTGGGCCCGGTGAAATCTAGAAAACAATGATTTCTGAATTGCTGAAGGTATTAACTTAGGGATTACTAAGCTATAATCCCAGAACCTTCCTGCCCTGGTTGAAAACTATATCGACCGGAATACCGGCGGCGTTGACCCTGTCGAGATCACGACGCAGGCTTTCGGTCATCACGCCGTCGCCTTCCACCCAGGCTTTGGCGGTGTCATAGTCGCCGTCGCCCTGCACTTTGAGTATCTTCCCCACCAGCGATTCCACCGCCTTCTTCATCTCCTCAAGATTAACCATATAGAAGCCGTTATCCAGATAGACAAAGGCCCCGTTATCTGCAAAGTATTTCAGGGAGAGCATATTGGCCTTTCCGTGAGCACTTGCGGCGCCAAACCGGCCCGAGCGGAAGATCCCTGCAAAGAATGTGACGTAGTTGTTCATCACCTCACCGCTGGTTATCTCGCCCATATCGTAAAGCTTCGTGACAAGATAGAGACCCATGATATCTGCCTTGGCCTCCTCGAGTGGGGAATACTGTTCTTTCAGGGCTTCTCTGACCGTGCCCTTGCCGTTGATAGTATTCTTGACACCCATGCCGTGGGATACCTCATGGAAGGTTGTATTTTCGAAGAAGGCATCAAAGGTTATGTGCTGACGCTGGCTTTCGTCGATCAGCATGGAGGCAATGGGCATGAGAATATTGTCGAATTTTGCTTTCATGGAGTTCTTGAGCTGAAGCTTGCGGCTGCCGACTGCAAGGTGTATCTCAGGATCATTGGGAAGGTTGATGGCTATGGTCTTGCTTCCGGCATTGCAGTCACCTGCATAATATATGGCATCATAAACATTCATATCAGCATCAGTTCCGGGCTTTTCTGCCTTGTAGGCAGGATCGACAGGGAGTGCGGCCTGAAGCCCCGGAAGCATGGCATTGAATTTTTCAAGTTTCGCACTCCAGACAGGATCTTTTATTAATACGAAGGCTTCATGGGCAGCCTTATATCCGAAGAGCTGATCCTCATAGTTTTCTATTGGTCCCACCACGAAGTCAATATTCGACTTTTTCATTTCCATCCATGCGAAGTCACTTGGCTGGTACTGGTTCGTGAGCAATGCATCGGCCCGCAGGGTGAGATACTTCTTCAGTCCGGAATCCTCTGCCAGTTCAGCTGCTTTGAGCATCAGTTCGGCAGCCCTGGAATGCTGCTCCTTAAACGCCTCGGAGTATGGCACCGCAATAAGTTTACCCTCACTGTTGCGGGTAACCATGGTATAGAGGCTGGTCTTATCCGGATCATCCCATGATTCAAACTCCTCAACAGTCATATCCGTGGGATAGAATTGTGCGCCGGGGAGCTTTTCACCGAATCCCTCAATAAATGGAGCATTACCATTCAGCCTGTCCCACGGGCCGTAATTGATCTTCACATTTTCCCTGGCGTAATCATTTTTAACCCGGGTAAGCAGTTCTGTCTTATCGCCGTATGCTTCCATCCAGAAGATATCATCCATTATGGCTGCTGCATCTATCAGTATACCGACTATTTCTTTTTCCTGGCTGCTGAGCCAGCTAAGGTCGGTGGTCAGCGTCACCTCCTTGAAACGTGCAAGATTGGCTTTCATTTCTTCTGTCAGTTTCTTATCCTCGGAATTACATCCTGTCAGCGCTGCTGCCAGAAGGATCACAAATAATCTGATGATATTTGTTTTCATTTGTGTCGGTTTTAACAATTGTATGGCAAGTTAGGAAAAAGTTTTGATGTTGTTCAGTATGGGTGTATCCATGGTACACGCCTGAGCTATTCCTTTTATCGCATGCTTCATACTCAATGTTCAACAACCTTCTCCAGGTACTTTGGGACTGCTCAATTTTGAAGATGTATCTATATCATGCTTATAATAGCGGGAGATTTATTATCTGAATTAAAATCAGAATACTATCCTCTGCAGCATCGATTCAATATAGATGTCAGGAAAAAGGCATTTAAAATTTGGGATCACAGCAGATTTGTGAAAAAAGGGGTATGAAAATCAGGTATTTCAGCTTTCAAGGACCACTTTATTCTGAGGATCCCATTTGAGATATTTTCTCTTTTGGAACGACTCTACACCCATCATGCATGCTACCACACCATAAAAGCCAAGATTATGATCGCATTTCAGGATTTCATTTTTCCTGATGGCAGCCTGTAAATTCCTGTGATGAAGTGTAACATCTTCCGCTCCGGTTTTCTTGTGTGTAAGAAGCCGGGCTCCTTTTACAACCTCACCTGTGCTGCTGATGGTAGCCTGGTCAGTTTGTTCCTGAGGTGTTATTGTAAAACCTTCCCTGGTAAACTCCAGAGTTGCTTTGTGCCCTCTGATCAAATGCCTTATCGGAGTATCATTCGCCAGGGATGAAACAACCATAACGGTGGTTTTTTCCGGATAGTCGAGCATCATGTTAAAAGTATCGGGTATTTCGGCCACACTATTAATAAAATTCCATTTTCCCCCGGTTGCAACAACATAATCAGGATTCTTTAATCCGGCCGCTTTAATAATTCTGGTCAGCCTGTGAATAAACAGATCAGTAGCGATGCCTCCTGAGTAATCCCAGTAACGCCTCCATTGGAAATATCTTCTTGGATCCCACGGGCGTTTTGGCGCCGGACCGAGCCAGGCATCCCAGTCAAGGTTTACCCCGGGTCTGGCATCTGTATCGATTTCGTAGGCCCAGAAATCATCAGGATAATTCCTCGAATAGTCGATATGAGCCATTACAACTTTCCCGAGGACCCCTTCCTGAATCATTTTATGAGCAGTTTCATACGAATCATCTGACATGCCCTGAACCCCTACCTGCAATTTGAGTTTCGAAGCTTCAATTTTTTCAGTTATGTCTTTAGCCTGTTCAATGGTATGTGTCATTGGCTTTTCAACATAAATATGTTTTCCGGCGCTTATTGCATCCAGTGTCATTTGGTAATGCCAATGTTCAGGTGTGGCTATGAGTACGTAATCAATATCTTTATTTTGCAGGAGCTCCTTATAATTCCTGAAAGCCTGAGCCCCGGTTAATTCTTTCGCTTTTTCCAGCCTTTTCGTGTAAATATCACAGACTGCGGTAATGTGAACATTATCTGATTGTTCCATTGCCAGCAAAGCCTCCATATGGGAATTTGCCATACCACCACAACCAATAACCCCGATATTGAGCTTTTCATTTGCTCCGATAATACTTGAATAACTCAGAGCCGACATACACGGGGTACTGCCAATAGCGGCGATCCCGGCAACGCTTCCTGCTAATCCTTTAACAAACTTCCTTCTTGAAATATCAGTACTTTCCATGTTTCTGTTATTTTAACAGTATGAAGATATACAAAATAAAATTTCAGACCTAAAATCATTTTTATCTTTTGAACTGGCAGAGGTTGTGCTTTCTCTCCAAAGTGGAGGGAGGATTGCAAGCGAAGCGAGCGATCGTCTGGGAGTTTCAGCCCAAAAAAAACCTGACTCTTCGTGTCTGGCTTGTTCTTTGTAGATAAGAGATTTGAAATATCTAACCTTCTCAGGGATATCTATGAAATTATTAAGCTGTCAGATATAATGCTTTGTAGTATCTGAAAGGCGGATTAATTCTTTTGTATTTCGTTTCACAAAGGTTTAGCTTTGGCTATGAATCACTTAAATCTTAGATTGCAAGCATAATTGAAGGATATAATTACGACATCTATGTCAGCTACCGCCAGAAGGACAACAGGGGTGCTCAGGATCACCGGATTTTGTAATATAAGGGGCAGGCTCCAATAAAATTTGTATTTATAAAGTAATTTCGTAAATTGCGTAACGTAATTTACGAAATATGAAAACCGAAATCATAAACCCTTTTATTACGGGCGGTTATCTGAGTCCTGAATATTTCTGCAACAGGACATCAGAAACAAAGAGGATAGTGAGTGCCATCTCATCGAAGAGAAATATGACTCTGATCTCTCTCAGAAGGATGGGTAAAACAGGTCTGCTTAAACATATCAAATATCAGCTTGAGAATGCAAAAAGGCCAGTTGCGGTAATCTATGCGGATCTCCTCCCGACAATGAACGGTAACGAGATGTTAAATGCTGTCTCATCAGCGTTGTACAGAATCAGTAAAAGCGAGAAGAATTTTCTTGAGAAAATATTCAGCTTCATGGCGTCTCTTCGTCCCAGGCTGACAATGGATCCGTTGACCGGTGAGCCGTCAGTTGAGTTGAAGGTTGAATCAGATTCGGGAATAAAATCTGGCCTTGAACAAATTCTGAGGTTGATTTCAGAAATTAAACAGGGAATTGTCTTCATGCTTGATGAGTTCCAGCAAATAGGAAACTACCCTGAGAAAAACATAGAAGCAGTGTTAAGGTCTGTTATTCAAACATATCCTGATGTTCCCTTTATATTCTCGGGAAGCAGCAAGCACATGCTTGAGAATATGTTTATGTCTCCGGGGAAGCCATTTTACCAGAGTTCAGAACTCCTGTATCTTGACAGGATCGGCGGGGATGATTACAGGAACTTCATTAAGGAGAAGTTCAGCCAGGGACATATGGTGATAGCCGATCCTTTAATCGATAAGGTATTGAACTGGACGAGACATCATACTTATTATGTCCAGTATGTATGTAATCATCTGTACGAAAAAGGTGAAAACAAAATAAGTGATGAACAGGTCAATGACGTATTTCATCGGATAATCACCGATTTTGAACCGCAGTATATAAATTACAGGAACCTCCTGCCTGCCCATCAGTATCGTTTAATAAAGGCTATTGCCGTGGAGGATGGCGTTTCCCAGCCGACCTCAGGTAACTTTATTGCCAAACATGATCTCACAAGTCCCAGTTCTGTATCAACATCCTTAAAAGCACTTGCTGAAAAGGAGATGATAACAAATGATTTAAACAAATGGAATGTCTACGATGTTTTTTTCTCCAGATGGCTTGAGTATCATTACAAAGAATAGAGATTTATCGTAACCCGCCTGCGGGGAATTTAGGAGGATTACTGTTCGCTTCGCTCACTGTGATCCTCAATAAGGGGGTTTAACAAAGAAAAAGCCTGACACTTCGTGTCTGGCTTTTTCTTTGTAGACAAGAGGTTTGAAATATCGAACCTGAGTTTAATCAGAGACATGGAAAAAATAGTCAGGCTGGAAGAAGTATTAACCTCTTTGTCAACACCACTCCACTGACTCTGGATCAGAAAAGTTCAGGTTCGAGCCCTGACGGAGCAACCTTAGAATGAACCACTTATACAATCTCAAGTATAGGTGGCTTTTTCATGTTGCCAGGTTCTTGCTAGGTTTCTGGATGGTTTTTGATGAATCATGAGAAATCTTCATATTCAAATCCCCTGACTCATAATTCAGGGAGTCGCTGGTTCGATCCTAGCTGGGCCCACAGAAAATAAAGAAGTTACTTGTTGCCTTGTTTTACTGGATCATCGATGTGAAGGGATATAAGAAATGGGCCTTCTTCTTCGTCGTGATCGGTATGAATTGCATAACCATCTGGGTAGGTCAGCGACTGATCGATTTCGAATTTACCTCTGAAGTACTGTTCCTCGGGCTTTCAAAATATTTTGGGGCTCTTCAGCCTTTGGTACTGGCGCTGGGACTGGTATTTATAAAATGGCTGTTCCTGTATTTCCTGTACAGAAAAAAAATATTCCTGAAAGCTTAACCATGGGAAGAAAGATCATTTTTAATGGCACAATCATTACTCCTTGTCAGCTGATCAGAGATGGTATTGTCTTGATCAACGGAACGGAAATTGAAGAGGCAGGACAAAGGGGTTCAGTTGCTGAACCTGGCGATGCATACTTTTTTTGCAACTCCGGGATTTTTGAAAGGAATAATCATCTTGACGGAGGAAACATTTCATTAATAAGTCTGACAGTTTCATCAACCAGTATCTGGCCACCCTCCGGGCCAATCAGACTGCTTTGTGCCACTGCGCTGTAACCTCCGCCAGCCACTGCTTTTGCAGTAGGAAGATATGTACCCGGTCCCGCAAGCTGGATAATAAAAGTTTGCAAGGCTTTGCTCTGAGCCTCTATCCTTAAGGCATAATCTGTAAAAAGTTCAAATCCGTTTGTACAGATTACTATATCACCGAGACGGATAACATGTATTTCAGAATGAGTCGTCTGGTTTTTATTGGTCTTCTGGCTGTTATATCTTTCCACCACACTAAGGTTCCAGTTCCTTCGGGCAAGCTGCTGATCAGCTGCCTTGGGATCTGCCTTGATCAGAGCATCAGCTTTTTCAAATTCATTCCTGGAAACATCACATTCCTGTTTTGTCACAATCCTTAACGGAAGTGTTAATGATTCAACCTTGTGTAGGAGTTTAACATCATCATATCGATCCTGATCGACAGTTTCATAAGCATCTTCAACAGCAATACAAATACGTCTTGCGATCTCTTCAATTCTTTCAAGATTACGAAGCTTAATCATTCTCTCTTCAGCAGCCTGACGGTATAACGGTCTGGGTGACTGATCGCCTGAAGCACCTATCCAGCCCAGGACGACAAGGTCAGGACCAAAACGTTTTTTTAATCTCTCTCTTACAAAGTGAATATAATCGGCATTAACAGCTGATCTGCCTTCAACTTCCTGTGCTGTGCAAGGGACATCAACAGATGTCGCTACCAGCTTCCCGGATTTATTCCAGAAGAACAGTATATTGACATCATGATCCTCGATTCCTTCCATATTCATGAAATCAGGTCTGTTTGTCTTACCATACATAACAGCTGTGCCGTCGGCGTAGACAGTCCTCCTGTTGTAAGCTATAGCTGCATGGCTCAATCCCCACGATACTGTGCCGGGTTTGCGGTCATTCCACGCCTTAACTATTGCTTCAGCAATACGGCTGGTAAACAATGCCATATACTCTTCAGGCTGAGTAACCCCATCTTTCGGAATGGCATATCCCCATGAACTACTGTTTTTAAGAACCGGAGCCGTGTGAGTATGAACCGCATTGATAAAGATCTTGTTCACATCAAGTCCGCTGATCCTTGCTTTTACCAGCTCACGTACCTTCATTAAGGCTTCCTCAGGTATTCCAACCACATCAGCCGAAACCATTATTGCAACATCACCCACCGGGCTGCCTCCTTTTGATTCAAGAGCAATAACATTTACAGTTAGAGGTGTTTCAATTGTTTTTGCAATACGAAGGTGAAACTGACCATCAAGAGCTACTGGAAGTTGTGGTGTGATATCAACTGATGACACCCCAACAAGTAGTTCATCTGCTAAGAGAATGCCAGAGTTGCATAACAATACAAAAGACAAGATCAGAATTGTTTTGTTCAGAATTTTACAATTAATTTTCATCATAATATAATTTTGATTTTAACGGTATGATGGAACCGCACATGATTGAAAATTATATTCATTACTTGTTTGTATTTGAATTCAATCATGTGGGTTTCATAGCAATATATTTTATTCCTTTAATAAACTATATCTTAAACTCTTATCATCTATTTTCATCCTCAGAAGTCAGAAGGTCGTAGTCGAAAGACAGAAGATTGAGGCGTTATAACGCAGGTTTTAACATCCGACTTCCGACTTTTAACCTCTGTCATTTACCACTAAAGACTCTGGATCAGATAATACATTGACTGGTACTCTTTTCCTATTTCAAACCTGAATACACCGTCTTTGTATGATGATGGTATGTACCCAGTTATAAATCCCTGAGGATTAACAGAGAACACCCTGAGATTTACCTTATCAGTTTCTATTTCAATTACTGCTTCAATTATCTCGACCTGGATCGGACCGTGTCCCGGATCAATCTGTAAAGTACGTTCCTTATTATAAACAGCATCAGTGTTATCGGCTCTGCCTACTGCTGTAAGAAGCATATTGGCTGAGCTTTTAATCGGATCATCAGTCAGTGAGCTGATGGCTACAGTAGCAAAATCGGTTTTAACATTCACTTTCATGTTTGACAGTGATATTGTTCCTTCTTTTCCGACGAAACCATAAACTGCCTTGGTTCTGGGGCTGTCAATCCAGCCGATCTGCTTCTTCAGGTTCCTGTACAATTCTTTGGTATCAGAAATTACTTCTCCGCTTTCAATATTAACCGCCTGGGTTTCGGGGCTTATCACAGATGCACGTGGTGCAATCCCTGGCACTATCATTTCTACTCTGTTCTGCTCAGGTGTAAGCTGTAATGCCTTCAAATCGGGTCCTGAAGTAATATCGTCGGTTTTAATGTATGTGACCTTGCCGGAGGGTTTTACATCGCCTCGTCTTATAATAAGCGCGGCATGGTAAAAAAGTCCGAACTTCGCCGGATCATTAAAGGTATCGAAAACTCCGCCACGATATGCTCTGTTACCAATCGAACGCGATGTAATCGGCTTGCCGATCATATCAACATCTTCATCGAGACCATAACGATAAGTATGAATAGTAAAACCTCCCCATCCCTGTAAAGATCCGACCGAAGCCATAAGCAGGGAACTTTCTGCTCTCCACTCGTTAGGCCAGGGATTATCCCATTCCGAAACAAAAAATGGTTTTCCTGCAACACGATTAAATGCCAGTGCAGGCAACATATTGTTTGTACCACCGATATTGGGTTTATTACCGAAATTTCCGTTAATATCCCTCCAGTCTCCGCCACCTGACGTATAAGCGTGACTATCTGTATAATCCGTCACCAGCTGGGAAGATAAATGAGCAACACCCCTCGTCCAGTTGGTCCCGGTTATCGGAATTTTAACTCCGGTCTCCCGCATATGCTGTATCATTTCCCTGTAATAATCCTGAGTTACATCAATAAAGAACTGCAACATGGTTTTATCACTTTTGGTGAAATCAATTTTTTCTTTAGGCAGTTTTATTTTCTTACTCTGTGTCCAGGCTCTGTAACGATCTTCCAGTTCACTCCTGTATGGTTCGAGTGTTGCTTTTTGTGTAAAAAGATCGGCTTCATTGGTGACCTCTACCAGGACAATTGCGGGATCATCCTTGTATGCCTGACCAGTATAGGGATTAATATGTGTCCATATATCATAATTGTATCTTTTCTGAAGATCGATCAGTTTTTTGTTGTATGTACTATAAGGTTTTGCAGCATCATCAAGAAGATACGCATCTTTTAGTCCGTCTCCTTCTTTAAATCTCCTGTATGTCAGAAGGTCCATATGGATGTAGATACCTTCCTGCCGAAGGCAATATATAAGGTAATCAAGCCTGTCGATGCTAACAGGATCAAAACTCAGGGTATTTGATTTGTTCTCCCCTTTTGTAAACTGGAAAATATTTGGAGTTGACCATTCAGCATCCATCTGGTGGAATCTGACGATATTCATCCCAACCTTCCCCAGTCTTTTCGCAAGTTTAGCGCTATGCTCATGAGATGGAAAGCATTGGGCACTATTAAAGCATGTACCCCAGAATCTTGCTATTGTACCATCCTCAAAAACAAATTTGTCCCCGTCAACTGTTAGGAAACCATGCTTTCCGGCCGGTTTCTCTTTAGCATATACAAAAGAGAGGTCAACAGGCATATCATCCCACGGAAGAGTATATGGAATTGTCTTTCTTACCGTATCACCCTGTTCTGACATCTCCTGATCCGCAATAAAAGAACCTGCCCTGACAGTAAACTGAACTATTATGAGCAGAAGAATCGTGGGTAATGCTTTGGTAAACAGCATCCTCAGATTATCCTTTTTAAGTTTTTTTACTACTTTATCCCTTTTCATAATTTGTACTCTTAATATTTATTAATATAACCTGATCACTAAATCATTCCGGTATCCGGATTTCACAATTGCAGTATACAGATTCTGCTGACCCGATCATCCGGATTATTTTTAACTGTTCGAGTTTTTGTACCTTCAGACTTTCAGAAAAATCTTTTTCCTGTATAAGAAATAAAGGAAAAGCCATATTTGATTTTTAAATTTAGCCCTTCGGGAAGAGCTGCTCCGACGGCAAGTTCATATGGGAACTGAGACCGTACCACAATAATTGTATCCTGAGCAAGGACGGGTTTAATTACAAGAAACAATCCAATAAATAAGAATCCAAGTTTAGTTTTCTTCAATATAAAGGTAAGAAAGTCTATCTTTTTTCTGTATAGAAATGTACCAAAATAGGGGAGAAACCTTCAGATTTTTGGTAAGAAAACTTATCAACAGCATTCCCTCTGTTAAATCTCATAAACTACCTGGGGATTACTACCCCCTTAATTTGTTTGCAAATTGTATGCAAATGGTAAAATAAAAAAGGAGTCAGAACTCTCTAACACCTTGATTATCTTTGTGATTCCGGGGCGATTCGAACGCTCGATCCACAGCTTAGAAACTGTTGTATAAATTAAGAATTATTAATCCTTAATTATTAAACCTTAATTAAAAAGGAGCACTTAATTGAGTTATTATTTCTACAATATTTCTACAATGAAAAAATGATGCCTGTAAGTGATTAATATACAAACATCATTTTATATATTTAGTAGACAAGAGGTTTGAAATATCTAACCTGAGTCTAATCAGGAGACATGGTGGAATTAGTTGGACTGGCAGAGGCTTAATTGTGGTTTTATACAGTAAGAAGAAAATTTTGCATTTAGCCTGACAATGGTTTAATTTTGATAATGAACCAAATAGTAACCTGATGTCGAGCATTATTGAAGGATATAGTTACGACATCTTCATCAGCTACCGCCAGAAAGACAACAAATATGATGGCTGGGTAACGGAGTTTGTCGATCACCTCAGGGATGAACTTGAAGCAACCTTTAAGGATGAGATAACCGTTTACTTCGACCTCAACCCGTATGACGGATTGCTGGAAACGCATGATGTTGACGAATCACTGAAAGAAAAGCTTAAGTGTCTGGTTCTTATACCGATAATCTCCCGTACCTATTGTGACCCTAAGGCCTTTTCCTGGGAACATGAGTTCAGGGCTTTTATTAATGCTGCAACAAATGATCGGTTTGGACTGAGGGTAAAGCTTCCGAATGGCAATGTTGCCAGCAGAGTGCTTCCTGTGCGTATTCATGATTTGGATCTTAGTGATATAAAGCTTTGCGAATCAATTTTGGGAACGGTTCTTCGTGGCGTTGAATTCATTTACAAAGAGCCTGGAGTAAACAGATCTCTTTTGCCTAAAGATAATGATGAGAAAAATCTAAACCGTACCAATTACAGAAACCAGATAAATAAAGTTGCCCTTGCTGTCAAAGATATAATTGAAGGCATGCACTTTACCGGCTCTTCAGATTTGTCGGGGCAAGAAGAAACCAAGACAAAGAAATATTCGGAGAAAGAAATTGCTTATATTACTTCTATCAAGGAACCTCTGCCCGTTGACAAATCAGAAGAAGTAACGGAAGTCATTGTTGAAAAGGAAGGGGAATTTATAGAGCCTAAATTCTCTGGGAGATTCAAGCTTCTTATAGCGATCGGAGTTGCTTTAGTTGTGACTGCGATATCTATATTCCTTATTATCAACCATAGACAAAAGAACTATGCTAGAAATATTATCATTCCTGAAATCCGTATCCTGACTGAAGAAAATTTCATACCTCCTGCGCGGGCTTTTGAGCTGGCAACTGAAGCACAAAAGTCGATCCCAAATGATTCAGTATTGGCCACTCTTTGGCCTAAGGTATCAAGAAATATTTCATTACAAACTCAACCTCCGGGGGCAAAGGTGTATTGGAAAGATTACAATAAGCCGGATGATCCCTGGAAAGAAAATGGAGTAACCCCATTTAAGAAAATAAGATTCCCGTTGGGTTCGTTAAGACTAAAAATTGAGAAGGATGGATTTCAGACCCTCTTCTTTACCGATTTCAGTTTTATTGACCTGAACAATCCTCTTGCTCTCGATAGTATCAATAAAATTCCTGAAAATATGGTACGGATTCCTGCAAGGGTGAGCTCAATGCGTATTATTGGTCTTGAGAAGTACGAAGGAGCATACGTGGGAGAATTTCTTGCTGACAAATTTGAGGTTACCAATAAGCAGTATAAGAGTTTCGTGAATGCCGGCGGATACACTGATGGAAGTTATTGGAAATATCCTTTTTACAGTGAAGGAAAAGAATTAACCCGGGAAAAAGCAATGAGCCTCTTTGTTGATAAGACTGGCAGACAGGGACCGGCCAGTTGGGAAGCAGAGACTTATCCAGAGGGAAAAGAAAATCACCCCGTTACAGGAATATCATGGTATGAAGCAGCTGCTTATGCTGAATTTATTGGGAAAAGCCTGCCTACAGTCTATCATTGGAACATAATGACTGAGACTAACCGGGGAATGGAGATTATACCTCTAAGCAACTTTGGCGGAGTATCCACAGTACCCGCAGGAAGTATGGAAGGGATGAGCTCATATGGCATCTATGACCTGGCCGGAAATGCAAGAGAATGGTGTTTTAATGGAAACGGGACAAACGGCGAATCATATATTCTGGGCGGCGGCTGGAATGATCCCACTTATTCTTTTAATGAAGCAGGTTCCCAACCATCACTTTCCAGAACAGCGGCAAACGGTTTCCGGTGTATTATGACTTTGCCCGGAGATACTTCACTTAACCATTTGTCAGAAAACCTGGTAGCTCAATTCCGTGATTACACAAAAGAAAAACCCGTTGATGATGACATTTACAATATATTCCTCAGGCAATACGAGTATGATAAATCTCCTCTAAATGCAAAAGTGATAGCAGAAACAGATACAGGCTCTTATATAACCGAAGAGATTGTTTTGGATGCAGGCTATTCCGATGAAAAATTGATTGTCTATCTTTTTATTCCAAGGGATGTTCAGCCTCCTTATCAGCCTGTTGTATTCTTCCCCGGATCCAACGCGATTATGATCGAAGAAATACCAGCTAATTATGTAAAAAGAGTTGATTTTCTGGTCAAATCCGGTCGAGTGCTTGTCTATCCAATACTGAAAGGAATTCACGAAAGAAAAGACGAACTAAAATCTTCCAATCCCGAGGAGACGGTATTCTATAAAGAACATGTCATAATGTGGCGCAAAGACATTGGCCGGACAATCGATTACCTCGAGACAAGAGATGATATCCTTTCCGATAAAATCGCATATTTCGGCTACAGTTGGGGCGGTCGTATGGGAGGACTCTTTCCTGCTGTTGAAAAACGACTCAAAGTCCTGGTGCTTCATGTTGGTGGAATGGGTATGTACAAAGCATTTCCCGAAGTGGATCCGATGAATTTCATCACAAGAATAAATCAACCCGTACTTATGCTGAATGGGAAACATGATATGTATTTTCCGGTAGAGACATCACAGTTGCCTATGTTTAATTACTTTGGCACACCACCGGAAGACAAGAAGATAATAATCTATGATACAGGCCACCTGGTACCCAGAAATGAACTGATCAAGGAAACCCTCGCCTGGTTGGATAAATATCTTGGTCCTGTGAAATAGAATAAATATCTTCCACCGTAACATGACTATTAATAAGGTTACTCGCTTTGCTTTTTTCTCGTCTTGATTATAACCCCAAAGAAAAAGCCTTATCCCGCTAAACCTGGCGGATTGCACTACCAACACTTCGGTCGGGATCACGATCCTCAATTGGGATGCTTAACAAAGAAAATCCCTTTCAACTTCCTGCATCGGCTGCCGTGTCTTTTTATTTTTATCCCTCCCTTGAGCCAGCTCAGAACGGGCTAAAAACAAAAATTCCCGGTGCATTGGCACCGAGGCTTTTGACTTGTAGTGGAGGGAGGATTATTTTCATGATCCTCTTGGGGGTAACAGCCCAAAGAAAAATCCCTGTCAGCCTCCTCCGTCGGCTGTCGGTGTTTTTTATTGTCAATCCTTACAAAAGCGAGCTTTTGACGGACTGCCAATAAAAAACCCCGCCGCTATCGCGACAGGGCTTTTACTTTGTAGCGGAGGGAGGATTCGAACCTCCGACCTTTGGGTTATGAGCCCAACGAGCTGCCACTGCTCCACCCCGCAATATGCGTGCAAAGTTAATAATTCTCCGGCAAATAGCAAATTTATATTAACTTTTTAATAACCTGCTTTTGGTTTGTCAACTGCCGGAACTGCTTTCATATTGGTTATTCTTTATTCCGGATCTTAGTTTTCTAAGTTGGCCCCTGGCAAAAAGTGCATTTGGCAGTTCGCAAAACTTGAAAATACTCCTGTCGCGAGCAACAAAATCTCAGAATTACACAATTGCAGAATCGCAGAATTGCAGAATCGTAGAATAAATATAGGTTGAGGGCACTTGGCGCAGGACTCACTGCAACTTCAAAGTTTCAGCCGATTTTGCAACAATAACAGGAATATAACTTATTTTTGTTCCACGGATTAAAAACTAAAACAATGCCGCGAGTATTTAAAGCAACAGATATCGAAAAGGAGGAGAAAGAAGTCAAGCGCGACTACCTCGACCGACATATGCCGCATGTATACTGCCCCGACCAGGTAAAAAGAGGAGAGAAATTCGAGGTCAAGATAAAACTGGGAGAGGAATATCCTCACCCCGATGACCACGACCATTTTATCAGTGTGATTCAACTTTGGAACAGGGAAACCCTGCTGGCTGAAGCACGCTATTCTGCAGGAGTGTACGGCAACCTTCCTTCACACTATGAGGTCGACTTCTATCTGGTAGCACCCGATGTGTCAATGAACCTTTCAGCCATGTCGGTATGCTCAAAGCACGGACTTTGGCAGAGCGAAGACAAAACTGTAAAGGTCATATAGGAGGGTTTAAAAATCTCCCGGCCTACTGCGGAAAATAAATCCCCCGGGTGCATGAACACTTTTTACCCCGATTCATCTCTGTGATGGAACACTATTATTATCTTTGCAGGCTGATTGCCTAAATGAATTATGGCCAAGAACGACAAGAAAAAAAGAAACTGGCGCGATAAATACAGGTTTTCTGTTAACAATGACGCAACATTTGAAGAAGTCTGGAGAATAAGACTTACGAAATACAATGCGTTTCTTCTCATTTTTGCACTGGTCTCATTCATAATAATTGGCACATCCTCACTCATAGCTTTCACAAACCTGAGGGAATTCATTCCCGGATACCCCGATGTGGAAATGAGACGAAACATACTTATGAGCGCCATAAGGCTTGATTCGCTTGAACGAGAGCTGGATCTCAGGGATAAATATTTTGCAAACCTGAATGCGATAATATCAGGTGAGAAGCCTGCAGAAACAATATCCAGACAGGATTCTTCACGAAATTACAAATCTATAAGTTTCAGCAGATCAACGGAAGACTCTACCCTGAGGGCAGCTATTGAAAGGGATGAGAAATATAACCTTACTCTTGGTTCGTCACCTGCCGGATCAGTAACAAGTCTGGCAAGCCTTCATTTTTTCCCTCCGGTAAAAGGCATTGTATCAGGGAAATATGATCCACGGACAAGGCATTTCGGGACCGATATTGTTACCCGGCCCAAAGCACCCGTTGCAGCAACACTCGACGGCACAGTGATATTCACCGGATGGACTATGGAAACAGGCTTCGTGATTGAGATACAGCATCAGAACAATATAGTTTCAGTTTACAAGCACAACGCAAGCCTTCTGAAACAAACAGGCGATATGGTGAGAACAGGTGAGTCTGTGGCTATTGTTGGCGATTCAGGGGAGATGTATACCTCTGGTCCTCATCTCCATTTTGAGATCTGGTACAAAGGCAGTCCCCTTGATCCTGAAAAACATATCATCTTCTAACACCCAGGAATCTATATGCCAAAGAGAATAGCATTGTTGGGATCAACAGGGTCAATTGGCACCCAGACGCTGGACGTTATTTCCAGATTTCCGGCACATTTTCACGTTGAAGTTCTGACTGCAGGCAACAATATCAGGCTCCTGCTACAGCAGGCTCGCAAATTCATGCCTTCAGCAGTGGTGATAGGTAACAGGGACCATTACCCTCAGCTTAAGGAGAGCCTTAAGAACACCCAGATAAAGGTGCTTGCAGGAGAAGAGGCTATTGAACAGGTAGTTACCTCCCCGGAAATTGACCTTGTTATCGCTGCCATGGTGGGATATTCCGGACTGAAACCAACCGTAGCCGCCATAAGAGCCGGCAAGAAAATTGCCCTCGCCAATAAGGAAACTCTTGTCGTTGCCGGAGAGATAATAGGGAAACTGTTAAAGCAGTCGGGAAGTCATATAATACCGATAGATTCCGAACATTCTGCCATTTTCCAGTGCCTGGCAGGTGAAAGGGGAAATCCGGTGGAAAACATTACCCTAACGGCATCAGGCGGCCCCTTCCGCGATTATACCATTGAAATGCTCAACACTGTCACACCGCGCGAGGCACTCAAACATCCCAACTGGGAAATGGGCAACAAGGTCACTATCGACTCAGCTTCCCTGATGAACAAAGGCCTTGAAGTGATAGAAGCCCGATGGCTTTTTAACCTTGACCCCGACCAGATAAAAGTTGTGATACACCCCCAGTCGGTGATACATTCAATGGTCCATTTTGCCGACGGATCGGTTAAAGCTCAGATGGGCATACCCGACATGCGCATACCCATACTCTATGCCCTTACCTACCCTGAACGGCTCCATTCAGACCTCCCCAGACTCAGAATGGAGGATTATCCCGCGCTGACATTTTCAACACCCGACATGATGACCTTCAGGAATCTGTCGTTGGCCTACTGTGCACTTGACCGGGGCGGAAACATGCCATGCATACTGAATGCTGCTAACGAAATAGCTGTCCACGCATTTCTTGCGGGCAGGCTTGGATTTCTTCAGATGTCCGACGCAATTGAATATACCATGGAAAAGGCTGAATATTTTGCATCTCCGGGATTGGGATACCTTGAAACGACAGATAAAGAAGCCAGAAAGATAACAAATGACTATATTAACAAACTTAATTGAAAATCATGCCAGTACTTGTCAAAATACTACAGTTCATTGTCAGTTTGTCAATCCTTGTGTTCATCCACGAGCTGGGGCATTTTATTTTTGCCAAGATCTTTAAAACAAGGGTCGAAAAATTCTACCTGTTCTTTGACCCATGGTTCTCTCTCTTCAAGATAAAAAGGGGTGAAACAGAGTATGGGATCGGATGGCTTCCTCTCGGTGGTTATGTTAAGATAGCGGGAATGATAGATGAATCGCTCGACAGGGAACAGATGAAAAAGCCGCCACAGTCATATGAGTTCAGGTCAAAAAAAGCATGGCAAAGACTTCTGATTATGGTCGCCGGGGTAATCTTCAACATCATCCTCGCTATGCTGATTTACGTTTCGGTACTCTATGCCTGGGGAGAAACATATCTTCCTACATCAAGCGTGAAATATGGTATCGTTACCGACTCAGTAGGTTACTCTATAGGGCTCAGGAACGGCGATAAGATCCTGTCTGTTGACAACCAGTATATTGATAATTTCATGCAGATAACACCTGATATAGTTCTGAACAGCCGCAATACAATACAGGTGGAACGTGCAGGGGAAAAGCTTGACATTGATATTCCTTTAAGCCTCGTACCCCAGATGCTGAAAGGTAAGGGACGGATTGAACCGAGAACTCCCTTCTCACCCTTCATAGTGTCGGGTTTCGGAAAGGAATCGCCGGGAAGGCTGGCAGGCATGCAGGTCGATGACGAACTTGTTGGCATCGACGGCAATAAGTTTGAATGGTATGATGAATTTCAGGCTTATCTTGCAGAGAATAAAACCAGGGAGGTGGCCCTTAATATACTGAGGAAGGGTGTCAATATTGATATTCCGGTTAAGCCCACAAGCGCAGGACTCATAGGGATCACAACCTCAAGATCTCTTGACAGCTTTTTTGAACTGAAGACCATCAGATATGGTTTCCTGGAATCAATCCCTGCAGGTATAAGCAAGGGATTTAAAACCATAGGTGATTACCTTAAACAGTTCAAGCTTATCTTTTCAAGACACACAAAAGGTTATGAATCACTTGGAGGATTCATTACTATTGGCAGTATTTTCCCGGGTGTGTGGGACTGGCATTCATTCTGGAATCTTACAGCATTCCTTTCGATAATTCTGGCGATAATGAATATCCTTCCTATCCCGGCGCTCGATGGCGGGCATGTTATGTTCCTGATCTATGAGGTGATAACAGGACGCAAACCCAGCGACAAGTTCCTTGAGTATGCCCAGATAACAGGCATGATGCTGTTGCTGGCACTTCTGATCTTTGCCAACGGCAACGACATTCTCAGGCTTTTAAGGAAATAGAAATATTAAATTATGCCTTGATATTAATTAAAGTATTACTAACTTTGCTAAAATTAAAAACACACTGAGATGGGAAAACTAGGTTTAACTGAGATAATCCTTATTTTGCTTGTAGTCGTACTTTTATTCGGCGGACGCAAAATTCCTGAACTGATGAAAGGTATAGGCCAGGGCATGAAAGAGTTTAAGAAAGCATCGAAAGTAACAACTGATGACGAAACCAAAGAAGAAGCAAAAGAGAAGTAATCGCTTAACAGGACTATAAACAGGGGCTTTCCAGGCCCCTTTTTTTATTCATAGTATTCATATTTCTGATTCCGCCTGGCAGGCTCAAAACCTGCTTCGCTGATGGCTGCACAAAGCTCGTCGGGAGAGAAACGATACGGGCTGCCTGCGGAACTTAAAACATTTTCTTCTATCATAACTGAGCCAAGATCGTTAGCGCCCGAATGAAGCGACAAAATACCTGTTTCCCTTCCGGTGGTCAGTATCGAGGCCTGAATATTCCTTACGTTATTGAGCATTATCCTGCTTAAGGCTATCAACCTGATATAATCCGGGGCATTGTAGCTGCTGCTGATACCCATTCTCTCAGCAAGGAGGGTCCCTTTATCCATGAAAGGCCATGGTATGAAGGTTATAAAACCATAGTGGCCGGATGGTTTTAAATCCTGGATCTCCCTTATGCGGACAAGATGCTCAATTCTTTCCCTGCTTGTTTCCACATGTCCGTACATCATCGTGGCAGAGGTTGGCAGATTTAGTTTGTGAGCCTCTGTCATAACCTCCAACCACTCCCTGGTATTTGCTTTGCCCGGTGATACTATTTTGCGCACCCTGTCTGAAAGTATCTCCGCCCCGGCTCCCGGCAAACTGTCCAATCCTGCCGATATCAGACGTGACAATACTTCCCCAGGAGAGATTTTCTCCTTCCTGGAGAGATGAATCACTTCGGGTGGGCCTAGAGCGTGCAGCTTAAGCCTGGGATATAGCTCCTTAAGCTCCCTGAATAGTGATATGTAGTAATCGAGGCCAAGGTCGGGATGCATGCCTCCCTGCAGCAGGATCTGATTTCCTCCGAGTGTAAAAAGCTCATTGATCTTTTTTATGTATTCAGCTCTTGATGTGATATATGCATCCGGAGAATTCTTTTTCCTGCAAAAATTGCAAAACAGGCATTGTGAAAAACATACATTGGTAATGTTTACATTCCTGTCGATGATCCATCCCACTCTATTGCCGGGATTATGAACCTGACGAATCATATTCCCGACAAACATGAGCTCTTCACCGGGAGCCTTTTCATAGAGAAAAAGTCCCTCGTCAATTGTTAATGTATCGAGGTCAAGAGCTTTTTTATAAAGATCGTTGAGATTCACCTTATGTCAAAGACTTAATATAATTTTCGGCCCAAAATTACGAATTTCGGATTAGCTTATTCGCCCGGCAGACAAATTCACTGCCATTATAATTGCATAATCACAGAATCGCAGATTTGCGGGATCGAAGGATCGCAGAATCAAACAACAAATCATTATTTTAATTAAATTTAGGACCTTGAAAAATTCCCGGATTCATATGAAACCCATCATACAAACAGTATCTGAAATATTGCCTGACCAGTCGGTTATATTAATAACCGGGGAAGACAGCATACCTTCATGGTTAAAACTCAGCAAATCGGAAAGGGAATATGCTTTGAGAAAGGTCAGGGACAAAGAAGAGTATGTACATATAAACTCATACTTTAAGCATACTTACATTATAAGAACTAAAAAGACAGACAATCTGTCCAAAGCCAGGGAGGAGCTCAGGAGGACTGCTTTCGGAATGAGGAAGCTGATAAGGTCAAACAACCATTCCGAGCTCGTCATAGCATCGGCCAATACGTTCAGTGGCGCCACAATGGATTTCACTGAAGGGCTGATCCTCAGCATGTATTCCTTCGACAGGTACAAGACAAAAAAAGACAATGAACCTGAAAGTAAATATCCCGCAAAGCTGCTTCTTTACGATAACATAAATGAACATGATGTAAAATGGCTTGACGAGATCACTGACGCAGTGTATTTTGTCCGCGACATGATAAATGCTCCAGTGAATTATCTTAATGCCGTTACCCTTGCAGATGAGATTAAGAAAAAAGGAGAATTGGCAGGCTTCAGGGTTGAGGTACTGAACAAGGGAAAAATAGAGGCCCTTAAGATGGGAGGCCTTCTGGCTGTCAACAGGGGGAGTGTTGATCCTCCGGTTTTTTGCATACTTGAGTGGAAACCTGAGAAGAGTCTGAACCTTAAGCCTCTGGTGCTTGTAGGCAAGGGGATCGTTTATGATACGGGAGGCCTGAATATAAAAACAGGCGATCATATGGACAACATGAAGGGAGATATGGCAGGGGCCGCTGCTGTCACTGGTGTTTTGTATACTGCGGCAAAAACAGGTATTCCTCTTCATGTAATCGGCCTGATACCTGCAACTGACAACAGACCCGGAGGAAATGCCTACACTCAGGGCGATATCATCACCATGCATAACAGGATGTCGGTAGAGATAGGAAATACTGACGCTGAGGGAAGGCTGATCCTTGCCGATGCCATAAGCTATGCATCGCGATACAAGCCTGAGCTAATTATAGATATTGCAACTCTTACAGGATCTGCTGCCATGACTTTCGGTAATCAGGCAATAGCAATGATGGGTAATGCGGAGAGGAAATATTTTGACCTGCTTGAAGAATCGGGTCATGAAGTTTACGAAAGAGTTGCCGAACTGCCCTTCTGGGAAGAATATGGTGAAATGATAAAATCTGAAATCGCAGATATCAGAAACATAGGGGGCCGCGAGGCCGGAGCAATAACAGCCGGAAAGTTCCTGGAGCGTTTCACTGAATACCCGTTCATCCATCTCGATATTGCGGGAACGGGATCGCTTAAGAAGGATGATTTTTACCGGCTTAAGGACGGTCCTGGTTCAGGGCTCAGGCTCTTGTCGGATTTCCTTAAGAGGTATGCTTCATATTTGTCAGAGACCAAATAAGTTATTATGGAAAAAAAGCAAATAATTGCAGGGATAACCCACGGAGATATCAATGGTATTGGGTATGAGGTCATAATCAAGGTTTTAATGGACCCTGACATCAATGATTTTTGCGTGCCTGTTGTCTACGGGTCGCCCAAAGTGGCAGCCTATCACAGAAAGGCGCTGAACATTACGAATTTCAGTTTCAACAATATAAAATCACCGGAGGAAGCCCATCCGCGGAAGGCCAATATGATAAACTGCCTTGATGACAACGTCAGGGTTGAACTTGGCAAATCAACTTCGCATAGCGGGGAAGCCGCATTTATCTCGATTGAGAGAGCGGTTGAGGATCTCAGGAACGGGAAACTGGATGTTCTGGTCACTGCTCCCATTGACAAGAATACCATTCAGTCTGAAAATTTTCGCTTCAACGGCCACACGGAATACCTGGAATCAAAAGCAGGAAGGGGAGAAGCGCTCATGTTCATGATAAGTGAAAATATGAAGATAGGAGTGGTCACGGGCCACGTTCCGCTCTCAAAAGTACCTGAAATGATAACCGCTGATCTTCTTCTCAGGAAGATCAGACTTATGAGCCAGTCACTTTTTCTTGATTTCGGAATCCGCAAGCCAAGGATTGCCCTGTTGGGGCTTAATCCTCATGCCGGCGACAATTCTTTACTGGGGGAGGAAGAAACTGAAACTATCATTCCTGCTATTCAGCAGGCTCAGAAAGAGGGATTGCTTGCTTTCGGCCCGTTTCCCTCCGACGGTTTCTTTGGGGCTGGATTATTTACCAGGTTCGACGGAATACTGGCCATGTATCATGACCAGGGACTGGCACCCTTCAAGGCCCTTTCGTTTGAAACAGGCGTCAATTTTACTGCAGGGCTGCCTTTTGTACGCACTTCTCCCGCCCATGGAACTGCCCTGGACATAGCCGGCAAGGGAGAAGCCTCCGAAAGCTCATTCAGGCAGGCCCTTTATGTTGCCTGCGACATTTACAGAAACAGAAAGAATTATGCCGAGATATCACAGAATCCCCTGAAACATCAGGACATAGAGATACACACCGACCGCGTGGATGAACTTCCACCCGAAATGCCCAATTCTGAACATTCCATATGATTGACTACATTAAAGGCAATATTGCAGAACTTACTCCTGCCTTCCTGATCATTGAAACAGGAGGAGTGGGTTATTTTGTCTCCATATCCCTCTCAACTTATTCAAAGCTCGAAGGGAATAAGGAATTCAAGTTACTGGTACACGAAGTAATCAGGGAGGACAGTCATCAGCTTTTTGGCTTTGCTGACAGTGAAGAACGGGATATATTCAGACTTCTGATCTCCGTGTCAGGGGTAGGTGCAGGAACCGCAAGAGTAATGCTGTCATCGCTTACTCCGGGGGAAGTTGAAAGGGCAATACTGGGCTCAGAGGTTAACGTTTTGCAGGGAGTGAAGGGGATAGGGTCAAAGACTGCCCAAAGGATCATAGTTGATCTGAAAGACAAGGTGGGGAAACAACTGTCAGGAACAGGCGAAATATTTACTTTTAAAGACAATACAAACCGCGAAGAAGCGTTATCAGCTTTAGTTATGCTTGGGTTTTCGAAAGGCGCTGTAGCAAAAGTCCTTGACAAGGTTATCAGGGAAGAAAAGAACCTGTCAGTTGAGGACCTGATCAAAAAAGCGCTGAAGAACTTGTAATTCAGAATTAAAGCTGGTTTGGGATCAGGGATACCACATAGGAATATACCTTTCTTTTCATATCTGGTAATTTTAGCCTCATTTGTCACACTGACAACTGGAGCATATGCTCAGGTATCAGTAGAGCCTGTAGTGCCAGATTCCACCAGGCGCACCCCCCTGAAGCTTGATGATTTATCGGGAATACCCTGGGAATCGACACGTAAAGCCCCGCTGTTTCTTGATAATCCTTCAAATATAAAGACTACGGTCATTTATGTTCCTGAAAAGAACGAATATGTGATCTATTACAAGGTCGGAGAGTTTGATTACCGGCAACCTGTGCACATGAGCCCTGAGGAATTCCGCAAATACCAGTTTAACAAGGAAATGCGTGATTACTGGGATTCCCGCGTGTCCGGAGAGGTGGCAGGGTTCAGATCAACACTAATTCCACAGATAGAAATAGGGGGAGCCGCTTTCGACAAAATATTCGGCAGCAATGTGATAAACATAATACCTCAGGGCTCAGCCGAGCTTATTTTCGGTATAAACATTTCACGGACACAAAATCCGACCCTTTCGGAAAAGCTTAGAAGCATCCCGACCTTCGACTTCAAGGAGAAAATACAAATGAATGTCACCGGCACAATAGGTGATAAGATGGAACTGGGTGTGAACTACAACACTGAAGCTATGTTCGAATTCGAGAACCGTACCAAGCTTCAGTATTCAGGTGACGAAGACGAGATCCTGAGAAAAGTCGAGGCAGGCGATGTTACCCTTCCCCTTACCGGGACACTAATAACCGGGAGTTACAGTCTTTTCGGACTTAAAACGGAAATGCAGTTCGGGAAACTAAACGTTACAACCGTCATGTCGCAACAGAAGGGCGAGTCCTCAGTGATCCAGGTTGAAGGCGGGGCTCAGTTGAGCGATTTTGAGATATATGCCGATGAATATGAGGCAAACAGGCACTTTTTCCTATCGCAGTATTTCAGGGATATCTATGATGATGCGTTGAAAAACCTTCCGATTGTAAGCTCTGGCGTGAACATTGAAAGGATTGAAGTCTGGATCACAAACAAAACAAGCCGTTTCGAGGAAGCAAGCAACAGGAATATCGTTGCATTCATGGATCTTGCTGAAAACAGCAATCATGTTTTCAATGATGTACCAGAGTTCCAGGCACAGCCCGGAGCAATGATCTTCCCGTCAAATGACGCAAACAGGCTTTATGAACAGCTCACAACAGCTTATGGCCTGGTAAGGGATGTAGACCAGGTGACAAATGCTTTCGAATCTCTTGGAGACAACTTTCAGATAGGCCGGGATTATGAAAAGATTGAAAATGCAAGAATGCTGAACCAGAGGGAATATACCTTCAACAGGGAGCTTGGATATATTTCCCTCAATTCGGCACTGAATACAGATGAAGTTCTTGCAGTAGCATTTGAATACACACTTGGAGGCAGGGTCTACAAGGTAGGAGAATTTTCAACCGACGGGATCACCGCTCCGCAGACCCTTATGCTCAAACTTATCAAGGGAACCACTTTAAGCCCGAAGCTGCCCACATGGAACCTTATGATGAAGAATGTCTATTCCCTTGGATCGGGAAGACTTGAAAGGGGCGATTTTGAACTGAATGTTCTCTACCAGGATGATAAAACAGGTAACTCAATCAACTATATGCCTGAGGGCAGGCTTTCTGATCAGATTCTCCTCCAGATAATGGGCCTTGATAACCTTAATTCCCAGAATGACCGTGAATCGGACGGCTTCTTCGACTTTGTTCCTGGTGTGACGGTTAATGTTGAGAGGGGGAAGATAATTTTCCCTGTAATTGAACCCTTTGGAAGTCACCTAAGGAAAAAGATAGCAGATCCGCTTCTGGTTGAAAAATATGTTTTCCAGGAACTGTATGATTCAACTCAAACCGTTGCCCGCCAGATGGCTGAGAAAAACAAGTTCATGATGTCGGGACAGTATTCTTCGGAATCGGGCTCAGAAATCAGGCTAAACGCAACAAATATACCGCAGGGATCAATCAAGGTCACTGCAGGCGGCATCACTCTGAATGAAAATACTGATTATACCGTTGACTATAATCTTGGAACCGTTACAATCATCAACCCGGCATTAATTGAATCGCAAACCCCTATACAGGTTTCACTCGAAAATAACCAGTTCTTTGGATTCCAGACCAAAACGCTTGTAGGTACTCATCTCGATTACAAATTCTCTGATAATTTCAATATAGGCGGCACCTTTCTCCACCTGACTGAAAGACCTTATACTCAGAAAGTTAATTTTGGCGAAGAACCCATTTCCAATACTATCTGGGGCATGAATACATCATATAAGGCACAGTCGCAGCTGCTTACAAAACTTATTGACAAGATCCCCCTCCTCGAAACCAAAACACCCTCGACAATATCGTTCTTTGGCGAGTTTGCCCATCTGATCCCGGGACATTCCCGTGCAATTTCAAATGCCGGTAATTCATACATCGATGATTTCGAGTCAAGCGAAATACCTCTTGACCTTAAATCATTCAACGCCTGGACAATCTCGAGCGTCCCTCAGGGTCAGGACCAGCTGTTCCCTGAAGCAAGGTTCAGCAACAGTCTTGTGAGTGGATTTAACAGGGCTAAGATTGCATGGTATGTCATTGACCCCCTGTTCCTGAGAAACGGATCTTCAACTCCCGATCATATAAAGCAGAATCCCGATGAGCAATCAAGTCATTTTGTAAGAGAGATATATGAAAATGAGATTTTCCCGTACAAGGAGAGCCCAAGCGGCATACCAACAAACATTACCGTACTGAACCTGGCCTTTTATCCTGATGAGAAAGGTCCGTATAATTTTGATACTGAGCCGGGACCCTATTCAGGCGGGATGAGCCCGGCCGGGAAGCTCAACGATCCCGAATCAAGATGGGGAGGCATTATGAGAGAGGTGCTTACCAGCGACTTCGAGACGGCGAACATACAGTACATAAAATTCTGGGTTATGGATCCCTTTGTGGATAATCCCGATCACAAGGGAGGGGACCTTTACATTAACCTGGGAAACATTTCGGAAGATATCCTTCGTGATTCAAGAAAAAGCTTTGAGAATGGATTACCCGGTTCTCCTGATCTGAAGGACATTGATACAACAGCCTGGGGAAGGGTTCCTACTGTCCAGGCTGTGGTGCATGCATTTGACAATGAAGCAGAGTCGAGGCGATACCAGGATGTTGGTCTCGATGGTCTCAGCAATGACAATGAAAAGGATTTTTTCTCGGAATACCTTGAGAAATCAATGCTTATTGCAGAACCCGAAGTATATCAGGAGATACTAAAGGACCCGGCTAATGATGATTTTCATTATTACAGGGGAAGCGATTATGATTTCCGGCAGCTGGGCATTCTTGAAAGGTATAAGAAGTACAACGGCATGGACGGCAACTCGCCGACATCTGAAATGTCGTCAGAATCATATCCGACAACAGGCTCAACACTGCCCGATATGGAGGATATCAACCGCGACAATACCCTGAGTGAAACGGAAAGTTATTACCAGTACAAGGTAAGCATAAGGCCCGAAGACATAAGGGTAGGTTCAAATTATGTTGTGGATGAAATTGAATACGAGGCAACTATGGCCAACGGTGTCAAATCGAGGGTAAAATGGTACCAGTTTAAGATCCCCATTACTGATTATCAAAAGGTTGTCGGTACAATTAGAGATTTTAAGTCTGTTCGTTTCATGAGGGTCTTTATGACGAATTTTGAAGAACCGGTTATAATGCGTCTGGCCGAATTCGATCTTGTAAGGGCAGAATGGAGGAAGTATAATATTTCCTTTATGGAAGGAGGGGAAAGAATAACCATTCCCGAGGCAACAGACGGCTCATTTGACATAAGTTCGGTAAGTATTGAAGAGAATGCCGGGAAAGAGCCTGTTAACTATGTTCTTCCTCCGGGATTTGACAGGATCGTTGATCCTCAGAATCCCCAGCTTCGACAGCTCAATGAACAGTCTATGGTTATGAAGGTCCAGGATCTCGAGGATGGAGATGCCCGGGCAGCTTTCCGCAATGTGAACCTCGACATCAGGCAATACCGTAAACTGCGCATGGAGGTACATGCCGAGGCGCTTATCGGGCAATCGCTCAGAGATGACGAGCTTACTGCCTTTATAAGGATCGGATCGGATTACCGAAGCAATTACTATGAGTACGAAATGCCGCTCAAGCTTACTGCACCCGGAAGGTATAACAACAACGACGATGCTTCAAGGGCTTTGGTTTGGCCTGAAGAGAACAGTTTCAACATTGATCTTTCACTGCTTCAGGAGGCCAAACAGGAAAGGAACAGGCAAATGCAGCTTCCGGGCTCGTCACTCAGCGTATCAGATGTGTTCATATATCAGAATGAGAATGCAAGAATCTCGTTATCGGGCAATCCCAATATGAGCAATATAAGGGTTATTATGGTCGGCGTCAGGAATCCCATTAAAACCAGGAATACATCATTTGATGACGGTAATCCAAAATCCGGCGAGATATGGGTTAACGAACTACGCCTCAGCGATTTCATTGAAAACGGCGGCTGGGCCGCAAACGCTCACCTTCAGGCCCGTCTTGCCGACCTTGGCACTGTTGACATGGTTGGCCAGGCAAGCACACCGGGATGGGGAAGCATTGAAAAGAAGGTGAACGAAAGGAGCAAGGAACAGGTCATGAAATATGATATCTCGTCAAGCCTGGAACTTGGCAAGTTCTTCTCCGAAGACCTGGGTGTAAGACTTCCCGTTTACCTTGGATATTCCGAGGCCCGGATCAAGCCGCAGTACAACCCTCTTGATCCCGATATCCAGCTAAAGGATGCCCTGAAAAATGCCGGCAGCAAGGAGATACGGGATTCTATAAAAGAAATATCGCAGGAATATGCCCGCAGAAAAACGTTTACGGTAAGCAATGCGGGAATAACCAGGAGAGGTGAAAGGCCTCATGCCTGGGATCCGGCCAATTTAAGCGTCAATTATACATATAACGAAATATATCAGAGCAGTACTCGCAAGGAGATTGATCTTGAAAAGAACTACAGGGGAGGTCTGAATTACAATTTCGAAACCCAACCAGCAAACGTAATGCCGCTTAAGAGCGTCAAATTTCTGAACTCCCCTGTTTTCCGCATAGTGAAAGATTTCAACTTCTATGTATTTCCAAAAAGCCTCTCGTACAGGGTTGATCTTTCAAGATATTACAATGAGGTTAAGGTGAGGAATATCAACAATCCGAACCTGCGTATAACGCCTTCATTCAAGAAGGATTTTGAACTGAGCAGGATCTTTGACATCAAATATGATGTAACCCGCCAGCTAAAGATTGACTTTACGTCGACTAATATCGCCAGGATCGATGAACCTCCGGGTGGGGTTGACAGGAGACGCTACCAGACCTACTATGATAACTGGCGCGACTCAGTACTGATGAATCTGAAGAATCTGGGAAGAACTACCACCTATGACCATTTTCTCAACATCACCTATACGATCCCGGTAAACAAGCTGCCTCTCCTGTCGTGGCTCAACGCAAATGCACGTTTTGGATCGGATTACACCTGGCTTGCAGGGCCACTCTATCCCGATACCATGCAGATAGACATAGGTAACAGTATCAAGAACAGCAACGACCTGACGCTGACTGCCATGGCTAATCTGGCAACACTTTACGGCAAGTCAAAATTCCTTAAGAACATTGAGAACAATACGCGTCCCGGTGCTTCCCAGAGGATAAATTCAGACTTCAGGACAGTCACCTATGCGAGAAACAACATAACGTTCAGGGCTAAAACCAGAAGAGTGATAGCCCATAATCTTAAAACCCGTGATGTAAAGGTAAGGATTGTCAAAACCGACGGATCTGACCTTAAGGGCGACCTGGAAATAGTGAACGAAAACAGAGTTAATTTTACACCGGCCGAAGATGCTTCAGGTACTCAGATAATTGTTGAAGGACGGATCCCTAAGAAAAGAAATCCGCTAATTGTTACCGGAGAATACATGGTACGGGCTCTTATGGGTATCAGGTCTGTTAATATGACATATTCCACCGCGCAGGGCCAGTTTCTTCCGGGTTTTATGCCTCAGACCAATTTTATGGGGATGTCGCGCTTCAATGATATTCTTGCACCCGGTGTGCCGTTCATTCTTGGTTATGCCGACAGAGGATTCTTTGACAGAGCTGCTTCAAACGGATGGCTGTCATCGGATTCTCTGCTGAATACCCCTGCTTCATATAACAGCCGCACCGATTTTTCAGTGCGCAGCACTATTGAGCCTTTCCCTGGTCTCAGGCTGGATATGAATGCCGACCGCCGTTTTCTTGAAAACATAAGCTCATATTACATAGCCGACCGCAATGGCAACTTCCCTGACAGTACAAGAAACAGGATCATAAACGGGAACTTCTCTATTTCGATAATATCATGGGGTACCGCTTTCGAAAAGATAACCAAGGATAACAACTATGTTTCCCCGACTTTTGAGGCTTTCAAGCGAAATATTTTAGTCATTTCTGAAAGAAGGGCAGAAGAAAGGAGAAGGATTGATCCCTTCTATGACCCGGATACCGATCCTTTAACAGGAGAGCCGGTTGCGGGACCTTATAAAAGCGGTTATGGCAGAACATCAAGGGAGGTTCTGATACCTGCCTTTATGGCTGCCTATACAAAAAAAGATCCTGATAAAGTAAGCCTTGAAACATTCCCGTCGGCATCCAGGATGATGCCCAACTGGCGGATCACCTTTGAAGGCCTGTCAAAGTTCCCTGTGGTTCAGAAAGTGTTCCGTTCGGTTAGCCTTTCACACCAGTACCGGAGCACATACCAGGTTGGTTCATATACAACAAACCTTTATTTCCAGCCTGATGCTAACGGTTTAAGCAGTATCAGGGACCTTCAGAGCAATTTTATTCAGCAGTATGAGGTAAATGTTGTTACTATTAACGAGCAGTTCAGCCCGATGATAAATGTCGACCTTAACTGGAAGAACAATCTCACCACACGAATGGAATGGAGAAAGTCGCGGACCGTGTCGCTAAACCTTACAAGCAACCAGATAGCTGATGCCCGGATCAACGAAATTATAATGGGAGCAGGTTATCGTTTTGATAATGTGCAGATAGTGCTCAAGACCGGCGGCGGCCAGAGAACCCTCAGGAGTGACCTTAATCTGAGGCTTGACCTGTCAATAAGAGATAACAAGACTGTTGCAAGAAAGCTTGTGGAGGATGTTAACCAGCCCGTTGTGGGACAGAAAGTCTTCACCATCGGGACGACCGCTGATTACGTGCTCAGCGACCGGTTCAACCTCCAGATATACGCCGATCATACAATGAACAATCCGTTTGTGGCAAATACATTCCCTACTTCAAACACAAATTTTGGTTTTAGCCTGAAGTTCACCCTGGTACAGTAACAGCAGCCTGAAACCCTTAATAAGATCATGGGGAAGACAGTAATAATGCCGCAAAATTTCCATGGTTTTCAAATTTTCCTTATTTTTGGTATGAAGGCTGAGAGCAAAAACACATAAAAAATTTAATATTTCCTGACATGAATTTACCTGAGGACTTATTGTATACAAAAGACCACGAGTGGCTCCGCATAGATGGAGAATACGGAATCGTTGGAATAACTGATTTTGCACAGGGGGAACTTGGCGATATTGTTTTTGTTGAAATAGAAACTCTTGGAGAAACCTTAAAAAAAGAGGAAGTTTTCGGGACGATTGAAGCTGTAAAAACGGTTTCTGACCTCTTCATGCCTGTGGGTGGAGAGATAGTAGAGGTAAATCCCGATATTGAAGCTTCTCCGGAGCTGATAAACAAGGATCCCTACGGAAAGGGCTGGATGGTAAAGATAAAGCTTGCAGACAAAGCCGAATGTGACGATCTGCTGACAGCGGAAAAATACAAAGTCCTGTTATAGCGTTTTGCGGATCTCTATTTCCTGGTATCCTTCAATGACATCGCCAACTTTTATGTCGTTGAAGTTTGTAATGTTAAGTCCGCACTCGAATCCACCGACAACTTCCCTGACATCATCCTTGAATCGTTTCAGCGATCCGAGCTCACCGGTATATATAACGATGCCATCGCGTATTATACGTACTTTTGTATTTCGTGTAATCTTCCCTTCCTTAACATAGCAGCCGGCAACTGTTCCAACTTTTGTCACCTTGAATATTTCGCGTATCTCGAGTGTTGCCACTATTTCCTCCTTGACTTCGGGGGAAAGCATTCCTTCCATGGCAGACCTTATCTCCTCAATTGCATCGTAAATGATTGAATAGAGTCTTATGTCGATCTCTTCCTTTTCAGCCAGCTTCCTTGCACTCAGTGAAGGCCGTACCTGGAAGCCCACTATAACGGCATTTGATGCTGCAGCCAGGAGTATATCCGATTCGGATATCTGGCCTACTGCCTTATGGATAACATTGAGTTGTATTTCAGGGGTTGATAGTTTAATAAGTGAATCGCTCAGCGCTTCAACCGATCCGTCAACGTCTCCCTTAACGATAATGTTAAGTTCCTGGAAGTTGCCAATAGCAATACGCCGGCCTATTTCATCGAGAGTGATATGCTTCTGTGTTCTCAGGCCTTGTTCTCTCTGAAGCTGTGCCCTCTTTGAAGCGATATCCTTGGCTTCCCTGTCGTTTGTCATCACGTTGAACTTATCTCCTGCCTGTGGAGCCCCGTTAAGTCCGAGAATGAGAGCCGGCATTGAAGGGCCTGCCTTTTCTATCCTGTTTCCCCTTTCGTTGTACATAGCCTTTATATGGCCAAAACAGCTTCCTGCGAGCAGCATATCGCCCACCTTCAGGGTACCTGATTTGACAAGTACGGTAGCAGTAAATCCCCGCCCTTTATCGAGAGACGATTCAATGACGGTACCAACAGCAGGTTTGTCGGGATTGGCTTTTAGCTCCAGGATCTCTGCCTCCAGCAGGACTTTCTCCAGAAGAAGTTCAATGTTCAGCCCGTTCTTTGCAGATATTTCCTGCGACTGATATTTCCCTCCCCAATCTTCCACAAGGTAGTTCATGTTTGCCAGGGCTTCCTTGATCTTGTCGGGATTGGCAGTAGGCTTATCTATCTTGTTTATTGCGAAGACTATAGGCACTCCGGCGGCAGAAGCATGGTTGATTGCCTCAACAGTCTGGGGCATCACCCCATCATCAGCGGCAACAACAATGATTGCAATGTCAGTTATCTGGGCTCCTCTTGCACGCATAGCTGTAAAGGCCTCATGGCCGGGAGTATCCAGAAAAGTGATCTGGCGTCCGCCATCAAGGATCACTCCGTAAGCGCCGATATGCTGTGTTATTCCTCCGGCTTCTCCGGCTATTACGTTTGTATTTCTTATATAATCAAGCAATTTCGTTTTGCCATGATCGACGTGGCCCATTACAGTAACAATTGGCGGGCGCGGTTTCAGGTCCTTAGCATCATCTACCTCTTCCTTTACGGCATCCAGGAGTTCAGCACTGACGAACTCAACCTTGTATCCGAATTCATCGGCGAGTACTGACATTGTTTCTGCATCGAGGCGCTGGTTTATTGACACAAACAGGCCAAGGTTCATACATGTTGATATTATCTCGGTAACCGGTATATTCATCATGGAAGCCAGTTCATTGGCTGAAACAAACTCGGTTACCTTGAGGATATTCTTTTCCTGTTCAATCCTGTCCTCATTCTCACGATGCTTCTGGCTTATAGCTTCTCTTTTTTCCCTGCGGTACCTTGAGCCCTTGGATTTCCCTTTTGTGGTTAGTCTGGCAAGGGTCTCTTTTATCTGTTTCTGAACCTCTTCCTCGTCGACTTCAGCTCTGACAGGTCTCTTTTTCAGAACTTTCTTACCGGGCTTTTCCCTCCTGTCGGGTTGTACGGGCTTGGCGAGAGTAACCTGGTCTTTGTCCTTGGTAATTCTCTTTCTTTTCTTCCGGCGCTTGAACTCAGCGTCGTCAGCCTTTACAGGCTGCTGGCCGGCAGGCTTTTTCTTCTCCTCTGCAGGCAGATCGATTTTCCCGACAACGGTAAGCCCCGACAGTTTCTTTATTTCAGTTTTATACACCTCAACAATTTCTTCCTGTCCGTTGCCGGTCTGTACAACAGCTTCTCCTGGGGTTTTGTCTTCAACAGTTTCCACGTCAGCTCCCTGAATATCAGAAGGTTCTTCAGTCAGTGAACCGCTTTCTTCAGATTGGACCTTTTTAGGAGCCGCATCTTCTTTTCCGGTGTCGGCAGCCTTTTCCCGCTTTTCTTTTTTAGGGGCTTTGGCCTCCTTTTTTATAGTATCGAGATCTATTTTACCAACAATATGCAAATCAATGGCTGACGGAGTTGTTTCATCCTCTTTCTTTTTTGCTTCAGTCGGCTCTTTTGTTTCTTCCTTACTGTCTTTTTCTTTCTTAACCGGTGCAGGAGGTGTTTCAGCAGGGGGCTGTTTCAGCTTTGTGTCATCGGTTGATGCTGGTTTCTCAACCTTGGGTTTAGTAGTTTTTTCAAGATCTATTTTGCCTACGAGCTTTATATCAGGTTTACGGATCTCGGTGTTGATATCAACAGTTTTTTTGCTGCCGTAAACGTCTTTGATGATCACTTCATCTTCCTTCCCGTTTTCCTCGACAATGGTCTTTTCTCCCATGTCATCAATAGACACGGTTTCC
>JAVEVC010000032.1:0-33765 GCA_034005245.1 Bacteroidales bacterium
CTGAGGATTTTGCAAAAAACAAGCCGCGGATTGCCATTGGATGTCGCTCAGATCTTTCAGCCGGCACCACTTCTATATCTGTAAATGCACAAATGATGCAGCCTGGAGAAGAAAAGACAGTAGCTGAGCGGATCCGCAACATACTTAAACAAAAACATGCACCTCTGGTTCATGATATGGAAAACCCATCTGCTGACATTACAGGAAGATGGGATGTAAACATCAAGTTTTTTAACAGTGAAGCAAAACATGAGCTGCTTCTTGACAAACAAGACGGAAACTGGATACAGGGTATTCATCTGAGTGGTTTTTCAAGGCAGGAAATTGCCGGCACCATTGAAGGAAACAAGGTTAAACTTCAGAGTGCATATATTGCTCCTGGCGACTCCATACCTTTCATCTTTGCAGGCGAAATGACAAATAATGCAATATCCGGAACATTGTACATGGGAGAATATCGCACGGCAGAATTCACTGCAACTAAAAAAGATATCAGGAAAAGACAATTAAGGATCAGCATTCCAAATTACGGACGGCGCAATCCCAATTCCTGGTAACCAGGCTGAACATGAAAATCGCTTAAGCGATAGTTCGCATGCAATAAGAATACATTACAGAAAATTGCTGAATATAAGTCTTGCCATTATTCATTCTGGTTTGGAATAATAAGGTTTTTCCATGGGTAAATTTTCGTTGCTGAAGATCCTGAAAAGTAATTTATCCTTTAATATTTCCGACAATAAAGCTGGTTTACCGTCGATTATAACCTGGTTGTTTACAAGCCTTATTCCGTGGCTGTAATCGACATACCACCATATATGTCCGCTGTATACGGGCTGTATGGGCTCACCTCCCGGATTATGCCATCCGTAAATAACGACCTTGTCAGGCTTCAGGGCTATGTCGCGGGAAAGAATGACATCTTTCTTTATTCCTGCAACAAGCTGTCCCTTTCTTCCATCTGCCTCCTTCATCTGGAAGTCTATCTGAGCACTATGCTCAATGAACTTTTGGACCGACTCGTTTGCATTTCCTGCAGGCACATAATTGAAAGGTTTAAGTTTTATTTCAGCCATGCTGTAAATATGATCGCTCATGGCCGAAGTCAGCAATGAACCTCCAAACTCGTCAGCCAGCTTCTGGGCTGTGTATGGATTCATTGGTATGCGGCAATAATCATCATCTGTACCGACTGAAAGATAATCGGGCATTACCTCATAAATAATCCTGTGCAAAATGCCTTCAAAGTCATAAAAATAACCTGAGAGCGTCACAGTGTTCCTGAGAAACCGGGGTATATTTCCGGTTGCCAGAGCCTTGTAAATCTCTCCTTCCCTTTCCTCCAGGCTGAGGCTGGATATTCTCTGCATAAATACTGAACCCGGCTCTGCCTTCCCGTTATTTGCGGGTATATTAAGACGCCTCACCGGGATCGCAATTGAATCAGTTATGAGCCCTGAATATGCTTTTTTGCCGTAATAGAAATATCCTTTCTGAGAATATCGTGTCCCGCTTAATATGCTGTGAATAAATCCGTTCAATTCAACCTGCCTGGTGTGAAATATTTCCCCGTTTGGATTATTTTTAAGGATGAACTCTATCCTTCCTGAACGGTTATTAAACCACAGGAGAGAGTCTCTGTCATGTTCTTTTAATTTAAATGGCTCTGACAGGAAGTTCTTCATCAATTTGCTACGATACCATGTTCCGCCTTCGGGTGACACAAGGGGTTTCCCGTTGTAAATGACAACACTGTCATTATAAGCAAGGGTACATAGATACCTGTCATTGCCCTGTCTGAGCCAATGTGCAAGTTTAGGGCCATGTACACTATCTTCATACCCATAACTGCTGTCGAGAAAAGCTATCCGTTTTATATCAGAAGGTATGGATTTAACGGCGTCGATATAACTAAAAATAAAACGCCCTCCTCCGCTATGTCCGTTCAGAACAATCTCAGGATCCCATTGGGTAAATAATTCCTTTACATCATTTACTATGTTTTTTATCTTTTCACCGTGATCTGGCGTATTGGCCTTCCAGGCAGGCCAGCTTTTCTGTTTTGATTCAAGGAAGGCGATCACAATTGTCCGTTTCCTAAGAATGCCCCTCAGAAACCTGGTCTGTGCCCCGATATGCTGAATGTCGTAATGCCAGTCATCACCTTTCTTCAGGACCTTTCCAAAGGTTTGCTCAATCGTGCTTCCGTTTGGGAGTGCATAGAAGATCAGCATAACCCTGTCTTTTTCTTCAAATCCATATGCCGGCGCATTGATCAATATCCTGGCCTCCCTGGCAGAGTCCTCAATTAATAACTGTTGCTCGCCAAAATATCCGGATAATTTGAATCCCGGGAGGAGTTGTGCATTTATCCGGGCGAACAGAAATAACAGGAATAAGACTGCCGGGATCTTTTTTATGTGCATACTCTGGTTATAAAGGAATTGAATCAGGGAGCTTAAAAGTAAATCCAGTGACCTTTGAATTCTCCTTTTGAGTTGAATTCAAGGGCGGGAAAAGGTAATTTAATAAATACCAATAATTTACACAAAGTATTAACAAAGCCTGACCGGGTTTTTATTTTCGGCCAGTCAACATCGAGAGAAATCAGGTATTGCCTGTATCTTTCGGTCTCCGGAATTATTACTGATCGGTACGAATCAATGTTTTCAAAAGGGCCAAACATTCCGTTTGCACTGTATCCTGCTGCAATATTCAACCAGGGAGGCAGCTTGTTTTTCATCATCAGTTTGTTTGCATTAATGCTTAACCAGTATGTATGTCCGTTATAATCATCAAAATAGCCATCCAGAATATTTTCGCCGAGATATCCGTTTGACTGCTCTGAATATTCAGATCTCTGGAAGCTGAACTTTATCTTCATGATCTGGTCCCTGAAAATTAATTCCTGGCCGGTAAAAAGAGCTGATCCGATCAGGTTCGCGGTAAAATCAAACACAGAGAATCCCGTTCCGCCTGAAAAACCGTCAAAGATTTCCTTTGGAGCTGCAAGGACAAAGCCGAGAGTCCCCCCGTAAAGCAAGGATTTCTCTCTGTTTACACCTGCAAAACGCAGGAAATTGTATCCAGCATATGTTGCAGCGTATGTTCCGAAAGCATGCTGGAACTTATCAACCTGAAGAAAGCTGAGACGATCGTTGTAAAAATGGAATGGCTCAAAATTATCATCTTCATAGATTGAATGAAACAGAAAAACTGTCGCTCCCAGATAGGCTGCACTTCCTCCAACAATCCCTGCGGTCAGGAGTTTTTTGTTAACTTCAGAAGAATCGTTCTCAGGATTAAGGATGTCTTGAGCATGTGCTGAACCTATAATGGATATTAAGACAGGAAATGCTGCGATTCTTCTTAAAAGGCTCATCTTTCTGTAACTATTACTTCAAAGTTACAATAAATCACTGAATGCTCGTTTGAAAAAATTTGTAATAGAAAATGAAGTCTAAAAAAAATATAAAAATAATATGCACAAGGCATGAAACATTCCATGTGCATTTGTATGAAAAAATGATCATCTTTGGATATTAAAACTACAGCCTTTGGGAAGAATCCTGATAATACTTCAAATAATTACGCTATTGTCCTTTACTGGATGCAAAAGCAGGGATCAATATCCTGTTGTTTTCGATCTGACTTGCGAAAATCTTGTTGAACCTGCCGGTATTAGTACTGACAAGCCATGTCTCAGCTGGAAGATCAACACCCAGGAAAAGGGGATATCGCAGAATGCATACCAGATTCTGGCTGCAACTTCGGAAGACAAACTTGATGAGGAAAATCACGATCTGTGGAATTCCGGTAAGGTCATTTCCGGCAGGAGCGTTCTTGTTCCATATGAAGGGAAAAAGCTGATGACTCGCTCTGTTTGTTACTGGAAGGTGAGAGTCTGGGACGACAAAAACAGAGTTTCTGACTGGAGCAATACATCATTCTTCAGTATCGGCCTGCTTGAGAAAGATGACTGGGTTTCAGATTACATTGGCATGAACGACAATCTGAACCTTGGAATAAGTCCTCAGTTGCGAAAAACATTTGAACTTGCTGATATTGAAGGCTTGATCTTTCTACACGTTAATTCTCTGGGATATCACGAAATTTATATCAATGGGACAAAAGCCGGCACCAATGTGCTTGTTCCTGCAGTTACTCAGTTTGATAAAAGATCACTTGCTGTCACTTACGATGTAACCTCGCTTGCAAGGAAGGGGAGGAATGATATTATAATCTGGACAGGGCAGGGATGGTATAGCAAAGGCCTTCCGGGAGTCGTTGGAAATGTCGCGCTTGTAAAGGCACAGCTTGAACAGCTGAAAAACGGGAAATGGAATATGATTACCGGCACCGACAGTTCCTGGACATGCAGGGAAAGCGGTTATTATACAACCGGGGACTTCAGACCCGGACGCTTCGGTGGTGAGCGTGTTGAAGGAAACCTCTTGCTGAGAGATCTTTCCTCATCCTACCTGGATAGTGTCGAATGGAATCCGGTTTTTGTTACTGACGAACCAGCCGGTGAGATCACCCCCCAAATGACCGAGTCGAACCTGGTAACCGATACAATAACAACTGCGTCCATCAAGCCTTTGGGAGAAAGAGAATGGCTTGCCGACATGGGAACCACTCTTACAGGTTGGGCTGAAATCAGATTTTCAGATTTGGAACCGGGGCAGGAGATAAAATTGGAATATTCTGATCATATTGACGGTGCAGGAAATATCGTGAATCAGGGTCAAATTGATTTTTATATAGCAGGAGGCTATGGAACAGAGTCATTCTGCAACAAATTCAATTACCATGGATTCAGGTACATTAAACTGTCAAATCTCAGCGAAAAACCTCTGACATCAGACATTAAAGGTCTTCTTATACATACCGGATATAAATCTGCCTCTTCGTTCGAATGTAGTGACACTGATCTCAACAGTATTCACGACATGATTAAATATACCATGCAATGCCTGAGCCTTGGAGGATATCTTGTTGATTGTCCGCAAATTGAGCGTCTCGGCTATGGTGGTGACGGAAATGCTTCAACCGAAACCGCACAGGTTATGTTTAACCTCGCCCCACTTTATTCCAACTGGCTTCAGGCATGGGCCGATTGTGTTCGTGAAGATGGCAGTATGCCTCATACTGCTCCCAATCCCTACGCAGCAGGAGGAGGACCCTACTGGTGCGGTTTCATAATAACTGCTTCATGGAGGACATATCTAAACTATGGCGACATAAGAATCCTTGAAAAGTACTACCCGGTAATGCAGAGATGGCTGGGTTACGCTGATAGGTATTCTCCGGGCGGACTGCTCAGAAAATGGCCTGAAACGGATTACAGGGCGTGGTATCTTGGCGATTGGGCATCACCCGAAGGCGTGGACCAGACAAATGAATCTTCCATAGACCTTGTTAATAACTGCTTTATGTCCGTCTGCTTTGATACTATGGAAAAAATTGCCCGGGAGATTGGCCGGTCATCCGACGCGGAAAGATATTCGAAAAGAAAAGATGAAATCCAAACGCTTATTCATAATGAGTTTTATGACAGCATGTCAAAGAAGTATGGAAGCGGGTCCCAGATAGATCTCACTTATCCCCTCCTTGCAGGAATAGTACCTGATTCACTTTATGATGACGTGAGGGATAGTCTTTTTAACGTGGTTACAATAAGGCATAAAGGTCATATAGCCTGCGGCCTGGTAGGAGTGCCTGTTTTCACGGAATGGGCTGTCACCAACCGTGAAGCAGATTTCATGTATTCCATGCTAAAGAAAAGAGAATATCCGGGCTATCTTTACATGTTGGATAACGGAGCGACGACTACGTGGGAACATTGGAACGGCGCACGAAGCAGGATACATAACTGCTACAACGGGATAGGATCATGGTTCTATCAGGCTGCCGGAGGGATTCTTCCCGACGGATTTTCTCCGGGATACAGTCATTTTATAATTGAACCACAGATTCCTTCAGGGATTACCTGGGCAAAGACTACTAAAGAAACACCCTATGGCACTGTAGTTTTGAATTGGATGTACAATGATCAGAAGATTGAAATGGAAATACAGATCCCCTCAAACAGTACAGCAACATTCAATATACCCGAAGGGATCATAGATTACAGATTGAACGGGCACAAGTATAAAAACGGCCCCGGTACAGTGGAGCTTGAGAGTGGAAGGCACATTTTCAGGTCATACTAGCTGCTTTTTCAACAATGAATAAATACCAAATATCAAATCGGATGAAAAAGGAAATTACACTAAAGGAGCTGCTTACAGATGATTTTATCAGTGAAAAAATCAATGAAATAAAAAATATTGTTGGCGGTGGAACAGCAATCAATGCCTTATCGGGCGGAATTGATTCATCGGTAGTAACTCTGCTGGGTCACCGGGCTCTCGGCACACAGCTCAGGACAATATTTGTAGAGAACGGTTTGATGCGTGAAGGAGAATCATCCCAGGTGGTTAAGATGTTTAGCGGTCTGGGCATCAGTGTAGAGGTTCTTGATGCCCGCGATAAATTCTTTTCCGCATTAAAAGGGATTACCAATCCGGAGGAAAAACGCGAGGCCATAACACAGACCTTTTACAGGGATGTTTTCGGGAAATGCGTCCGGGAGAGCGGGGCAAGGCATCTTCTTCAGGGAACAATACTTACTGACATTGATGAAACTGTTGCCGGAATAAAAAGACAGCACAATGTTTTTGAACAACTTGGTATAGATCCGGAGAAAACATTCGGATATAAGATCATAGAGCCACTGATTCAGCTCAGAAAGGACGGTGTAAGAAAGGTGGGAGAAGTGCTTGGATTACCCCGGGATATGTTTGAACGAATACCTTTCCCTGGTCCTGCGCTGGCAGCAAGGGTAATTGGAGAAGCAACCCCTGAACGCATAGAGACAGTCAGAAAAGCAACTGCCGTGGTTGAAAGAATGCTCAGTTCCAGCGGGGCATTTCAATATCTTGCGGTTTTGCACGAAGACCGGGTGACAGGAATACACGCCGGCAGACGTGAATTTGGACAACAAATCGAGATAAGGTGCTGGGACAGTGTGGATGCACGAACAGCAACTCCTGTAAACCTTGCCTTTAACATTCTGAGAAAACTTGCTGATAATATTATTGAGGAAGTTCCCGAGGTTGTCAGTGTAACTTACAATATTACTTCAAAACCACCTTCAACTATTGAAGCGGTATAAATTGGAAGCAAATTAACCTAAACGGGCAAATCTTTTCACTCAAAAGGAAACCTAAAATAGATTCCCTAAGCCATATTAATGAGTGTAGACGAACATTATAAGCTTGTCAGGAAAATCAATCCGGCCAGAATAATTATCCCGGTAATCATAGGCCTAATAGTGGTTCTTTGGTTCATCTCCCGTGAAATAAATGCCCAGGTCCTGACGAGCCTGAATTTTACATGGAGATCTGTTTTCTGGATCTTTGTTGCATGGTTTTGTATGATTGGGCGAGATCTGGGCTATATGATACGGCTCAGGATCCTGTCGGAAAAAGATCTTTCCTGGAAAAAAACTTTCAGGATAATAATGCTTTGGGAATTTACTTCGGCTATAACACCTTCTACTGTGGGAGGAACAGCGCTGGCAGTTGTATTCATTCACAAGGAAGGCATGAGTGTCGGAAGAAGCACCTCAATTGTACTTGCCACCTCATTCCTTGACGAGCTTTATTTTGTTATCATGTTTCCCCTGATAATACTTGTTGCCGGCTGGGATACCCTTTTTGTTACCTCGCTGCAGGGAACAGGTATTGGACTTCTGAATAACCTGACATTAATTGCACTGACGGGGTATCTAATAATCCTCGCATGGGTTCTGTTTGTTGGTTATGGACTTTTTGTAGATCCGGAAAAGATTAAAAAGACAATCCTTTATATTTTCCGGCTTCCTGTACTTAGAAGATGGGAAAATTCAGCGGTTGTGGCAGGAAATGATATAGTGAACAGTTCCCATGAACTCAAAAAACAACCTTTCTTTTTCTGGTTAAAAGCGTTTATTGCTACAATCTTATCGTGGACTTCGAGGTACTGGGTAATCAATGCCCTGTTAATGGCTTTTTTTAGCATAAAAGATCACCTACTGATATTCTCAAGACAGCTTGTGACATGGATCATGATGATAATAAGCCCTACACCAGGAGGAAGCGGCTTCGCTGAACTGATACTCGGACGCTACATAACCGATGCAATCCCAGCCAGTCCGGCAGATGCCGGCGGTATTGCTCTGGCTATTACAATACTTTGGAGAATAATCAGCTACTATCCCTACCTAATAATAGGTTCTACTATACTCCCCGGATGGATACAGAGAAAATTTGCACGACATACTGCAAAAAAGGCTGAATAACTGCAGAACATTAAGTCTGACCTTCATTTTTGCTCAGATCGATGATGAAGAATATCCCGTATAATTATCCGGCGGATCAATCCAGAATCTCATAAAGCTGGACAAAAGCTGCCATTAGCAGGATCAAACCTAATACTATTCCTGACATAGTCTTGTTTCTTGAGTGAAGGATATAATACGAAATGAAATAACCGGCAGGGATCCCTGCAAACCAGAATATCTCTAATGATACTGAACGGAAGATAAACAGGAGCAGTATGGATATAAAAAATATCCAGAACAAAAGAATGAAAGTCTTCCTTGCCTTTATTTTCTGAGTATTCATGCGGCTGACCAGACTGGCAATACCTATCAACAGAATAACAGAGAGTAAAGCAAGAATTATCCGCAGCACGATGGTATTCGCATATACAGGCCTTCCTGTGAACATGTCATTTCTTATCCCATCTGTCATCGCAGCAAGGTCTGCATCAGAAAGGTACATAATGCCGAAAGCAATGAACAATGGAGCTGCCAGTCCTGCCACCGAAATGATAAATTCCCTGAGATTTACCGATCTTATTATGATCATACCTATAAACAGCATAAGCCCGTACCAGATAAAACCAGAATAGAAAAGTGAGCCGGTTCCTATAAGCAACCCGGCATCAAAAAAATTGTAAGCCGTACCGTTTACTTTGTAAGTATCAATAATTTTTCTAACCGCAAGGATAAGGAAGGGAGCAGCAGGCAATACCGGATTCAGCATTCTGAGATCCGGGAAAAGACCTGTAAGTAAAATATAGAGAAGTCCTGGCAGAAAAGTCCTTTCTCCCATAAATATCTCAGATGTATTGAAATCTATCATGAGATATGATACCAGCAAAACAATAAAGAAAGAAACCATCACACCGACAAAAGGAACTCCGCCGGTTATGCGTTCCAATATGCTGTAAAGCGGCATGGAGGTGGCTGAATCGTTCATTAATCCGTTTGTTACTGGATTAATAAAAGAGATCGCCCAGATGAGTATGGCAATGACAATGATCAGAACAATATTTTCAGGCCTGGTCTCTTTTAACTTTCTGAGGAACATGTTTTCTATAGATCAAATCCAATATCAGTCCTGTAATAAATACCTTCGAAGGATATCAGCCGGGAGGTCCTGTACGATCTGTAGAGAGCTTCTTCCTTTGTAACACCCCAGGAACTTACAGCAATGACCCTTCCGCCGGATGTCAGAATTTTGCCATCTTCCTTCTTTGTACCGGCATGAAATATGACGGAATCGTCTGTACTGAAAAGTCCTGAAATTACCTTTCCCTTTTCATAATTCCCGGGGTATCCTCCTGAAACCAGCATAACAGTACCAACAAACCTCTCATCTATCTCCAGACTTCTTTCAGAAAGATCACCTTTTGCCACACCTTCAATGAGTTCAAAAAAGTCAGATTTAATTCTGGGAATTATTGCTTCAGCCTCAGGATCACCAAGCCTGACATTATATTCTATGACATAGGGATCTCCTTTTACATTTATAAGCCCGAAAAAGAGAAATCCTTTGTAGACAATCCCTTCCTTTTTAAGCCCGTCAATGGTTGGTTCAATAATCCTTTCCGTCACCTTTTGCATGAACTCAGTTCCTGCAAAGGGTACAGGTGAAACTGCTCCCATTCCACCTGTATTAAGGCCTCTGTCTCCTTCTTCAACTCTCTTGTAGTCCTTTGCCGAGGGAAGAAGTTTATATGATTTCCCGTCAGTTATAATGAATGCAGAAAGTTCTATGCCCTCTAAAAACTGTTCTATCAATACCTTCTCCCCTGCTTTCCCGAATTTACCCTCCATTATTTCCCGAAGCTCGGATGCAGCCTGTTCATAATTACTTACAATCAAGACTCCCTTCCCGGCTGCCAGACCATCGGCTTTGAGAACATAAGGAGGAGTAAGTGTGGCAAGGTAAGCCAAAGCGTCATCAAATTCATCCTTTCCAAAGCTCCTGTAGGAGGCGGTTGGTATCCCATGGCGAGTCATAAAACTCTTGGCAAAATCCTTGCTCCATTCAAGACGCGCAGCATCTTTTGCAGGGCCTATAACGGGCACCTCCTTAAGGTGCGGGTCGTTAATGAAATAATCATGAATACCTCCTGCCAGAGCGGCTTCCGGACCCACAACAACCATCCTTATTTCATTATCTGAAACTGCTTTTTTTACTTCTTCAAAATCTTCCGGATTTATTTTAAGGTTGATCCCTATCTCTCCGGTACCTGCATTTCCAGGTCCGATAAAAATTCGGCTTATCTTTCTGCTTTGGGCAAGCTTCCACGCTATTGCATGTTCCCGGCCGCCTGAACCAAGAATCAGTATATTCATTATTTAAGATTGATAAAATATTCAAAAATAGTATTTATCCGGATAATCAACATCTTCAATTTATCTCCCGTGCAGAGTTTAGCTTTAATAATGGATAAATTACAGTACTGAGGACATCAGAGATGTGATTAATCTTGATCCGACAGTATCTTAAATAAATACCCGCAACCAAGGGCATGTTCAAGAAAAGCACTTAGAATTGAGACACATGAAGAACTTTCAGTATCGTGCAAAACAATAATTGAACCTGCCCTTACTTTTTCTCTGAGAACCTTTAATGACAGTTCCTTTCCGAACTTTTGATCAAAATCGTATGGCATAACATCCCAGAAGACAATTTTATATGACCTGGAAAGCTTCAGGTACTGCCTGTATCTCAAACGCCCGTACGGAGGACGGAACCATCTATCTGACGACAATTGCGCTCCAGAGGATACATTTGCCAGGTATTTTCGTGTAGCGGAAAGCCATCCGTTAATATGGTCATATCCATGATTGCCGACCAGGTGGCCGGAGGCTTTTATTGCACCGACCAGGCGGGGATACATTTCAGCATTCCTGCCATTGAGAAAAAACATGGCACGAATGTTATATTTTGCCAGAATATCTATCACCTCCGGTGTTGAAACCGGATCGGGTCCGTCATCAAAGGTCAAATATAATGCTTTCTGAGGGCCAGATATCCTGAAAACCGCTTTGGGAAAGATGACCCGTGAAAGCAGTAGTGGCCTGTAAAGCCGCATTTCTTCTATTTAGGTGAATACAATATGCTGTAATAAGTACTTACAACAGGCTCGATCTCCGATAAAAGCGTGTCCATTTTCATGTCTGAAGCCATACTGTAAATGTCGAGGAGTGACTGCATGTTTATTCCGACAGGGTATTCAAGGCCAAACCTGTTTTCGGGGGGAAGTTCCACGGCATAGTCAAGATAATCCCTTGAATAATCCATTATATCGTGAATGATCTTCAAACCTTCATCCATCTTCCCTGCTTTGATTAGTGTTGCTGCCGGGCCAAGTGCAAAAAAATCATAGGGCATTTTATCTGCCGGAACCAGATCAAGACCTCTTTTTGCAGCCAGAATAGCTTTGGTGGTATCACCCTCCGCAAGAAGCGCTTCAGAGAGATTGCCGAAGAGCCTTCTGAAATTCGAAAACATCCGCTTGTTATTCTCATCGAGATAAACAGACGGATCTGCTGCATTGCCCCATTTGAATTTATTCATCATATTGTCATACATAACATTATGATCTATGATCCCGAATTCGGCAGGCCTTGATTCATCAGCTTTTATCGGTGCAATCCTGTATGCAAGTCCTTCCTGGACAAAGTATTTCTCAAGCCCTTTGTACTGGCTTGACGGGACAGTTGTTGAGAAGTAAACAGGTCTCTCCCATTCGTTGGTTGCAAGCAGGTCCATAATAGCCAGATCACCCTTAAGAGCATCCGTCTCAGTATATTCCCATAGCATCGGTGATACTATCATATTCCTGAAATACTTTTTCACTGTGCCATTGGAGATTACTTTTGCGGTATCGACATTTATCATGAATTTGTTCGAGGGGATGTAGTTGAAATAATCACCTCTTCCGCTTATATCTATCATGAACTTCCTGTCGTCTTCTCCTGCAAAAGCAACAATCTGTCTTATATCAACAGGTTTATCTATACGGGTATTGACCGGCAGCTGGGTTCTTACACCGTCAAGATATTTCTCCTGGGGAAGGCTCAGTGGCATCGGATCGGATTCAAAAGCCTTTTGCCGCATCATATCAATATACCATCCTGCCTGGATATAGCTCAAATTGGCAACTCTGACATCGGTTCTTACCAGTTCCACGTCCTGTATATACCAGAGCGGGAATGAATCATTATCTCCATAAGTAAACAAGATGCTGTTCGGAGCGCATGATTCAAGATAGTTTGAACCAATATCCCTTGTGGTATACCTGCCTGAACGGTCATGGTCATCCCAGTTCTGAACAGCCATAAGAACAGGGCATGCAAGAATCAGAACGATAAATGCCAGAACACCGGTAAACCTCCAGGGTACATGCTTGCGGATAATCTCATGGAAATACATGAAGCCCATACCTATCCAGATGGCGAATGCATAAAATGAGCCAGCATAGGCATAGTCCCTCTCCCTTGGCTGGTTGGGGTACTGATTCAGGTATGCAATGATTGCAAATCCTGTCATGATGAAAAATGTCAGGACAAGCCAGAATCCGTTCCTGTCATTCCTGTATTGCCACAGCATTCCCAAAAGACCCAGGATCAGGGGAATAAAGTAATACCTGTTCATGCCCGGATTTGTTTTGAGTTCTTCAGGAAGCTTATCGGGATCACCCAACCGGGCTTTATCAATGAAACTGATTCCGCTGATCCAGTTTCCGTGAATCAGATTCCCGTTTCCCTGAACATCATTCTGCCGCCCTGCAAAATTCCACATGAAATACCGGAGATACATGAAGCCTGTCTGGTATCTGAAAAAATACCTGAGGTTCTCTCCGAATGTAGGACAGACCACTGTCCGTTTTTCCGAGCCGGAGGTCACGGAATATTTGCGACCTGTAATATTGCCCCAATATTTGTATGCTTCCTCGTGTTCCGGCTCTGAACTATACATTCGAGGGAAAAAGGTCATGAAATTCTTGTTGTATTCATATTCAGGCCGGTAATATGGTACATACTTACCTCCAATTTTATTATATCCAGCAATAACATTCCTGACATCTGTAACAGGTGCACTATAGTAATGTCCATATAATTTCGGAGCGCTTCCGTATTGTTCCATATTAATGTAGTAGGAAAGCGAAAAGATGTCGGAGGGATTATTCTGGTTCATCGGGGGCCTTGCAGACGATCTTATCATTATCATTGCATAGGATGAATATCCTATCATTATAACAGCAAGGATAGTCATCACATAATTCAGTATAACCCTGTTATTGTCAATGGAATATTTTATGCCGGCAATTAGTGCTGCAGCCAGAACTATGACAAAGAAAAGCAATCCGCTGTTAAAAGGCAGCCCGGCAACATTTACAAAAAACAACTCAAACCAGCCAGCCGCCTTAGGGACTCCCGGGATAAGTACGAAAACGATAAACCAAAGAATAAGTACCGAAAGAAGTATGACTTTGATAATACCATTCCTTGAGATCCTATATTTCCTGAAATAGAATACAAATATGAGGGCAGGTATTACCAGCAGGTTAAGCCGGTGTATACCAAGGCCCATTCCCATAATGAAAGCCGTAAGTATTATCCATCTTCCTGAATATGGCTTGTCGGCCTCCTCTTCCCATTTCAGCATGGCCCAGAAAACGAGCCCGGTCACAAGCGAAGAAAGTGCGTAGAGTTCTCCTTCAACAGCCGAAAACCAGAAAGTATCGGAAAAAGTATAGGCCAGTGATCCGAGAATTCCGCTTCCGAGAATTGCAGCTGCCTGACCAGCTGATGGTAATGATTCCCTGATAACAACGCGTCTTATCAAATGTGTGATGGTCCAGAACAGGAACATTATTGCAAACCCGCTGCATATTGCTGAAAGTCCATTCATCATCAATGCAACTTTTGAGGTATCACCAAAGGCAAATAACGTTGCTATCCTCCCTATCATGACGAATAAGGGAGCGCCAGGGGGATGTCCAACCTGAAGCCTGAAAGCCGAAAGAATGAATTCCCCGCAATCCCAGAAACTCACAGAGGGTTCAACAGTGAGAAGATAAACCACCGTTGAGAATGCAAATAGTGCCCACCCGAACAGAGTATTCAAACGGTTGTAGCTGAACCTTGATGATTCCATTGCAATTACGATTTTTTGATCTGGTAACAAATAACGCAAAAAAATATCATATGATAATGTCTGTGACCTGTTTTAACAACAAATTAACCTCACTGAAATTTGTTACATTTGCGTCAATCGTATACCATTATGAGAGCCCCTGCAACAGTTTTCATTATATGTATCGGCCTATTTATATCTGCCCGTGCCAGTTTTGGTATTGAGGTAGAAAAAGAATCCGGTAATCTAACCCTCAGCATCAAAAGCCTAAGTTTTTTTAAAAACAACGAATATTCCAATCCGCTGATTGAGGGTTATACGCTTACAGGGTACTTCTTTCAACCTGAACTGGTTTATCATCCTGCAGAAAAAGTCATTCTGCAAGCCGGCGCACACCTTCTTAAGTACTCGGGGACAAACAGTTATGCAACGGTAAGACCAGTATTCTCAGTGACATATAAATTATCAGAGATCAGCCGTTTTGTAATGGGTTCTTTGCCTGGTTGTGACCGCCACCGTATGTTTGATCCCCATTTCAACAAGGAAAGGGTTTATACTGAAAACACAGAAGAGGGTGTCGGATTTACCCTGCAAAACGATAACCTGTTTACTGACACGTGGTTAAGCTGGGAAAATTTTATTTTTAAGGGCGATGAGGAAAGGGAAATCTTCACAGCAGGAGAATCTTTCAGGTACAGTTCACCGATTTTATTAAACCGACTTCATATTGAAATACCTCTTCAGATACTATTAAAGCATTACGGAGGACAGATAAGCGACTATCCTGAACCCGTTGAAACATATTATAATACAGCCGCAGGTATCAGGATATATGGGTCTGCCGAAACAGAAAAACTGTTTCAGGCAGGATTTGAGTCATTGCTTTTCCATGGAGGAGAACTTTCTGGAAAATCATTAACTGGTATTAAACATGGCAATGCCATGTGGTTCAAACTGTTCTGTAAATATTCACGAGCAGAGATGGAAGCAGGGTATTGGATAAGCCATAATTACCATTCGCCTAACGGCAATTTTATCTTCGGTTCGGTTTCGTCCTTCCGGGAAAATACTGTTGTAAAGGACCGGAAAATGCTTACTTTTTCTGCATCTCTTAACCTGGTGCCCGAGGATTTCCTGGGTGTATATTTTGGTTTCGATGCATATTATGATACTGTACTTAAAAAGCTTGACCACGCACTCACGTTGCATTTAAGACTTGACAAGCTGATAAGGCTGGCAGAAATAAAACCTTAAAAATAAAATCTCCAGGGTTTTCTTCTCCAGTAATCACCGGCATAATCAATACCTATTCTTTCACCAGCTTTAATAACAGGTTCTGATGTTGAATCTTCAAACCATATCCTCTTAGAAGAGATGAGGTCTTCCCCGTAAAATGAACCATCAATACCTAAGATTCTGGTGAGCCTGCCAGGACCAGTGTAGCCTTCAATGCTTCGTATCAGAACAGCCTGCGGTTCATTTACCGTTCCTGTAACAACATTAAGCATCCAGTGAATTCCATAAACAAGGTAAACATAGATCAATCCGCCATTATGGAACATCACTTCTGTTCTCGGAGTTCTTCCTCTGCAGGCATGACAGGCCAGGTCCTCCGATCCTCTGTAGGCTTCTGTTTCTGTTACAAGAAACCTGCTGAAAGTACCATCAGGTTTTGCAATTACGAGAATCTTCGAAAGGAGTGCAGGCGCCACTTTCAATACATCCCTTGTATAAAATTCCCTGCTGAGTCGTTTGCAATCAGACATACTTCAATATGGAATTTTGTTGTCGAGTTTTTCCCATCTTCTGAAAACCTCACCGGCCTCCGGGTCATCGATCTGATGAAAAACAACTGAACGGTCAGCAGGACTGAGAGATATTTCCCTGTAAATGAAATCATCATCAAAACCAGCCCTGGCAGCATCTTTTCTGCCTGAGGAATATACAACTCTTCTTATGCCTGCCCAGTAGACTGCTCCCAGGCACATTGGACATGGTTCACATGATGAATACAAAGTGCATCCGCTGAGATCATGGGTACCCAGTATTTCCGATGCTTTCCTGATTGCAATTATTTCAGCATGAGCGGTTGGATCGAACATTATTACAACTCTGTTTGATCCCTCAGAAATTATGCGGTCTTTCATGGTTATTACCGCTCCAAAAGGACCTCCGCCATTTTTGATGCTCTCGCCAGCTAATTCAACAGCTCTTCTTATCATTTCTGTATCCTTCTGTTTGCATGCCGGATCATGGATTTTCTTCATTGAAATTCAACATATTAATTATGAATACTATGGTGCGGTTGATATGCTTTTCAACATGTGACAAAAATAATCTTTGTTTTGATTGTGCTTAATAAATTCTATTTGATATTCTTTTTTATTAGGAAATATGTTGTATTTTTGCAAACCCAAAACAAAGGGAATTTATTATTTGATTTCAAGTGTTTCATATTAAAAACGCATAACCAGTGGATACCTTAAGCTATAAAACAGTATCTGCAAATAAGGCAACTGTTAACAAGGAATGGGTTGTTGTTGATGCTGAGGGCGCAGTACTCGGCCGTCTTGCTTCAGTTGTGGCATCAATGCTGAGAGGAAAGCATAAAACCAATTTTACGCCACATGTTGATTGCGGTGACAATGTGATTGTGATTAATGCCGGAAAGGTTTCCCTGTCGGGCTCTAAATGGTCTGATAAAGAGTATGTCAGACATACCGGTTATCCAGGTGGCCAAAGGGTGATAACTGCTGAGAATTTGCTAAAAAAGAACCCTATTGGTCTGGTTGAAAGCGCTGTAAGGGGAATGCTTCCAAAAAACAGGTTGGGGAGAGCACTTTTCAGGAACATGCATGTCTACACCGACTCGGTACATCCGCATGAAGCACAGAAACCTAAACAAATACAACTTTAATAAAACCAAATAACCAGTATGGAACCAGTAAATGCTCTTGGAAGAAGAAAAGCAGCCGTTGCCAGAGTATATTTAAGGGATGGTAAGGGAAATATTACCGTAAACGAAAGGGATTTTAAGGAATACTTTGGTTCTGAGACATTACAGTATGTTGTTACCCAGCCTCTTGTTCTCCTCAACTCAACTGACAAATATGATGTTGTCGCCAATCTCGAGGGAGGAGGGCCCAAGGGACAGGCTGAAGCGCTCAGACTGGGAATCTCAAGGGCTCTTGTCAAGATAGATCCGGAGAACAAGCCTGCTCTCAAGGCTAATGGTTTCGTGATGCGCGATCCGCGAGAGGTTGAAAGAAAAAAACCCGGCCGTCCCAAAGCACGTAAGAGATTCCAATTCAGCAAACGCTGATTATTTTCAACTTACGTATATGCAAGTTTAGTATCTAAACCGCTCTGACTTCCTTAAAAAGGGACTACTCTGCGGTTGATTAAAATGAATGTAAACTTAAAAACAAAAAAATGCCAAGAACAAATTTTCAGGAATTACTTGATGCAGGCGTACATTTCGGACACCTCAAAAGAAAATGGAATCCTGCCATGGCTCCCTATATCTTCATGGAGCGTAATGGAATACATATCATTGATCTCGAAAAGACTGAGTTAAAACTGGAAGAAGCAGCTTCCGCAATGAAGCATATTGCCAGATCGGGAAAAAAGGTCCTTTTCGTGGCAACAAAAAAGCAGGCCAAAGAAATCGTCTCCGAGAAGGTAAAACAGGTCAATATGCCATATGTTACTGAAAGATGGCCTGGAGGGATGTTAACCAACTTCCCTACAATACGCAAGGCTGTCAAGAAAATGGGATCAATAGACAAGATGGCAACTGACGGAACCTTTAGCAATCTTTCAAAGCGTGAAAAGCTTCAAATAACAAGACAGAGAGCCAAGCTCGAGAAAAACCTGGGCAGCATAGCCGATCTGACAAGACTGCCCTCTGCGCTATTTGTTGTTGATGTATGCAAAGAACACATTGCTGTCAGAGAGGCAAAAAGGCTAGGAATCCCGGTATTTGCCATGGTTGACACCAATTCCGATCCTTCTTCAATAGATTTCCCGATACCAGCCAACGACGATGCTTCAAAGTCCATTTCCCTAATTGTGGGCATCCTTTGCCAGGCTATCGAGGAAGGCCTGAATGAAAGAAAAATGGAGAAAGACAAAGAACCAGTCCAAAAAGATAAAAAAATCATCAGGAAAGAACTGGAGACCAGGGATCTCCCGTCATCAGTAATTGAGGCAATCGTTGGAGAAGAAGAGGAAGTTGAGTCTGATGAAGAGGCCGCTTCTGACTCTGCAGAAGAAGAGGATGAGGTCCTGGCTGAGACTGATGAAACCGATGATGAAGAATAATATTCACTAAAAACATTTAAACTGACACAATGGCTACAATAAGTGCAGCAGATGTTGCAAAACTGAGAAGGGTGACTCTTGCCGGAATGATGGATTGCAAAAAAGCTCTGGAAGAATCAGGAGGCAATTTCGACAAGGCAGTAGAGATTATAAGAAAAAAAGGACAGGCGGTTGCCAATAAAAGAGCTGACAGGGAAGCCACAGAGGGGGTCGTAATATCAGGAGTAAGTCCCGATAGTAAGACGGGAGCCGTGATCGTCCTTAACAGTGAAACAGATTTTGTTGCAAAAAACACAGGTTTTATCGAACTGGCACATAAAATCCTTGAAGTTGCCCTGACAAAAAATCCCGGAAATCTTGAAGAACTGAAGAAAATGCCGCTTGAGAATTCCACCGTCGGCGAGAAGGTTGTGGAATTCATGGGCATAATAGGGGAAAAGCTTGAACTGACTTATTATGAAGGAATCACAGCAAGTCATGTTCAATCCTATATCCACCCGGGAAACAGACTTGCCGTTATAACAGGCTTTTCAAAGGCCGGCCTGGATATACAGGTGTATAAGGATATCGCCATGCAGGTTGCTGCTATGAATCCTGTTGCCGTTGATAAGGAAAATGTGCCTGAGCACATTATAGCACAGGAGATAGAGATCGGCAAAGAACAGGCCAGACGTGAAGGTAAACCTGAGAATATGCTCGATAAGATTGCACAGGGGAAGCTTGGAAAATTCTATAAGGAAAACACTCTGCTAAATCAGGATTTTATCAAGGATAATAAAATAAATATCCGGCAATATCTCCAGTCTGTTGATAAGGAACTGGCCGTAACGGATTTTAAGCGTTTTACTCTGAATCTCTGAAAATACAGTTCATAATTCAGTTCAGGCTGTCCGAAAAATAATACCACTAAATGAGGGGCAAGGATTTTTTGGACAGCTTTTTTATTGCTTCTCCCCGGCTACTTAAGCTTCAGCTTAATAGTTTCAATGGAATGACTGCCCGCAGATAAGGGCAGTGATCGTATTCCATGCGGGATCTTTTCTCCATCATATTCGATCATGCTGGTTTTCTCAGCAGCTTCAATGTTGAACCATGAATTCAGGCCAAACTCTGTTTGACTGATGCCGGTTTCATAGAATCTTATGATCGTTTCATCACTGTCTTCGGATTTTTTTATCGCCGATATTGAAATATTCGGAGCATCTACCCGGAAAAAGCTGCATTCCTCATCCAGAAAAGCATATCTGGATTGTATCGGATCAACAACTGCCAGCAGTTTCTCGTTGGCCTGTCTGCCGAATTTGAAACCGTTCTCAAAACCAGGTTTGTGCGAAGTAAGAGAAAAATGAAAATAATGATTGCCTGTCTGAAGATACTCATTGCCAAGATGATGGCAACTTTTTCTCGAAGCCAGCAAAACCGGCTGAAGGAGCAGGGCTCCGTCAGCTAAGCCTGTGGGATCAATATAATCCGCAACTGCCGTGCTTGTACTCAATGTTACTCCGAACCTGTCATCCGACGCTCCTATCCAGTTCTCCACACCTCTTGGGTGAACATCTGAACATAGTGTTGTATATCTTTCCCCTGCAGCTCCTGAAATTTCATCCTTTCCAACTTCCAGAACACCGAACGGAACCTCGTATGAAACCTGTCCGCGCTTCATGGCAAGAGGCATGGCAAACCTGTATTCCCTGTAAAGCACTCCTTCCCAGTTAAGCAATGAAACATCAAAATCGATCTTCTTGATACTTCTGTATACCTTCAGTGTGGACTCAACCACAGCATTTCTTATCGGCTGCCTCATTTTGAATGACATGTAAACCGGTCCTGATTCATCTAATTCCCATGCCGGGGAATGATCCGAAGCAATGTCAAAACCTTCCATTTCAGGTTGCTGAATATCCGCAAATTCTCCGGCTCCGTTCCCAACCGACTTCATAGTAAAAACATCGCCTCCAAATATCTTACCTGTATGAAGCAACTCAATGTTAAGCTCTTTATCAAAAATGCTATTAACTCCCTTTTCCGAAATCTGTATCCTGTAAAAAGGTGTTTCAACGATCCTGTTTTCAGATTTTCCGGGGTTTGATTCAGCCGTACCGGGTAAGATGTAATAAGTTTTGTATCCAATAGAAGGTACTGCAGCTGCTATGAAATGGGCCTTGATCTTTTTCAGGCTGTTGTCTGCATATCTTTCTGCTTCAGATAACTGAACCGGTACCTCATGGCCTGAAGCATCAGTCACTTTTATGCCGGATGCCCTGCCCTGCATGAAATTCATTGTAAATGAGACAGGATCATCGCGCTGCCATGACAAACTGTTAAAAACCATGACAGGGATGCCTTTATCGGTGTTTGTCTTGACCTTTGAAGAAATGCCGTTTAATGCTTCTGCAGTCATACCCTCTGCCTCCCTAAGCGAGGAACGGTACTTTTCAAGAAAGATAGCATCAGTTGATTCCCCTCCATTGCCTCCCCAGCCATGATCGGGGTAGATTTTATCTTCCCATGCACTTAGAAGCCTCTCTTCCGGATATTTTACGAAGGACCCCTTGAGTAAAGCCTCTATGGTGCTGAATTTTTCAGCAATTGTCATCATAATATCCCCTTCACGCGATGCCTTCAAAGCCCATTCATGCGACGGACCGTGAATATAAAGCCATACTGCAGGTCTTTCTCCCGTGATTTCTTTCAGGTCAGCCGTTGATTCTGATATTTTCTTTAGAAATTCGGGTGCTGTAGCAAGCCTTATTTTTGGCAACGTCAGGGGCAGGATATTTCCTTTTTTATTCTTGTAACCTGTCAGACTGTTCCATTCCGAGATCAGTGTTGAATAATCCTTTGCTGGACTCATATCCCAGTCTGACAATACCGGTATTACGGGTTTTACTGCTGAAACGTCATTGTATCCTGCACTCCAGTAAAGAGCTTTTCTGGCAAGCATATCGGATGCTTCAGGGAAGCTCTTTCCGAGATAAAGAAAATCCTCGCTGTAATGACCCGGAGAGTAAGCATAAATAAATGATCCGTCGGGGCTGTACCACTTATAGACCCCTTTCTCATGGCGGGACATGATCAGGTTTCTGGTCCCTGACTTTGCCATTATCTGAGCCATTTGCATAGTCCTGCCCGGAACATCGGGATTCCAGTAAGTGTCGGCATTGTAGTCTCCCATGTTTTCCCTTATCCATCTGGCTCCAAGATAGAACTGTCGAACAAGTGATTCACCACTATACATTTCCTCATACGGCATCTGATAGGTCGATCCGCAAGTCAGTCTGCCGTCCTTAAGCATGCCGGTTATCACCCTGGCAGATTCAGGGTGCCTGCCAATGTACTCCTTGATCATCAGAACATCTTCAATATCGAACCTGTAGCCGGGATCCTTCTGAGCCGCTTTTAACAAAGGGGTCATGAGCATTGTATCTCTCTCAATTATGCACTTCTCAAGAAGATCCATCCATGCCAGATCCTGATGACTTGAGTTCATTAGCAGGATTTCACCATTGCTTAGCCTTGAAGCCGATAGCTCCAGAACGCTTTGCGAAGGAATAACTGCCGCGCTGCTTTTCCTGACCTGAGCATCGGCCAGCAGGCCTGAACAGGTTAAAAAAAACGGCAACAATATTAACTGAGTTATAATTAGCCTTTTCATTTTGCACTTTTATTTCATCTCTAAATTAAGGATTTTTTATTTCTCAGCATGAGGCGCATGTTCATAAATCTGACATACTTTCGGATTGTAAATCCGTTTTATTATTTTCGTGTTTTATTAACTCATGATCAGGCGTAGGCAGTTAAGCTAATAACCTGATCGATTAAGAAATCATTCAATGAAATATTCCAGGGTACTACTCAAATTAAGCGGGGAGTCACTTTCCGGAAACGGTGGTTGCGGAATAAGCGCTTATGTTCTTGACGAATACGCACACCAGGTAAAAGAGGCTGCAGATAATGGATGTGAGATCTCTGTTGTAATCGGAGGCGGGAATATTTTCAGGGGCGTTGCAGGAACCGAGTCGGGATTCGACAGGGTAAAAGGTGATCAGATGGGCATGATGGCTACAGTGATCAACAGTCTTGCACTTGAAACCGCAATTGTAAACATCGGGGGCAAAGCCAAGGTTTTCACTTCAATAAGGATGGAACCTGTTGGGGAATATTACAGCAGGGAGAAAGTTCTGACGGCTCTTGAGAATAAAATTGTATGTATTCTGGCGGGTGGTACAGGAAACCCCTTCTTTACAACGGATACCGCTGCAGCACTCAGAGCGGTCGAAACAAGGGCTGATGTACTACTGAAAGGCACCAGAGTTGATGGGGTATACTCCTCCGATCCTGAAAAGGATAAAACAGCTGTGAGGTTTAACAGGATCTCATTTGATGAAGTAATAATAAAACAGTTGAAAGTAATGGATTCCACAGCTTTCACAATGTGCAGGGAAAACAATATGCCGATAGTTGTTTTTGATATGAACAAGCCGGGTAACCTCATGAAATTACTTCAGGGGGAAGATATTGGTACAATTGTTGCCGTTTGATGGAGGTTGTACCTGATTTTGATATTCTAATTTTGATTATATTAGGAATGACTAATAAAACCAGGAAGCTTAAAACCAGATAAAATAAACGCATCATCCTGCAGAGAAATGCCGGATTCTCTTTCCCAAAGCACGTTTAGGCAACAGAAAGGCCTACAGGGGGTGAATCCTGCTAAACTATTTAAATCAGAATGAGTTATCTGGAAGCTGATGCTTGATGGTATAAAAAATAAAAATTAATACAAGACCTGTAACATGAACGAAGAAGTAGAACTAATTATTGAAGAAACAAAAGACCGGATGGATAAGGCTTTGGACCATCTGGAGCATGAACTCGCAAGGCTAAGGGCAGGTAGGGCCACACCTGTCCTTCTTGACGGCATAACCATTGATTACTATGGTGTTAATTCGCCGCTGGCTCAGGTATCAAACATAAACACTCCTGATCCAAAAACCATTCTGATACAGCCCTGGGAAAAAAACATTATCGGTTCCATTGAAAAAGCCATTCTGGCTGCAAATATCGGCCTTACGCCCATCAATAACGGAGAGGTTATAAGAATAAACATACCTCCACTTACCGAAGAAAGGCGGCATCAGCTTGTCAAACAGGTCCGTAATGAGGGTGAAACAGCTAAGATTAGCATCAGAAACGCTCGTAAATGGGCTAATGATGAGTTTAAAAGGATGCTGAAGGATGGCCTTCCCGAAGACCTTGAAAAAAACGCTACAGAAACAGTTCAGGAACTTACAGGTACCTATACTGCAAAAGTCGACAAGATAATGGCAGCAAAGGAAAAGGAAGTCCTGACTGTCTGATTGACCTAATATTCAGAATCTTACTCCCCTGAGTCCTGAAGTGCAGTTCCTGCACATGTCAATGGAATTCCTGTCGGAAAAAACATGCTTTCTGAATTCATGATACCTGTCGCTATTCCAGATATCCTTAAAACTGTCTTTATTAAGGTCTCCCATAACGTATTTTGCATCTTTGTCAAAGCAACAGGGGACCACTCTCCCATCCCAGATCACCACAGGATTGAACCATAATCTCTCACACCTGTCAGGTAAAGGATTTCTAATATGAAAATCACCATCTTTTTTTACATAGCGCCGGAACCTTTCCGATGAAGGCAACCACATTTCTATATCGCAGATATTCTGTATCTGCATCGATTTAAGTTTCAGCGAGGCATTTACTTCGTGTGAAAAACGCTTTATGTCAGGTATCTGATGCTCATTCTTTTTATTGACAAGAAACTGAATTTCAATTTTAAGGTCCGACATATACCTTCTTTTTGCAAGTGCGGTATTTCTTATGCCATTAATAACCTTTCCAAAATCGCCGTTGCGCCTGTAGGCAGAATAAGTATCCTGATCCATGCCGTCAAGGGAAACAGTAAGCTTGCCAAGGCCTGATCTGACAATCCTGACTGCGCTCTCCGGTGACAGGAAATGCCCGTTAGTTGAGACAGTCAACCTATGCTTTCCCCTCTTTTCAAGGAAAGAGAAGAAATCAGGGTGCATCATGGGTTCACCCTGAAAAAAAAGGTTAATGCCGTATAGATACGGATTTAATTCATCCACAATTTTATGGAAGAGGCCTATGTCCATATATCCTCTTTTTCTGGTCATTGCACCTGAACCTGAAGGACATTCAGGGCATTTAAGATTACAGTGATTGGTAAGTTCGGTTGAAATGAAAAGCGGCATTGCCGGATGAGCAGGTTTTCTAGTAAATGAACTCTTCACATACATGAAGCCCGACTTAAGCGCATTGGCTGGTTTAACAAATCTGCCTGTCATCTGTTAAAGAATAATCCCGGGCAAGATAAAAATAAATTGTCCGGGCGATAGGGTATAAACGCACTTTAAAGGTCTTAAGTATGAAAGAAAAACCAATCCAGGACTGCAGATACCGGGAAAAGTGTTAAATTAATAACTTTATGCCATGAAAACGATTCACAGGATTTTAATCACAGGTCTTCTTGCTTGCGCTTGCCTGGCAACTCAGGACTCGTATGCATCCGCATCACCTGAAAAGAAGAAGAACGACCAGCAAACCACCCTTTATTTCAGGGGTAAAGTGGTGGACAGCGAAAACGGAACTCCGCTTATATTTGCTTCCGTGGCGGTGAAGGAAACCAACGTTGCCACCATCACAAATATTGACGGAGAATTCCTTATCAAGATTAATGAAGCAGACGCCTCCAGGAACCTTGAAATAACATATCTCGGATACAGGAACAAGGTTGTGCCGCTCAGCGAACTCAGGAGTGATGATTTTAAAAATATCATTGAGCTGTCTCCTGCCCCAATCCCTATAAAAGAGATAGTTGTCAGGCCTCTTGATCCTGAGGAAATAGTAAGATCAGCCATAGGGAAGATATCCAAAAACTATACTGATGTACCAAACCTTATGACAGCTTTCTACAGGGAGACCATAAGGAAAAACAGGAACTATGTTTCTATCGGCGAAGCTGTAGTAGAGATTTTCAAGGCACCCTACAACAATGATTTAAGGTTCGACGGTGCCCGGATATACAAGGGGCGCAAGAGCTCTGATGTTGAGAGAATGGATACGATCCTTTTTAAGCTTCAGGGCGGACCGGTAAGTGTGCTTCAGCTTGATATCATAAAGAATCAGGAAGCTATTCTTACTTTTGACGCCATGCAATATTATGATTACAGGCTTTCAAGCGTGATCGAGATAGACGAGAAACCTCATTATGTGATTGAATTCAAGCAGAAGCCTTCGGTTGACATACCGCTGTTCATAGGAAGCTTTTTCATAGAAGCTGATACCTATGCCCTTACCGAAGCAGAATTCGGATTCAACCTCGAAGACAAGGAAGCTGTTTCATCAATATTCATAAGGAAAAAACCGCTTGGAGTCCAGGTTACACCAGAAGTTGCCACATACCGGACCAAGTACCGCGAACAGGATGGCAAGTTGTATTTTGCCTATTCCAGGGCAGAAGTCAGGTTCAAGGTTAACTGGAAAAAGAAGCTGTTCAATACTTACTATACTACCATGTCGGAAATAGCTATTACCGATCGCACGACGGAAGAAGTAATTAAGATACCGAAAGACGAAAAGATAAGGCATTCCGATGTGTTCTCGGAGAAAGTTGGGGACTTTGCAGATCCCGAATTCTGGGGTGATTATAATGTCATCGAACCTGACCAGAGTATTGAATCAGCAATAAGGAGGCTGAGCAGAAAACTGAAATTCAGCGAAAGAGACTAACAATGCAGGTTATTTGAGTCAATGATCAGGGATTCCGAAATACTAAGGAGGATCCGCCAAGGTGATATAAAACAGTTTGAATCACTCTTCCGGTCCTCCTATGTTGCCCTGGTAAGATATGCAAAAACAATAGTGAGAGACCAGGATACGGCTGAAGAGATAGTTCAGGACCTTTTCTTCAGGCTTTGGCAGGATAAGGAAAAACTTAAAATAAAGAGTTCTCTGAACGGCTATCTTTTCCGTGCAGTGCACAACAGATGCCTCCACTTCATAGATCATTGCAGGGTTGTGGAAAACTACGCCCGTGAACTGTCTATACAGGCAGGAGAAAACATGGAAAACCCGTCGGAGATAATGTATTATAAGGAATTGCAGGAAAAAGTTGCTGCTGTTATTGAAAAACTTCCGGAAAGATGCGGAAAGATCTTCTGCATGAGCAGATTCGAGGGTTTAAAATATTCCGAGATAGCTCAAAAGCTATCGATCTCAGTGAAAACAGTAGAGGCAAATATGGGCAGGGCGCTTAGAGAATTCAGAAAAGTACTGTCAGAGCCATGAAAAAGCACAGGGGAAAAACAAGTTATAAAGCCGGGGAATGGTCAGAAATTTCAGCATTTCTGTCAGGAGAGAAATTTAAAAACAGTAATTTGTCTGACCGGTTTATGGCCGAAGACAATAGTACAGCCAAACACTGGAAAGATATAAGTGATATGGATAACAAGGAAATAAATGTTGACAGAGCCTGGGGAAAATTATATTCCAGACTAAACGATAACGGATTCATATCTGAGACACTCCCGTCAAAGAATATGATCAGACGGCAGATGCTTTTTAGAATTGCAGCATCAGCACTAATACTTGTCGCAATAGCTTCAGGGATGTTTTACATGGTAAATCAAGGTCTTTTGAACCGGAAAACCATCGTCACCACTTCGGATAATCAAAAGAACCTTCAGGTGACCCTTCCTGATGGCAGTATTATTTGCCTGAACCGCAATACGGAATTAAGCTACGGAAAAAACTTCGGCAGACAGGAAAGGACAGTAATACTAAGCGGAGAAGCATTCTTTGAGATAACCCCTGATAACGGAAATCAGTTTATTGTCGACGCAGGGAAAGCAAAGGTGAAGGTAACAGGAACTTCATTCAACGTGATAACAAATAATGAAGATAAGTCTGTTGAAGTCTTTGTCAAATCGGGGAATGTGATACTTTCCGATAACAGAGGGAAAAAAACCCTTGAGCTCGATCCGGGCTTCATAGGAACAATGGATACAAAAAATACCGGTAAGAAAAGGAATGATAACCCCAACTACCTCTCCTGGAATACCGGGATGCTTGTCTATGACGGACAAACTCTCGATGTAGTATTCAGAGACCTGAAGAAAGTTTACAATATGGAAATAATCGCCGACGATCCGGACATTCTTAAAAATACCTGGACATCTCCTATCAATAACCAGCCCCAGGAGACTATAATCCGATTAATTTGCACCAGCTTTAATCTGACCTATATGAAAGATGGAAATATTTACCATCTTGCAGGAAAATAAAACAATAACTGAATAATGAACTTATTCAGTGGCAAAATATTACCAGATATTCATGCCATTGCACTGCTGATAATGCTTTCCAGGCCGGGTGATGCCGTGTGTCAGGAAGGTATTCTCGATTCACTGTTCACCTTCAGGGCCGGAACCGTAAAAACAGGCAATGCCCTCGGCATAATTTCACGGCAGACTGGTTATAATTTTACTTATGACAGCCGCCTGGTAGATGCAGAAAAAAAAACAACACTATCATTCAGGGATACCAAACTCAGCGTGATTCTCGATAGCGTCCTGAAAAATGATTCCCTGGCGTATTCGGTAATAGATAAATACATTATCATTTCACGAATTGTCCCTTCTCCTCTTGTAAAGACTGATCCCGGCATTTTTTCTGCAATTAATTATATATCAGGTGTTGTCATGGATGATGAATCCCGCTCGCCATTACCTTCAGCCACAATAGGCCTGAAAAGTAAAGGAAGGGGTACAATTTCAAACAGCAACGGGGAATTCAGCCTGAGGATCACTCCCGATTGCATAAATGATACACTGGTTGTTTCCTATCTTGGTTACTATGGAAGAGAAATACCTGTAAAGCAATCAATTGCAAATAATTTTGAAATTACGCTGAAGAGGGAATTCATATCCATTCAGGAAATAATAATCAAAAACCAGATTCCACAGGATATAATTTCAAGATCTTTATCATTTGTTGCCCGCAATTACGGTAGTACCCCTGCTCTGCTAACCGGTTTTTACAGAGAAGGGGTAATGAAAAAGAACAAGCTTCAGTCGTATTCAGAAGCAATACTTGACATCTACAAGAGCGCATATTCAGGTTCATTTCAGAGGGATCAGATAAAGGTATTCAGAAGCCGCAAGATTGAAAACATAAGTTATGATGATACCCTGACAGTAAGACTGAAAGCCGGTTTGAGCACCACACTTGAACTTGATGGTGTGAAGAATACTTTTGATTTTATTTCACCAGGCAGTACTGACAATTATATGTTCAGGATAACCGATATTGTTTCATTTGACGATGAAGCAGCATATCTGATTGAGTTTACAAGAAGAAAGGAGGAGGATGTCCTTGAGTTTAACGGATCGTTATACATAAATACTGACGATTATGCAATTCTTCGTGCTGACTACGAGATAAGCCCCGAAAGCCTTCAAAAGATGCGGGAGAGTTTTATTTCAGCCCATTCCAGGGATTTTGTTACCTGGCCTGTATCTGTTAAGTATTCAGTAAGCTACAGGAAGGTCCTTGGAAGGTATTTCCTGAGTCATGTAAAGGGTGACCTCGTATTCTCTTCACGGCAGAAGAGAAAGCTGTTCAGAACCCAGTTCAGGGTATTTCTTGAACTAGCAATAACCGGAATGAACACAAGAAATGTTTCAAAGTTTGAAAGGGAGGATCTGGCTCCCATTCACTCGGTGTTCTCAAAGACAATCACAGATTATGACCCTGAATTCTGGAAGAACCAGGATTTCCTTAAACCTGAGGAGGACCTTCTTCAGGCTCTCAAAAACATGAATGTCAGAATGCATGAATATCCGGGCGAATCCCCTTAGTATTCATTAAGAAGATCATAAAGAGGTGTAAGGTCAGGAGTTAGTACGACTTCAGTCCGTCTGTTCATCTGCCTGGCCTCATGGGTATTGCGGCTGTCAACGGGCATGTATTCACTTCTTCCGGAGGCAGTAAGCCGCTTCGGATCAATACGGGAACCTTCGAGGAGTACACGGACAACAGTGGTTGCTCTCTTAACGCTTAGGTCCCAGTTATCCTGCAGTTGTCCGCTGCCTGGATTATATGGAACATTATCGGTGTGGCCTTCAATAGTTACCTGTATTGACGGATTCTTTTCAAGCACACCTGAGAGTTTTCTGAGTGCATTCTTTCCTGCCGCATCAATATCCCATTTTGCTGATTTGAAAAGAAGCTCTTCATCAAGTGAAACATAGACCTTGCCATTCTTAAGGGTTACAGTAAGCCCATTGTTCTCATATCCCAGGAGGGCTTCAGATACCTTTCCTTTTAAATCTTCAACGATCTTTTTCTGAGTATCAAGGATCCTTTCAAGCTCTGCAAGACGTGCATTCTTCTTGTCCAGTTCATAAGTAAGTTCATCGAGAGCTGTTTTTTTCGAATCGAGCGACATTTCAAGCCTCCTTAGAATATCTTCTTTCTGCCTCATATTGTCCTGTGCTGCATGCAACTCTGCCAGGAGCTTCTTTGTTTCTTCATCATTACCCCTGACAAGTTCCTGCTGGGCATTCTGCAGATCCCTGAACCTGCTTTCAATAATGCCAAGATCCTCCTTCGCCCTTTTGCGTTCAGCCTCAGCATTTGTCATTTCCTGCCTTATCTCATCTGCCTCCTTTTCCAGGATTGCCATTTTCGTTTCAAGCTCCCTGTTCCTCATTGAAAGGGTCAGGTTCTCAGCTTTGAAATCATCCCTTTCCATCATGTAACTCCTGCCTGAGATCTGGGCTTCCCTGAGTCTCATTCCAGGGACACATGAAAATGACACAAACAATAGAAGCAGGGTAAACAGTCTGAAGATTACCGGTATTTTCATAATCCGTAACGTAATTTCTAGTTGGTTCAGCAATTCAGGTCCGGACAAAAATAAGAAAATCCCCAATAAGCACCAGCAAACATAAGGGAATAATAATTGTTATATTTGCACCATAATTATCATTCATTTATTGAGATGGACACTGAGGAGAGTCTGCTCTTTAAAATCACATCGCCTGCTGAACTCAGAAAGCTACAACCTGAAGATCTCATAACTGTCAGTGCTGAGCTGCGTCAGTTCATTATTGATATGGTCAGCAATAATCCGGGCCATTTTGGGGCTAGCCTTGGTGTTGTGGAATTAACCGTTGCTCTTCATTATGTTTTTAACACTCCTTTCGATAAAATTGTCTGGGATGTTGGTCATCAGGCTTACGGACATAAGATTCTTACCGGAAGAAGAGAAAAATTCGCTACCAACCGTAAATATAAAGGTATCAGCGGCTTCCCAAGGATATCGGAAAGTGAATACGACGCTTTCGGGACAGGGCATTCTTCCACATCAATTTCAGCAGCCCTTGGCATGGCTATAGCCTCGCGGCAAAAAGGCGATAAAAGACATGTGGTAGCTGTTATTGGCGACGGAGCGATGACCGCCGGACAGGCGTTCGAAGGACTTAATAATGCAGGAATAGCTAAATCGGATATTCTGGTCATTCTCAATGACAATAATATTGCCATCGATCCCAATGTAGGAGCCATGAAGGAATATCTGCTGGATATAACCACCAGCCGGACCTACAACAGATTCAGAAATAAAGTATGGAATACACTGGGACGGTTTGGTAAAATTGGTCCTAATGCCAGAACACTTGCAAAACAACTTGAAGCCGGTTTTAAAAGTACCATACTCGACCGCAGCAATCTCTTTGAAGGGATGAATTTCAGGTACTTCGGACCTATCGATGGCCATGATGTAATGCATCTGGCAAATGTCCTTCAGGACCTGAAGCGTATTCCAGGGCCAAAATTGCTTCATTGCCTTACAGTCAAGGGAAAGGGATTCAAGCAGGCAGAAGAAAACCAGACTGCTTTTCACGCCCCGGGCAGATTCGATAAAAATACCGGAGTAATTTTCAAATCTTCTGAAATTGACCAAATGGCAACCTATCAGGAGGTTTTCGGAAAAACCGTACTAGAACTGGCAAAAACAAATGAAAGGATAGTGGGCATAACCCCAGCCATGACTACCGGATGCTCACTGTGCATAATGCAGAAAGAACTGCCCGACAGAACCTTTGATGTAGGTATTGCCGAGCAGCATGCCGTGACTTTTTCGGCAGGGCTGGCAACCCAGGGGATCATACCTTATTGCAATATCTATTCATCATTCATCCAGAGAGCCTACGACCAGGTAGTTCATGACGTCGCGCTGCAAAACCTTCATGTCATCTTCTGCATAGACCGGGGAGGAATAGTGGGATCTGATGGTGCCACTCATCATGGATTCTTTGACCTGGCTTTCATGCGCAATATCCCGAATATGATCGTCTCTGCACCTATGAACAGCCTTGAACTCAGAAATCTTCTATACACTTCCCAGCTTGATAAGATAAATCAGCCTTTTTCCATCCGCTATCCGCGAGGCAATGGCATGGAGAAAGACTGGGAGAAACCATTTGCGGAGATTGAGATAGGAAAAGCAAGACTGATAAGCGAAGGCGGAGATATAGCAGTGCTGAGCATCGGCCATCCAGGTAATTTTGTCGTGGCAGCTGCTGCAAAACTCAGGTCGGATAATATAAAAATCACTCACTACGATATGCGCTTTGCTTCGCCACTCGACACTGAAGTGCTCCATTCAGTTTTTCATAAGTTCCACAAAGTAATTACTGTTGAGGATGGCATACTCAAAGGAGGATTTGGAAGCGCCATTGTTGAATTTATGTGCGATAACGGATATCGGGCCGAGATAAAGCGCCTTGGAATACCCGATTATTTCGTTGAGCACGGGACTCAGGAAGAACTTGTCAGGGAGTGCGGATTTGATGCCGACAGCATTGCAAGGACAATAAGGGAGATGGTCTTTAAGGATACAGGGGTGCGCCTTAAAGGAGCTGGCCTCTTTCATTAAGTAATTACTCCCTGAGAAATATCTGGTTACTATAATTGATTTTTAATCTAAAACCCGCTAACCATGAGAATCTTTTTTACCCTGCTTACCCTGATGGCTATCATTGTCTCCTGCCAGACTAAAACAACCATAAATGACAGGGAAGAATGGCAACAGCTTTTTAACGGCAAAGACCTTAGCGGGTGGGACATTAAGATAAAGGGCTCTCAACTAAATGATAATCATAAGAATACATTCAGGGTTGAAAATGGTGTGATGAAAGTAAGTTATGATGACTACACGGAGTTCAACGGTGAATATGGGCACATATTCTACAGGGAGCCATTTTCACAATATAAGCTGAGAATAGAATACCGCTTTGTCGGTGAACAGGTTCCGGGAGGACAAGGATGGGCGTATCGCAACAGCGGCGTAATGATACATTCACAGTCTGCGGCCTCGATGCAGCTCGATCAGGATTTCCCGGTATCTATCGAAGCGCAGTTCCTTGGCGGTAACGGTGATGATGAACGTTCCACCCTTAATGTCTGCACTCCCGGCACTCATATAGTAATGGATAGCGGTCTGGTTACAACTCACTGCATAAATTCAAGCTCAAAAACCTGGCATAGCGATGTATGGGTAACAGCCGAAGTGATTGTTTATGGAGACAGTGTTATTCATCATATTGTTGAAGGCGATACTGTTCTTACATATTTTCAACCACAGGTCGGAGGGACGAATAAACCTGCTGATTATCCTGTACCTGATGGGACACTTTTGAAAGCCGGCTATATCTGCTTACAGGCTGAAAGTCATCCGGTTGAATTCAGGAAGGTTGAGCTGCTGAACCTGGAAGACAAAAGATGATATACAAAAGTCAAAAGTCAAATAAAAATTTATATTTTCGCAGACTGGCTATCAGGCCCGGAT
>JAVEVC010000032.1:33865-36166 GCA_034005245.1 Bacteroidales bacterium
GGCTGAAAGTCATCCGGTTGAATTCAGGAAGGTTGAGCTGCTGAACCTGGAAGACAAAAGATGATATACAAAAGTCAAAAGTCAAATAAAAATTTATATTTTCGCAGACTGGCTATCAGGCCCGGATAGCAGGGCCTGGAAAAGAGATATGCCCGGATGGCGGAATTGGTAGACGCGCTGGTCTCAAACACCAGTGGCAGCAATGCTGTGCCGGTTCGATCCCGGCTCCGGGTACATGTGCCGGTTCCCTGCCCGACTGCTGACGAAAACTGCAAGACGGGGATCCCGTTTAAGGGGTAAACATCTCAGGTGATGGAGGATTTGTCATCAATTTCCTCACTGGCCTGTTCCATCATATTATATTTGACCTGCCTGTTTTTCCATCTCTCCCGTGCAAATTTCTGCATATCTGCAATTGTGTCTTTTTCATCAATGATCTCAAGACCAAGCATGGTTTCTATAATATCTTCCATTGTAACAATCCCATCCGTCCCACCATATTCATCAACAACCAAAGCAATATGTTCCTTCTTTTCCAGCAGTTTTTCCCAGGCATCAAAAAGAGCCTGGGTCTGAGGAAGTATTACAATATCCCGCTTTATATCCTTTAATCTTAGCTCATGCCGGTCCTCTGCAAGCTTTTCAAAAACGTTCTGTCTGAACACGTAACCTGTAATATTCTCCATATCTCCTGAATAGACCGGGATGCGTGAGAACTTAAGATAATTCTTATTATTTAAAAAATCCCGTAGCAGCAGGTTCTCATCAGCTGTTGCCAGAACGACCCTGGGAGTCATTATTTCGGTTACTTTTACATTTTTCAGGCGGAGTAAATTCTGGATGATCTTATTTTCCTTTTCATTGAATATTCCTTCATCAGTACCGATCGTTGTCAAAGCTGATATTTCTTCCCTGCTGGTAGAATGTCCATTTTGCCTCCTTGAAAATACCTTAGTTATACCCGCTGACAATAACACAAAAGGATATGTTATGAATATCATAATCCTGATTGTATGCGCTGAAAGCCTGGCCAGTTCTCTCCAGAAACGTGCTCCTATCGTTTTTGGAATTATTTCCGAAAATACAAGGATCAATAAAGTAAGTATAGCCGAAATGACTCCGAACCAGGTTTCCCCAAAGATCTTAACAGCCTGAGCACCAACTCCTGCAGCTCCAACTGTATGTGCAATGGTGTTTATCGTCAGAATAGCAGATATGGGCTTGTCAATGTTGCTTTTCAGTTTGATGAATATATTAACCCATGAACTACCTGATTCTAGTTTCATAATTAAAAATGAATGTGGGGTGGAAAGCAGAACGGCTTCCATTATTGAACAGAGAAAGGAAACAAGAAGTGCAAGAATCAGATAAACAAATAACAGTAGCATTTTTGCTGATAAAATTACACCTTTTAAGGATCTTTGGCAAATTGTAAATACAAGGCTTTGACAAGAGAATAACAAAGGTAAGGTTTGGGTTATAACCTCTTGATCATCTGCTCAGGCAAAGCCTGGTTAAAATCAGGATTTATGGTTCTTTTCCTTTTGCACATCATAAATGAAGGTATATGTGTCAATTGTCATAAAAAGGCAAAGTGACAGCTCTGCTGCAAAAGTTAAATATATCTTAAATGAAGATTATTGCCATTTAAAGAATAATAATATAAATACATTTGCATCCATTATTTAAAATATGATAGCATGGTTTGGAAAAAACTTAAGAAACTTATTATCCCTTTTTTCATCATCAAGGCTCTTATTTTTGTCATTTTCATTTCCAGGGGTGATTTAATAAACATCTCCGAAGATTCAAACCAACATAGTAATTATATAGAAACAATTGAAAACGATAGTATAGCCTTAAAAGAGCATAATGCTATTCATATTGTTCGTAATGAGAAAGATACGAGGTTTTCTTTAAGACTGCGCGGAAAAAAGGATACCAAAACCCTTCTGCAAAAAGAAACAGAGATACCGGTACCGATAATTGATTAAATTTCCTGCCAGGCTCTGATAAGAGCCAGCTATCTACAATATTATTTCCCCATGCTTTTTTAACCACCTGAGTTAACTGCCGGTAATTTAAGAATAATAAATCCATGCAGATATTAAAATCAGGTGCATTCCATGTTGAAAAAAAAGACCGGAATCTGTTCCCCAACGAATGGTTAGATATTAACCTCCTGCCGGTGATCCACGGGATTAAGATCCCACCATGTCGCCCTAAGATGGTCAATTGCAATATACTGATAGTCAGGATTTACTCTCCAGTAATATTCTTCGTACTCCTGTTGGGTTATAG
>JAVEVC010000090.1:0-7459 GCA_034005245.1 Bacteroidales bacterium
CAAAACGGGAGAAAGTCTGCCGATATGGAAGTTTTTAATTTCACCACTGTTCCGGCAGGGTCCGGATCAGGTTTTTCACAAAATGTAAGACCTGTTATCAGTAGTGGCATTAATAGAAATAACCATGACCTTGTTTTCATACGAAAATAATATTATTATATGATTGTAAATTAAGTGGTTCGTATGGAACCTTCATTATTTTCATTTTCCTATTGTGTAAAATTGTACATGAAGGTTTCATATTTTTAGTCTTTGACTTTAAAGTTTTTTAACGTACGAATTTGTCTGATTCATGAAACATGAAGCATTTGTAAATGTGTTTTTTGGTCTTTTTTGATATTTCCAACGAGAGTATTCAACTTTAATAATTCATAAACTTTGTGTATCCTTTGTGTAATCCTTTGAGTTCCTTTGTGGTTAAGGTTTTTTTACCACAAAGTTCACTAAGGCAATTTCTAAGTAACACAGAGGAATACATTAAATTATCGATATTTATGAATTAAACAGATTAAGCCTGATTTGATATGTATAGAACGAAACAACAATGCAAATGGATGGAATGCAATATAAAATATCCAGTCTGATGATGAAAAAAATGCAAGATGGAACAGGTCATTCCCGTTTCCGGTCTTCGGTCTTCGGTCTTCCGTCTCCCGTCTTCTGTCTTCGGTCTTCCGTCTTCCGTCTTCCGTCTTCCCTACGATATCAGGATCACCGGTAGGTTATTTTCAGGATTTCAAAAACAATATCTTCCCTGTCACGCTTTAACGTGATCCTGTCTCCGGCTTTTTTATTTATCAATGCCCTGGCCAGAGGTGATATGAATGAGATCTTTCTTTTGGCAACGTCGGCCTCATCAACACCCACTATCTGAAAATCCTGGATGTGACCCGACATTCCGTTTTTAAGGGTTACTGTTGCACCAAATCGTACTTCGTCCTGAGGCTGATCCTTAAGATCGATAACCCTGGCTTCTGCAATTCTGTTATTAAGCAGCTGCAATTTCGCATTGATATAGTTCAGGGAAATTCGTTTCTCATTTTCGTTAGTGCTACTCAGGCTGTCTTTTTCCCGGATCAGCATCTGTTTTTCAGCCAGAAGCTGGTCCATCCCGGCCGGGGTAACATAGTTTGTCACACTCTCAGGTAAATATGCCCTGGGTGGCACCATCGGAACATCTTCCTGATCGTCTTCCTTTACAAATCCTCTGCTCATGGCTTATGCGGGTTCTGACTACTAAATTATCCATTATAGATTATTTTCTGTAAGATGAAGTCATCTTTTTGGGTAAACCGCTCCTCAATAATCTGTTAGAAGACCTTATAATTTTGCTGTTTGTACAATAAAGTATCTGATTTTAAGGCCTGGAATGAAACAAGAGATATAGATATGAAGCGCCCACTTAAAACAAAGTCGTCCTTTGTTATTTCTATGCTAATTTGGGTGAGGGACTTGAGGTGTGCCTTAGTGAAACTTGTATAACTCTTTCTTAAATTTCGAAATCAAAGATCAATCAATAGCTTTATATTCTAACTTTATATCTGAATAATGAGAATTATACATGTAGTATAATTTGTAAGGTCTTGATTTTAAAGTACTTTAATTTCAGATGGGAATCAACAACCATCATCTTTTAAGCATCCTGATGACATTATTAACAATAATCATTCATTAAACCGTTACACCCTCATCCTGCTATGGATTGACATTTGTTGCATCAAAACTGCCTGCACATGAAAAGCCATTTTAAGCTACTAACTATCATTGCGATTTGCCTGTTCACCTTTTCAGTCATATTTGCCACTGAGAGTATCGCACCAACCGACTTAAAAATTGAATGGAAGGTCAATCCTCCCGGTGTCGATGTGATGCAACCCGGATTCAGTTGGCTGTTAACCGGTTCAGGTCGCGGACTAAAACAGACCGGATATCAGGTTATTGTTGCCTCCAGTGAAGCCAGACTGGAAGCTGACAATGGTGATGTCTGGAACAGTGGCCGTGTAATGTCTGATGAGCAGATAAATATTATTTACAAAGGATCTGAACTTAAAAGCGGAACCCGGTACTACTGGAAAGTAAAGGTATGGGACGGAAATAACTCCCCATCCGGATGGTCACGAATTGCCTGGTGGGAAATGGGATTACTTGAAAACACCGACTGGAAAGGCAAATGGATCTGCACAGCTCAGGAAAAAGTATGTCCTGTTTTCCGGAAGGATTTCGATATCAGGAAGAAAATTAAAAAGGCAACGGCCTTTGTATACGGTCTGGGCTGGTACGAAATGCACCTCAACGGATCAAAGGTGGGCGATCAGGTTTTGACTCCTGCAAATACTGTTTATACCAGGAGACATCTTTACGACACCTACGATGTCACTCAATATCTTAATGAGGGAGGAAATACAGCAGGCCTGTGGCTGGCTGACGGTTACGGCTCATCGTTCAGTAAGTACGGCTGGAGATGGATGGATACCAAGAGGGTAATAATGCAGATGAATATAGAATTTACTGACGGCAGCAGTACCTGCGTCTTTACAGATGAGTCATGGAAAACTACTGACAGCCAGATTCTTTCAGCTGATATTTATAACGGTGAGACTTATGATGCGACACGTGAAATGACAGGATGGGATGTTTATGGTTATAATGACAAGGACTGGGAAAATGCTTCCATAACTACTGCACCTCCGGGATCAATGCAATCAAATATGTCAACACCTGTGAGAGTGGCAGAAATAATCAAACCGGTCTCTGTCAGGGAGGTAGCCCCGGGTACCTTTGTCTACGACATCGGCCAGAATATCGCCGGCTGGGTAAGACTTCACGTCATAGGGGCACCTGCCGGCACCACGATCGTAATGCGTCATGCAGAAACGATTAACAGCGACGGCACTATCAATACCCATACAAACCGGGAAGCTGAAGCTACCGACAGGTATATCTGCAAAGGAGGTACGGCCGATGAATACTATGAGCCACGATTCACCTACCATGGATTCCGGTACGTGGAAGTGACTGGTTATCCGGGAACTCCATCCCTGTCAGATATCAATGGCTGCGCTGTTCATGCGGATGTTGAACCTGCAGGAAGTTTTTCCTGCTCAGACACTCTGATCAACAAAATCCACAGTAACTTTCAATGGACCATGCTGAATAATATGGTCAGCATTGTCACTGACAATCCGGTTCGTGATGAAAGAACTCCCTGCCAGATGGATGCAAACTGTATTTATGAAGCTGCCATTCAGAATTTTGACGTTCAGCAATACTTTAATAAATGGTTGGGTGACATATACGGAAGCACCTCAAATCCTGACTGGTCGGCCGGGCAGGTTCTGGGACCATGGTTAATGTTTAAATATTATGGTGATGAGAGGATCCTGGAGACTTTTTATTTATCAGCAAAAAAGCAAGTCGATCACTGTACCGCCAATGCCGCAAGATCGAACTACTGGGCTGAGAGTTTCGGCGACTGGTGCCCTCCTTTTACCAACGGCACTTATGAACAAAGCTTCAGTGAAGGTGAAGTGGTAAATACTTCTTTGTATCACTATATAACCAACCTATTCTCAAAAATGGCAGGAATACTCGGAAAAGAAAGTGATTCAGTAGCATACGCAACAAGAGCAGACTCTGTAAAGAAAGCGTTCAATGATAAATTATTCAACAGCACCACCAACAAATATGGCAGCGGGAAACAAATAACTTATGTTATGCCGCTGCTTTGCAGAATAGTACCGGAGAAAAGTAAAAGTTGCGTTTTTGATAATCTCGTGCACAATGTTTCAAAAGAATGTTCATGGCACTTTGGATCAGGAATTTACGGGACATCATTTTTAGCTGATGTTTTGTGTGATAACGACCGCGCCGATGTTGCTTATAACCTGTTCACCCAGACAACCTATCCGGCTTTCGGAGACCAGATCCTGAACCATAATGCTACCACAACATGGGAACAGTGGGGAGTCATTAAAACCGGCAGGGAGATGCAAACTTATGATCATGCAATGTTTTCAGGTGCAGACAAAACATTTTTCACGAAGTTTGGAGGAATTTGTCCATTAGTACCCGGCTACAAAACCATCCTCATCAAACCCTGCATCCCCGACGGCCTGGATTTTGTCAGATCCTCTGTTAAAACAGTGCACGGACCGGTCATCTCCAATTGGGAAAGATCAGGCAAGGTGTATAAACATTCCATAACTATTCCGGTTAATACGACTGCTGTGATCTGCATACCGTGCAACAACCCCGACGAAGTCCTTGAAAATGGGATCATCGCCTCAGCGTCAGAGGGGATCAGTTATCTGAGAACAGACAACAATTATGTTGTGTATGAAGTCGAATCCGGTTCTTACAACTTCTCCTGTGAAACACCCTGAAAAGAGAACCATTAGCAAGGAACAACAACTCAGGCGATCAATTTAGCGGAAATCAGCTAACCCGGAAGACATTCGGTAATAACTGATCGAATGATGATCCCTGTAAAGTACATATAAAATTTTTACAGGCTTTCCCCGAAATCCTTCCTGTAAGCTTCCACAAGCTTTACCGGCCAGTCATTCACCGGGGCCAGACGGCCTGTAAAGAATCTCAAAACAGGCGGTTCCTCTATAAATGTCAACCCTCCTATCAGATTCCTGTTCTGATAGAGCCAGTTCAGCCTGTCGATAGCATACTCTACCTGCGACAATGTGAACACACGTCTTGGCAATGCCAGTCTCATCAGTTCCATATCTGCAGGTGTATCACGGCCATCCCGGCCGCGGTCGTTGCTGATTGTACCTCGTTCCATTCCGCGGTTTCCGGAAGCAATATAATAGGCTGTGACAAGAGCACCTGCCGGGTACTGCTCTTGTGGTATATGGGGTAAAAACTGCATGGCATCAACGTGACATCCCAGAGCTCCACCCGGAAGAATAACCGGTATACCCAGCTTATCCAGCTCTGATGCCATATAGTTTATAAAACAAGGCGACTGTCCCACCACGTTTTCTTCAATGGTTTCATAAAGCCCCTGTGCCATTGCCTCTATCTCGCGTATTGATGTCCCGCCGTAGGTAAGAAATCCTTCATAAAGGGGAACGAGATGCTTCATCCTGTCAAACAGGGCAAGACTGTTTGTGCAGATTGCGCCACCGCGGGCAGAGCTCACTTTCCTTCCTGAGAAATAAACAATATCGCACAGGTCGCACATTTCAATGAGGATCTCGTTTATCGATTTATTCTCATAAGCTTTTTCCCGTTTTAGAATGAAATAGGCATTCTCACCTATGAGGCTGGCATCGAGAATGATTATGACACCGTATTTATCAGCTATTTTCCTGACACCGTGCAGGTTCTCAAGTGAAAAAGGTTGTCCTCCGATAAGATTGGTTGAGGCTTCCATTCTGATAAAGGCAATGTTTTCTTTGCCCTTATCCTTTATGTAATTGTCAAGTCTTTCCAGGTCAATGTTCCCCTTGAAAGGATTGCTGCTTTTTATCACCATTGCTTCGGGGGTGAAAAGCTCGGCAATTTCACCGCCATTTATTGTAATATGTGCTTTGGTCGTTGTGAAATGGTAATTCATTGGAACAAAAGAACCCTCTCTGACAAAGGTTTTCGACAGGATATTTTCAGCAGCCCTTCCCTGGTGCACAGGCAATATTAATTTCTTTCCGAAGATATCAAATACGCTTTTTTCGAAAGTCTTGAAACTCTGGGATCCCGCATATGCGTCATCGGCAACCATCATTTTCGATATCTGCTTATCACTCATAGCATTTGTACCGCTATCGGTCAGCATGTCGAGGAACACATCCGATGTGCTTAGCAGAAATGAATTATATCCTGCTTTTTCGATAGCATCAAGGCGATTATCTACATTTACAAGGTTAAGTGTCTGCACGATCCTTACTTTGTGCATTTCAAGAGGTATTTCCTTTCGGCTGAAAAATTTAACATTACCATTTTTGATATTATTTCTCATTACTTGATTGTTTAAAAAATAAAAAAGCCTGCCAGTTTTTCTGGCAAGCCTTGTATTTAAGATTAACTATTAATTCAAAAACCAGCTGGACTTACCACGGTGATCCTGCAGCAATAATAAAAGCGAATTTTATGATTTATTAATTTCATTATTGTTATCGCTGAATGATTGACGCCAAACCTACACTTTTTTTGTGAAATAAATAACATTGTGCTGAAAAAAATTACCGTTTTAAATATTAATAGTGATCTATCTCCGGGAAGACCAAAGAAAGAATTTCCGGGACAATCATTAAAGATGAACCGGAATGGAAGCCTTTTAACTTCTCAGGAAATCTTGAAAATACTTAGCGGAGCCACTTCATGATAAGGCAGCAGTAAGATTCAGGAGCACGCGTTCAATAGTAGTTTGTTTAACTTTTAAAGCATTCCGGGGATCAAAACCGTAACTCTCTTCCGGAGCCTTCGGGGAAGCCAGGAATGCCAAAACCAATTGTACCTATTCCCACAATCATTTCATATCTGTTTACTTCTTCATTGGAATTGAAATGAATTGCAATTACCATGGTAAACAGACATATTCCGCTGCCTGGGGTGGTTTGCTGCTGTGTTTCGGGATCAATCCAGGCAAAATCCGACGGGAGAAGTGTGAATGAAGGGTTCAGGGAAGTACCGTGAACAGTTATCTGTACTCTGTCACCCTCTTTCAACGATATATTTTCAAAATTCTGAACCTCCTGTGCATCCTTTGCGAGAACAAAATTGTAAGTGCTGAAATTAATATTTACAGCCACTGTGATATACGACAATGGAGCATCCATCCCATCGTACACCACTGCAACAGCACCCATGGTGCCGCCTTCTGTGTACCCGGGAGGCTGAACTATGCCACCGGACTGAATCGCGGCAAGTACTTCAGGATCGGTCGTGGTTTCAGCAATGGAATTTCCAAGATCAGCAACCTCCTGCTGGTCACAGCCATTGATCAGGAGTTCTGATTCCATACCTGCTATCCCCTGGCTGATTCTGCCCAAGGGTGATCCCATCTGTCCGGCCAGGCCAATAATTGAAGAAACAGCATAATCGGGATTGGTCAGCTGGCATAAGGCAGCTTCAACTATAAGCTCGCTGCTGATCCGTGTGGCTTCATCCTCCAGATCCTGCATTTCCTGTTCAATCTGTTTCGCACCTGCATAAGCTGCTGCAATTAACTGATCGTTGCAGGGAATTCCGTGTTTTTCGTTGACTGACTTCATGAAATTGCTCAATAAACTGGTGAACCGCGCAGACATCGACTGGCTTTCTGCTACGATCTCCCTCAATCGGGACAGACTTTCAGCCATAAATTTTTCATTGCAGACAGTATCAGGCTCCTCTCCGGCCATTTCACTTATCATATCGTCAATGCTCACACATTTTCCGAGCTCCTCTATCATTTCATAGCCTTCAATACAGACGCATTTCTTCTTCTCCGGGCTCCATTCCTGAT
>JAVEVC010000033.1:0-35904 GCA_034005245.1 Bacteroidales bacterium
ATGATGAAGATCCTGTTATTACCTGCCCTGCAGACATCACGCATACGGCCGATGAAGGTGAGTGCAGCTATACAATGACATTAGTCCAGGCTACAGCCACGGATAACTGCGAAGTTGATGAGATAACTGGTGTTCGCAGCGACGGACTGGCCCTTGATGAGCCGTACCCGGTCGGGACTACCACTATAGAGTGGACAGCCGCAGACATTCACGGTAATTTGAGTGAGCCCTGTACACAGATTATCATTGTGACTGATGATGAAGCTCCATCATTTACAGTTCCGCCTGATATAACAATATGCAGGAATGATGAATATTCTTATAATATTGATGTATCAATAACTGGTGATGTTGATGACGAAGCAGATAATTGTACACCTTCTTCATTCCTTAATGCAACATATGAGGAAGATGAATCAAATGCCGTTGATCCTGATGTTTATGGATACATAAAGCGGATCTGGACATTAAAGGATGAGGCGGGTAATACAACTACAAAAGTGCAGACTATCTATGTAGAACCGACACCAAGTGCAACGATCATTAACAGCTCACAAATCATTTGTAACAATAGTAATGTGAATATCGAGATTAAAAGCTCTACTGTAAACTCAATACCTGATAACCTTCGCTTTGAAGTTACAGTAGAATCTGCGGATTCTTTATTTTTAAGTGGTTCTGCTTTTGCTGATTTGACGCTTTCAAAATCTCAGTTGCCTTATGTAATAACTGGTACGTTAATAAACAACTCTGATCACCCAATAGAAGTAACATTTACTGTAAAACCATCAATTATTGGTTGCGGTGGAGGGATCCCTGTTTCAACAACCATAAAAGTGAATCCCGCACCACGTATTGAGGTAACTGCAGTCTCAGATACTCTTTGCAACGAAGAGACATCTGTTTTTACAATAACAACTCCAACTACATTAACCTCAGGAGAAGTGCTTTTCGATTATACTGTTGATGATGTCTCAGGTGATGAAACCGTCATCAGCGGCTACACAGAACAATCGGGAGTTATTTTACCAGGAGCCGGTCCAGCTATTTTCAGTCAGAAATTAACAAACCATACCAATGATGTTCAATGGGTAAGGTTCAGGCTTCATCCCTATGCCTCTAATACAGGAGCAGCAACTGATTGCGATCATGGATCTCTCTTGGACACTTTGATCGTGCTGACAGTCGAACCTACTCCTCGAGTAACCGGTATTATAAGCGATACTGTCATCTGTAATAACACAGAGATAAATTATTCATTAGCTACTTCGACAAATCCAATATACGGTGTAAGATTTGATGTTCATGTCATAAATCCGCATCCTGAAGTTACAGGGGTAAATAACATAACCGGACTTGAAGATTCGGATATTATTTCTGAGACACCATCTAATTCTGATGATTCGCCAAAGATGATTATGTACATAATCACTCCTTATACAATTACATCGGAGGGTTATTATAAATGTGCCGGGATCAATGATACCATGAAGCTGTGGATCAATCCGACACCCGAAGTGATTCCCGTCAATGTAAAACCAATATGTTCCGGAGGATTTACGGATATTAACCTTATCACGCCAACAGAAATGACTTCGGGTATAATCAACTTTGACTTTTTTACTAGCAACACCGGAGATATAGTTGGAGATACCATTGATGGAGAGGATTTGATTCATGGTGATAAGATATCTCGTTCCTTCTTTAATAATTCAGACACCATCCAATCGGTAAACTTCTGGCTAATAGCTTCGAATGACGAGCTTGGATGCATTGGTGATACCACCCTGGCTGAAGTTAAAGTCCATGCCCTGCCGTTGCAAAGTCTCATCATAACAAAACCGCTTACCTGCGAGGGAGGATCAGATGCAACTCTGACAGCACATTTCTCAAAGGGAGCAACTCCTTTAAGTGTAAACTGGACCGGACCTTCAGGTTACGAAGAGAATTTCACAACAAATGACAGTATAAAAGAAATGTCTGGTCTGGAAGGAGGAGGTGTATACAGAGTTACTGTCACTGACAATCTTAATTGTGGCAATAGTCTTGATGCCGCACCCGTAGGAGCAATTTTTGACACCCATTTTTATCTCAGGGAAAAGACATCAGGTTATGGAACAACATGCCCTGGATCGGATGATGGCGAAATATGGGTGACCCAGAGAGGAGGATCTTCCGGTACACCCCCGTTTGATTACTGGATAGTATATAATGATGATGAAACGATTTTTACCGGATCACTTCCTTCCATAGGAGTGACAGACACACTAAAAAACCTGAGGCCGGGCAGGTATAAGCTATACCTTCACGATGCAAACGGATGCTTTGATAATAGTTATCCTGAAATCAATATTGTTGATCCTCCTTCCATTGAAATATCATTCAGTATAGACAGGAATATTACCTGTAAGAATTATTCAGACGGGTCGGTAAGTGCTTCTGTCACAGGCGGAATAGGTGAGTATTCTTATTTTTGGTACAGGCCTCCCTATGATCCTCCGCTTGAAATCACAGACACTGAAACATCACTCGATGGAATATCTGCAGGCAAATATTATCTGAGGATAATTGATCAGATGGGTTGCATAAAAACAGACAGCATCATAATCGATGAACCTGAAGGGATGACGCTCGTGGGTTATGAGTTGTGGACGAGCAATGATCCTGCTTTCAATATTTCATGTAACGGAGCCGGCGATGGATACATAAAGCTATCGATAGAAGGAGGATCCGGGGAATATTCCTACCTGTGGACCGGTCCTGACGGATTCACGGCAACAAAACACGAAATTTTCAATCTGAAAGCAGGGATATACGATTGCACTGTGACTGACATCGGCGGATGCGAACTTACACCACATCCTCATTTTGAGCTTGTTGAACCTGACATTCTTTCTGTTACGGCTGTTTCTCCTTTATTTGGTGCAGGCCCCTATAACATCGGGTGTTTTGGTGAAACAGGGTCAATAAATGTTACTGTTACCGGCGGAACTACCGGATCTTATTTCTACGAATGGACAACCAGCGACGAAAGCGACCTGATCGATGGCGAAGGTGATCAGGAACATGTCAGTGCAGGCAACTACACACTCGTTGTTACAGATCTTAACGGCTGTACTGATACAACAACTGTCACTCTTACACAACCTGCGGAGATAGTTCTTGAGCTTATTCCAACCCATATTACCTGCCAGTCTGAAACTTTCGATAACGGATCAATAAACCTTGTTCTTTCCGGTGGGGTTGAACCATATTCCTACGAATGGTTTGATGAGAGCGGTCCCATACCGGGTGGAATATTGCAGGATATTTTTGATCTTACACCGGGGACTTATACTGTTATGGTCACCGATGCCAACGGATGCCAGGTATCAGGTTCTGCCGAAGTAACTCTTCCTCCCGATCTTGAGTATGAAAAGAGGATTTCGGAATATGGTGATTATCAGATAAGTTGCTTTGGCAGGTCCGATGGTTTCATTCAGATCACTCCTACAAGCGGGCAGGGACCTTTTGTTTTCAGCTGGCAGTTGCCCGATGGTTCGGTCAGCTCATCAAGCGACCTGTCAGGATTATCTGCAGGGGAATATATACTTCTTATCACTGATTCCAACATGTGTACAGCAAGAGATACGATACTCATGAATGAGCCCGGGAAGTTAATGATGGATGTGACTGCTTCTGATTTAATTTGTTCAGGAAACAATACCGGTTCAATTACTGTGGAAGCTGTCAATAATGCAGGACCTGTTGATTACCTGTGGGCTGATGGAGTGATTGGGAATTTCAGGGACGGCTTATCAGCAGGGTCTTACCGGATAATCATTACTGATTCAAATAACTGTAATACTGATTCCACAATATTTATAAGTGAAGCTGAACCCATGAAGCTGTTGTTCACTGTGATCCAGCCTGAATGCACCGATATGCCTGACGGGTCAGTTACCGTAACAGCTTCCGGAGGTGCAGGGCCAGGAGCATATTCATATCTGTGGTCCGATGGTTCAACAGGCCGCAGTATCAATACTGCAGTAAGCGGTTGGTATAGTGTTACCGTTGCCGATATCAATGGTTGTTACGTAAGGGATTCGGTGTTTGTTACTCCGCAGAAAGATGTCTGCCTTAACATTCCTAACGCAATTTCACCTAATGGCGATGGTTTTAATGATGTGTGGAATATAGGGCTGAAAGAATTATACCCGATGATGGAAGTAAAAATATTTAACAGATGGGGTGAGTTACTCTGGGCATCAGAAAAAGGATATCCAGACCCGTGGGATGGAAGAAGCAGGGGAGCAACACTTCCTGTTGACTCATACCATTACATTATTGACCTTCATAACGGATCAAAACTGATGATAGGACATATAACAATTGTACGATAATCGCAGATACTTGAAATTACGAGCCTTAATATTGATTCTTTTAGCTTCTACTGCCTCGTTACGCGGACAGCAGCTTCCCCTTTACAGCCAGTATCTATATAACAAGTTCCTGATTAATCCGGCTGTTGCAGGCAGCGATGGTTATACAAGCGTGAATCTGACAGCCCGGGAACAGTGGATTGGATATTCTGGAGCGCCGAGAACATTTTCTTTCAGCTGGCAGTCGAGGCTATTGAAAGAGGGTTATAAAATAAAGCAGGTTAGCAAAACAAGGAATGTATACAGGCCAAAAACCGATGGGAAGGTAGGTCACGGAGGATATGTGTTCAACGACAGAAACGGCCTCATAAACAGGACCGGGTTTCAGTTGTCATATTCCTACCATATGTGGGTTCAGAGCAACACCCAGCTTTCGATGGGCCTGGCGGTAACCGGGTATCATTTCAAAATCAACGAAAGTGAGATCAATTTTGAAGATCCCGATGAACCCTGGATGAACAATGAACTTCGCAGGGGGATTTTTGTTCCTGATGCGGCCTTCGGCATATATGTACTAAATCCCAGGTACACCTTCGGGTTCTCCACGGAGCAGCTTTTTGGAGCAGCTGCAAAAATTGGTAACGATGCCTATAACAATTACAGAATGGACAGGCATTATTATCTTTTCGGATCTTATATATTTCCCAGGGGGAACAAAGTGGAACTTCAGCCATCGGCATTGCTGATGATGTCGGAACAATTAAGGCCACAGGCTGACATCGGATTCACATATATTTACGATCAGGCTTTCTGGGCGGGTCTTACCTACAGGACCAGCGGGGCTGTAATAGGCAATTTCGGATTCAGGTACACAAATATCTTTATTGGATATGCATTCGATTTTACCTTGCAGGAGATACAAAGGGTAACTTACGGGACACATGAGATTACGGTTGCTGTAAAATTCGGGGACAGCGCCAGGAAATACAGGTGGCTTGATCGCTATTGACCGGAAGCCCTGTGCAATACATATATCAGGGAGCTGCTTTTCTCCCTGTTTAAAAATGATTTCACCGAAAATATCAGGCCTTTTATAATTCCTCTGACAAGCGGAAAAGATCTTTCCAGGTTCTTTTCGCTCAGGATTGATATATAGAAGACATCGAATGGCAGGCTTTTGATCCCTGATAATTCCAGACCTGCATTTCCTGAAAACAACGTAAAAGTTGCCGGGCTGAAATGCCAGAGATGCCTTGGTGTATCCCAGGCAGCCCAGTTATGCTTGTAGTGATGCGAATCGAAAGAGTTGCAATTGGGCAGGGCAACAATAATAGTGCCTGATGGTTTTAAAAGCCTTGTTAAGGCTGCAATATATTCGTACGGATTATGAAGATGCTCAAGAACATGCCAGAGTGTTATGCAATCAAAGGAGCCTTCAGGCAAAGTGATTGCCTGAGCCATGCTGATCATGTTGAGGTTGAATTTTCCGGCAGCGAAATCGCGCGCTTTTTTGTTAGGTTCGATACAGGTTATGTTCCATCCGGCGTCTTTCATGGTACCAGCGAAGTATCCTGTTCCACTTCCCACATCAAGGAGATTTCCTGATTTGAGGGATGTGATATTCTCGACCATTCTCCTTTTCCTCCCAAGCATTATGACTCTTGCAAAATGGTATAACTTATTGTACATACCCTTTGCATTATCGCTATGAGCTACATAATCATCAGACTCATAATATTTTCCTGCTTCTTTTTCATCGGGGTGGTCCTGTGTGAAAACAAAGTTGCAGGACTGGCACCTGAACAGCCTGAATTCTTCACCGCTTCGAAGCTGGTCAATTGTTTTGATATAAAGCGTTATCCTGTCTGACAGGCAAACAGGGCATTTAACAAGGTGCACCATATCAGGTTGCTTTGTTTTTCTTAAGGGAAACCGTGATCAGGTATCCGGCAGCAAGGAGGAAGAACAGGACCGAACTTGCCATTGAGATCTTGTTTCCTGTGATATATGATGCCGGTTCAAAATTAAATTTTATCTCATGATCTCCTTCAGGAAGCACCATTGCTCTCAGCAGATAATTTGCCCTGAAGTGAGGGGCTTCCTTCCCATCAATAAAGCTCTTCCATCCTGCCGGGTAGTAGATCTCAGAAAAAACGGCTAATTTCTCTCCTTCAGCTGAATATTTGTAAACAAGCTCATTGGGCTCATAGGAAACCAGCGATATTTTGTCATCTTCACCAACAGGGTACTGCGATCCGGTTATCAGGCTGGTGAATTTCTTGTCAAAAACCGCTTCAGATCTAAGATCAATAGACCTGATAGATATTAGTTCCTGATCTGCATTTTCAACAGGAAGAGGTTTTGTGACAAACCATGCATTTCCGAGCGCATAAGGATTAATAACAGGCGGAGCCTCCGGATTTATAATAATATACCTTGTATTCAGCATGTTGATTGCATTTGACCTTACAAAAGCATTCCGGAGGTCATCAAATGAGGTTGCTTTTTCAGCATCTGACCGGAATCGCATCAACTCGCCCATTATTGATGAATCGATAAGCTCCTGGTATCTTCTTAATTTGGCTCCATGATATCCGCCTATTGACTTATGAAAATATGACGTAGGCGTATTGTCGTTGAATGTAGACACTGACATATTCAGCACCCTGTATGTTGACTGGTCAGCGAGTATCATCGCATCGGCTTTAGTCGGGGTCAGGGATTTCTGAATCACGGAAGGTCTTTCAAACCTTTCAGCGTTAAGGTATCTTTTATCAACTGTCCATAAATCGAGCAGAATCATTATTCCGATCAATGCCACGGCATATTCTTTCCTCAGCTTTTGATATGCAAATGCTGTTATTACAGCAGCAGCAAATGCAATGAACAATAGAGACCTGAAGCTGTCGCTTTTAAGAAGGTCCTTTCTGTCGGCGATCATTGCGCTTGTAAGCCAATCGGGCAGTTGGGCTTCATACTGGCTTAAAAAGGAACCTGCAAGGCCCGGGAGAATCAGGAAAATAAAAGCCAGGCCCCCGGATATACCTGCTGCTATACTGATTGCATTAATCAGTCTCTTACCTGATATTGCCCGGCTGAATATATCTCTTAATGCAAGCATTCCAAGCAGTGGTACGCAGAACTGGGCAATTACAAGGATCATGGTTACAGCCCTGAATTTGTTATATCCAGGAAAGTAGTTAATAAAAAGGTCTGAAAGAGGCATGAAATTTTTCCCCCAGGCCAGCATGACCGAAACAGCAGTAGCTGTCACGAGCCACCATTTCTCAGGTCCTTTGACAATGACAATGCCTAGAATGAACAGGAAAATTACTATGGCTCCCAGATAATGAGGTCCGTCAGTCATGGGTTGTGCTCCCCAGTACCGGGGAAGCTGGGCTGAATAAGCTGTTGCATTATTCTGCCGCAAAACCCTGAAAGTTTCCGAGTCATGGTCAAACGGGACCGATCCTCCACCCTTAAAATTGGGAATTAGTAGATTCAGTGTTTCATCAACACCATAGCTCCAGTTAGTTATATAATCCCTGTCAAGGCCTGAAGTGCTTATACTCGATTTTTGCGTAAGGTCAGATTTTCCCCTGATAGAGAATTTCCCGTATTCATATGTTGTGTAAAGGTTTGAAAAATTGATCCCGATTGCCAGTATAAAAGGAATTATAAGAAAGGCTGTTCTTCTCAGGAAATTCTTCAGGCTATTGTTTCTAGCTGAATATACCAATTCAGTAATTCCGAAAACAAGTATGCAAAGCAATCCATAGTATGTTATCTGCGGATGGCCGGCAACTATTTCCAGAGAAAGGGTAAAGGCTGTAAACAGAGCCCCCTTTAATGCGTCATGTCGATATGTATAGTATATTCCTCCAATCATCGGGGCCATGTATGCCATGGCAATGGCTTTGGAATTATGGCCTGCTCCTAGTATGAGGAAGAAATATGACGATAAGCCATATGCGAGGGCTCCTGTCATTGCAAGCCATGGATTCAGGCCAAACATGAGCAGGAGGACATAGAATCCTGCCATGGAGATAAACAAAACAGAGACCGGCATCTTAAAGCTTCTGAGAAATAAATCGATCTGTTTAATAAGATTGCCGGGATGCTTTGTTGAGATCAGATATGCAGGCATGCCGCTGAAGATGGAGTTTGTCCACAATGGCTCATTCCCGTTCTTCTCGCGATAATCCCTTATTTCTTTTGAATTATAGAATGCTACTGATGAATCATTTGTTTTCAGTACTTTGCCTTCAAGCACAGGATAGTAGTATACAAAGGATATGACTATGAACAGCGCCAGAGCAATAATATGCGGCAAGGCTTTCCGGATTTTTGACTTTGTAAACATGGGCGTATCAATGTAGGGTCACAAAATTACCTAATAAATCAATAAGACAATCCAATTGTTTGATTTTGACAAATTACTCGTCATCAATCAGATGATCTGCCGTTTTCAGATTCTCCCTAAACTTGCTGAGATCCTTCCATTTGTTGAAGAACTTTCTTATAGTCTGAATTTCTATCGGTTCGTAAAAATCAAAAAGATAGAGGATGAACGGAAAACTTACCAGGCATAGCAGTTTTAAAGTGAGCCGGAGAACAAGGCTCAGATCCGTCATAAGCAAACCGGAAAAAGAGATGATGCTTCCCAGGATAAAAAGCAACGCTAATTTACCCTGCTCGAACGGGATATAATATTCCTTCTGCGATTTGAAATAATTCATGCACAGGTAAATGACCTGTGTAAAAACTGTTGCAAGAGCTGCTCCGGTTATGTTCCATTTGGGGATCAGGATGATGTTCAGAACAATGTTAATAACGGCAGCCACTACAACATTCATTCCTATAATATTGGTTTTTTTAACTATATATAGCCCATAGGATGATATTTCTCTCATGTTTACAAAGAAAACCGATATTGCCAGAAGAGGTATCACTGAATAAGCGTTCCAGAATTCCCGGGACCGTGTTATCAGCCTTATTATCTCAAAAGAAAAGAGTGAGATCGCAATTATTCCAAGCATTAAAACAAAAGATGAATAAAGCATTGTTTTTGAATAGAACCTTTTGTTGCCGGGGGTATCTATTTTCTTCATCACCATCGGAAATACTGCCAGTCGTATTGAATCTACGATAACAAGCTTAAGCACGGATGATATTTTATATGCAAGGGAATACAGCGCCACATATTTCAGCAATGCCAGTGAATTAAGAGCGTACCTGTCAATGACTGTAAGCGAAGATGATGCGAAATTGGCGAGGAGCAGGGGAAATCCGAATCTGCTCATTGACTTAAGAACCGGAAAGTTGAAGAAGGGTTTACAATTTCTGATCGTATAGCCTGAAAGAAACAATATGAAAAGGGAATTGCCCATGACCTGAGCAAGGTATATTCCGGTTACACCGGAATGCCTGAAAACAATGAAGTATATTGTCAGGAGAAGGACAGCAGTAAGTTTTGAAATGTTTGCAATTGTATAAAGTACTGACCTTGACTGAATTCTCATCAGTGTATTAATGAGATTATTCACTGCCTGCAATGCCGATGATAAAATAAGAAGCCTGATCGTAGTGCTCCAGTCAGTTGTTTTAAACAAAGCATCAGAAAGATTGTGCGAAAGAGGGAAAAGGATAAGGCAGAATAGTAAGCCTGCTGAGACCTGTGACACCAGTGTCATAAAAAAAATCCCTTTCTGATTTCCCGAATAATCCTTGTCCCAGTACCATCGCAAAAGACTTTGAGGCAGACCTGAAGCCATTGCCGATATTATTACCAGGCCTGTAATATCAAGAAGCGCTATTATTCCGAAATCATCAATTGAAAAGTACCTGGGGTCCGTGTATAGTGGTATCAGTACAAATCCGACAATCTTTACAGCGATATTCCCAAAGCTGTAAATTATGGAATCCCTTGACGCTTGCCTTATTGATTTTAACATATCAGGTTATTCAGGTGGTAAGGTTTCGGATTAATGTCAGATTGTATCATAGGTGTCTCAGTTTGATCGTTGTCGGATCTGGCTAATTGACTTATTAATTATTTCTCAGCATATACTATATAGTATCGCGGATAAATTCTCCTGAGCAGCGGCCTTATTCCCCATAACTTGTCATATGATTTCCAGAGCTCATGATGCAATACCTTCCAGCCTGTACGTTCAAGCAGATGATTAAACTGCCTTACTGAGAACTCATGATAATGGCAATCCTTACTGTCGTTATAATTCCAGTATTCTGACACAAACCATAATCTTAAAGGTACTGATGCAATTAACCTGCCCCTGGCTTTATTCAGAAGATTGAAAGGAGCAAACATGTGTTCAAAGATCTCAAAGGCAGTAAAATGTTCATAATCCTTTACCATTGCATAATCAACATCAAGATCCTGGCCTTTAGTGTTAAGTATATTATAACCCCCTTCCTGTCTTAGAAATTCTGATAATTCGTTTGAAACTCCCAGATCAAGAATAATATCATTAACTGTGTAATGCTTCCGTACGAAATCGAGCGTTTTCACAAATCTTCTATGTGATGATTTATTCATTGAATTATGTGCTTAGTCCTTTGTTTCTGAATAAATTAACATGATCGTTTTCCCTGTTAACCTTACTTGGTGATCCTGAGTTCTTTCAGTTTATCATATGCTTTTATAAGTCGTTCTTTATCGGCGCTCCAGTTGTATTTTCTCAGCACTGCATTTTTGCCGTTATGGTTCTTCTCATTCAGGAGTTGCCTGTTCCTGTATAGTTTTTCAAGCAGGACAGCAAGATCCCCGGGTGAGTTGCTCTTGTAAATGAATCCCGCTTCGGCTTCGCTGAGTATTCTTTTCAATGGCACACAGTCTGAAGAGATAACCGGTATCTCAAGATACATGTACTGAAAAAGCTTATGAGGAATTGTGGCATCATTATTTTCAGTCCTCAGGTGGGGGATGATAGCTGCATCCGATTTTGAAAGCAGTTCGATCATTTCGTTGAAAGGCTTGTGTCCATGAAATATTACTTCGGATATCAGATCAAGTTCCAGGACTTTCTTTTCAAGAGTTTTCCTGTAACTACCTGTTCCTGCAATATCGAACCTGATACTGATGTTTCTCTTTTTCAATATCTTTACAGCATCTATTACCACTTGAAGTCCTCTGTGCCTGTTTATCCCGCCGCCATAAAACAATGAGAATCCGTTTTCCGTCTTTTTGCAATGATAAACCGGGAAATTGTTAAAATTTAGCGTATTTGATACAATAAAAAGTTTTGACTTATCAATGCCAAGTAAGGCAACCCTGTCTCTTGCTTCTTCCACGACAACAATGACAATATCGGCAAGTCCAAGCATATCCTTTTCATACCTTACCCACTGACTGTCGGAAGATACCAGTCTGCCTATGATAGTCCGGGTATGAGGTGCATCTTTAAGGAGACCTGGCCAGTTTTCATGCAGATCAATTAGCAGTGGTATTTTGTACCTCTTTTTTATCTCAGTTCCCAGTCTGGTTAAAGGAAGATCATGAACGTGAATAACATCAAATTGATTTTGCATGAAAAGGCTTGAAAGATGCCTTCTCCAGAAATTAAAATAGAAAGGCATTCTCAGGCAGCCTGCACTGCTCTTATAAATGAAAGTGCTTATTTTCTTTCTGTGGATAAATGCCTTTCCAAAACGATCCTCTTCAGGCTGATTTTTTCTTGTTGTGCAGGCAAGGTGAATCTCATGCCCCTCCTCAACAAGTGCGGATATTTCGTTCTCAACTCTTAAATCCGGAGGGAACTCTCCATCGAGGATCATCAGTATCTTCATGAGCATATAATTGCCTGCCAAAATACAGATAAAGTTAGAAAAATTAAGATAAACCGCCGGGTTTTGGGGCTGAGAGTGTTAATACCAACCCTGATGCAGTATATCACGGAAGATTATATTCCCTCTTCTTCAGATCCTAGCATGGAATTGTAAAACAAAACTATTTAAGTACTTTTGCCTGTGAAGTTTTAGTGATTGAGGATGTCATTACCTGTCAGTATGTATGCAAGCGTATGATTGCTCCTGGTTATTGTGCCCGAATAAAAGTATAAATTATTGATTGTGAGATCCGATTCACCAAGGAAAGTCCTGGTAATAACATATTATTGGCCGCCGTCAGGTGGATCAGCTGTACTTCGCTGGCTGAAATTTGCCAGGTATCTGCACGAGTTCGGTTGGTTGGCAACTATTTATACTCCAAGCAATCCTGAACCCCAGGCATTTGATCAAGCCCTTTTGAAAGAAATCCCTGACAGCGTAACGGTGATCAAAAGGAAGATTCGGGAGCCATATCGGATATTCAAAATCTTAACAGGCCAGAAGTATAATGACACTCTTACTGCGAGCTTTGTTTCCGAAAGGGAAAAAGGATGGATTTACGGATTGCTGATCTGGATAAGGGGCAATTTCTTTATACCTGATGCCAGGAAATTATGGATACGTCCATCAATAAGGTACCTTGCAAAATACCTGGATGATAATCCACATGATGCAGTAGTAAGTACCGGGCCTCCGCACTCCATGCATCTTATTGCCATGGGAATAAAGGCCAGGTTGAATATCCCGTGGGTAGCTGATTTCCGCGATCCATGGACCAATATAGATTTTTACAATGAATTGAAGCTTTCATCCGGAGCTGACCGGAAGCACCGCGTACTTGAGAAAAAAGTTCTGACTTCTGCTGATGCAGTGATAACTGTTGGGCCGGCAATGACATCTGAATTCAAAAACATGGGTTGCAGCAATGTTTACACAATCACGAACGGATATGATGAAATTTCTGATAATCGACTAAAAGAGCCGGCAAAGGAGTTCAGTTTTCTGCACGTAGGATCAATGCCATCAGCGAGGAATCCCAAAGTTCTCTGGACGGTACTTGGTGATATTGCTTCTGAAGATCCGGGATTCAGGTCAGATCTGGTTATCCACCTGATAGGAAAGGTTGATTACACGGTTCTCAGATCGATCACTGAATCCGGACTTGGAGATATGCTCAAAAAGCAGGATCATATTCCACATCACCATGTTTTCCCTTTTTTAAAGCAGGCGTCTGTCTTATTGCTTGTTATCAATGATTCACCGAATGCAGGGAGCATCCTGACAAATAAATTCTATGAGTATCTTTCTGCAAGCCGGCCAATTCTTGCCATAGGGCCTGAAGACGGTGATGCTGCTTTGATTCTGAACCGGTCAGGAGCAGGCAGGATGTTTGATTACGATAACCGTAAGGAACTGCATGATCATATCGTTGACCTTTATAACAGGTATAAATCCGGAACATTAACCGCAGATGTCAGAAATATAAGTCAATATAATCGCAGGAATCTTACTGCTGAACTTGCTTCGCTGCTTGATTCGGTTGTATCATGAGCTGACGCACCATTATAGTGTTATGATTTTCCGGATGCTGTCCGGCGGTATTTGCCCAACAACGCTATCCTACAAAGTTTTCAGAAGGTTGCCGATACTTGATTTATCAGAAATAATACCTGTGATTTTGGAAATAGCAGCACGTTCCTGAATCATTGAATCACGATACCTTATTGTTACTGTCTGGTCTTCAAGAGTTTGGTGATCTATTGTGATACAGAATGGGGTGCCTATGGCATCCTGGCGCCTGTATCGCCTGCCAATGGAGTCTTTGTCGTCGTACTGGCAGTTGAATTCGAATCTCAGATCTGCAGTGATTTTTTCAGCAATTTCGGGCAGGCCGTCCTTTTTAACAAGGGGCATAACAGCCAGTTTAACAGGAGCAAGGCAGGAAGGTAATCTGAGAACTGTTCTTGAATCGGTGCTTCCATCCTCTTTTTTTAGTTCTTCTTCGCAGTATGCCGCTGAGATGACCTGAAGAAACATTCTGTCAACCCCAATTGATGTTTCAATAACATAAGGGACATATGATTCGCTTTTTTCAGGATCGAAGTACTGCATTTTCTTGCCGCTGTACTGCTGATGCTGTCTGAGATCGTAATCCGTCCTGGAATGGATGCCTTCCACTTCCTTGAATCCGAAGGGGAACCTGTATTCTATATCCGTAGCTGCATTGGCATAATGAGCCAGTTTGATATGATCGTGGAAGCGATAATTATCATCCCCGAAAGCAAGCGCCCTGTGCCACTTCATCCTGATATCCTTCCAGTAACTGAACCATTCAAGTTCAGATCCCGGTTGGACAAAGTACTGCATTTCCATCTGTTCAAATTCCCTCATCCTGAAGATAAATTGTCTTGCAACAATCTCATTTCTGAAAGCTTTTCCTGTCTGGGCGATGCCAAAAGGAATTTTCATTCTTCCCGACTTCTGCACATTCAGGAAGTTGACGAAAATGCCCTGAGCTGTTTCAGGGCGGAGGTATATCCTGCTGGCTCCTTCAGCTGTTGATCCCACTTCAGTGGAAAACATCAGGTTAAATTGTCTTACCTCGGTCCAGTTCCTCGAGCCCGAAACCGGGCACACTATCTCGTTGTCGATTATTATCTGCCTCAATTCGCCAAGATCCATCGCATTCATGGCTTGTGTGAACCTGTCATTCAGGGTATCTGCCCTCGACTGGTATGTCAGCACTCTCGGGTTGGTCTCGCGGAATTTTTTCTCATCAAAAGCCTCACCAAATCTCTCCCGTGCCTTTTCAACTTCTTTGGTTATCTTTTCTTCAATCCTGGCCAGATGTTCTTCAATCAGGACATCAGCCCTGTACCTTTTTTTTGAGTCCTTGTTGTCTATCAGGGGATCGTTGAAGGCATCAACATGGCCTGAAGCTTTCCAGATAGTTGGATGCATGAATATTGCTGAATCAATGCCGACAATATTTTCATGGAGAAGAACCATGCTGTCCCACCAGTACTTTTTTATGTTGTTTTTTAGTTCTACTCCGTACTGTCCGTAATCATAAACTGCACTCAAACCGTCATAAATCTCACTGGACGGGAAAACATAACCATATTCCTTGCAATGTGAGACAAGCTTCCTGAAAACATCCTCCTGGGCCATAGGTCCTTTATTTTTAACTTTGAAGGAAGCAAAAGTAATGTAAAAACTTCTGTTTTACAACGAAGATAGAGGCTGCGGAATAAACAGGAAATCTATTTGTATATTTACGATCTCATTTTTTAAGGATAATGAAAAAACGAAGTGATTTTCTAGTAATAGGTTCAGGGATTGCAGGGCTTATTTTTGCTCTCAAGGCAGCAAAATACGGAAGGGTCTCTGTAATCACCAAATCAACTCTCGACGATACGAACACCCGCTATGCACAGGGTGGAATAGCTGCCGTGTTCAGTGAGCCTGACAATTTTGAGAAACATGTCAGGGATACCCTGATAGCCGGAGACGGTTTTTGCAACGAAGAAGTTGTGAGGCTGGTGGTGCAGGAAGCTCCCCAGAGGATAAAAGACCTTATTGACCTGGGTGTCCCCTTTGACAAAAAAGAAGACGGAACTTATGATCTTGCAAGGGAAGGAGGTCACTCGGAATACCGGATACTGCATGCCAAGGATAAAACAGGTGAAGCAATTCAGAATACTCTTATGGAGAGGGTAAAGAATGACCCCAACATAGATATTTATGAACAGCATTTTGCTATAGAGCTTCTGACTCAGCATCACCTGGGCGTTGAGGTTAAGAAGAATTCTCCTGGCATCACTTGTTACGGGGCTTATGTTGCTGACCTTGTGAACCAGAAAGTTGTTACCTTCCTTTCAAGGGTAACAGCAGTGGCAACAGGAGGCCTTGGCAATGTATATCTTACCACAACCAATCCCACGGTTGCCACCGGTGATGGTGTAGCTATGGTCTACCGCGCAAAAGGAGCTGTTGAGAATATGGAATTCATACAGTTTCATCCAACCACACTCTATGATCCTGAGCAGAAACCTTCCTTCCTGATAACGGAAGCTTTGAGAGGCTTTGGAGCGGTGCTTAAGAATATGGCCGGGGAACAGTTCATGAACAGATACGACAGCAGGGGTTCGCTGGCTCCAAGGGATATTGTTGCGCGTGCCATTGACAATGAAATGAAAATCTGGGGTGATGACCACCTCTGGCTAGACTGCACCCATCTTGATCCTGAAAAGCTTAAGGATCATTTCCCAAATGTTTACCAGCATTGTTTTTCCAGAGGTATCGACATAACCAGGGACATGATACCAATTATTCCGGCAGTACACTATTCATGCGGTGGGATAAAGGTTGATATTGACGGGCAAAGTTCGATAGACAGGCTTTATGCCCTGGGTGAAGCGTCATCAACGGGACTTCACGGAGCAAACCGTCTGGCATCCAATTCCCTCATTGAAGCTGTGGTTTTTGCTCACAGGGCAGCAATCCATTCTTCGGAGCGGATAAAGGATCTGGACTTTGAAGAGAAGATCCCTAACTGGGATTACAAGGGTACAACCCACTTGGAGGAGATGGTGCTAATAACCCAGAGTCTCAAGGAGGTGCAGATGATAATGAGCAACTACGTAGGCATTGTGCGTTCCGACCTCAGGCTTGAGAGGGCATTTGTACGGCTTGAGATTCTCTACAGGGAAACTGAAAGCCTTTATAAGAGATCGCTGATATCTAAAAAGATTTGTGAACTTCGCAATCTCATCACAGTCGGGTACCTGATAATCAAGATGGCAAGAAACAGGAAACAGAGCATAGGCCTTCATTATTCACTTGATTACCCCAAAGGATCGAGTCCCGAATTCTGAAAACAATATATATGAATCATCTTGAAGCTTCATTTACAGGTAAGAACAGTCTTTGGCGCTATGTTGTCATGGTTGTCTCAGTTTTTATAGTGGCAAATACCTTAGGATCCCTTCCGCTGATCCTGGCTGTAACAATGAAATCGGTTTCTGATCCCGGAATTTTGGAAGAAATGGCTTCAAGGCCCACCGATCTGACTCTCCTGGGCATTGATCCCCTGGTTGCTTTTGCAATGATGGTATTTCCGTTCCTGACAGCCTTACTGGCATATTACTTATTAATTAAACCATTGAACTACAGGACATTCAGTCTTACGTTGAATGGCACAAACTCTATTCGCTGGAAAAAGATATTCATTTCCGCTCTTGTATGGCTAATCCTTATTTCAGTATATCTTCTTGTTTTTCTAAAGATAGATCCTGACAATTATTCAGTTAATAACACTACATCTTCACTGATCACGCTGGTGGTTCTGTCTGTAGTACTTATACCGTTTCAGGCAGCATTTGAAGAAGTGGTTTTCAGGGGTTATCTTATGCAGGGCTTCACGGTACTTGCAGGAAACAGATGGCTGCCGGTAATTCTGACTTCAGTGTTATTCGGGCTTATGCATTCCTTTAACCCCGAAGTTGATGATTTCGGATTTTGGGATATGATACCTCAATATGTGCTGTTTGGTCTTATCTTTGGTATAATAACTGTCCTTGACGACGGGATAGAAGCAGCAATCGGGGCCCATGCCATGAACAACATTTTTCTAAGCGTAATGGTAACCCATAAATCATCTGTCCTGCAAACTCCTGCACTATATGAGCAGCATAATTACCTGCCATGGACCGAATTCGCAGGCCTTTTGATAATGGGGATCATTTTTATCCTGATTATGAGAAGGCTCTACCGGTGGAAAGATCTTTCCATAATATTCAGGAAAGTCTATCCGGCGCCTTCTGAGATTTCAGTTCCTAGCAGCTTGCTGTGAGGGATCTCCGATCCAAAATATAATATTTTATTTTAATGCTCGCTTATACCGCAGCAAGCAGCGAGGACGCGAGTTTACGAGTCGGCGATGCCGATGCGGCCGCCGGGATTCAGGTGCCGTAAACTGATGTTCTGTCATCGGTTCTGAAATCTCCCCATTTTTCCCTTATTTCATTGATCAGTGCCCTTATGTGGTCGGGTTCGACAGCTGTCAGCAGCTTCAGCCTTGTCTCCCTGAAGTTCGGCAATCCTTTAAAGTAATTGCCAAGATGCCGGCGCATTTCAAATATTGACTTTTTTCCCTCCTTGAAAAAGATGGATTTCTCAAGATGGATTAGAGCAAGATCAGCTTTCTCGGCAACTGTTGGTTCCGGAAGGAGTTCCCCTGTTGCAAGATGGTGTTTAATATGCCTGAATATCCAGGGCCTGCCTACTGAAGCGCGTCCTATCATAATACCATCCACCCCGAATCGGCTGAACATATCCCTGGCTTTTTCCGGGCCGTCTATATCACCATTGCCAATGACCGGGATTCTCATCCTGGGATTATTCCTCACCTCACCAATAAGAGTCCAGTCCGCTTCTCCTTTGTACAACTGCGAACGTGTCCTTCCATGAATTGTAATGGCTTTGATGCCGGCATCCTGAAGCTTTTCTGCGACCTCAACAATATTCTTACTGTTTTCATCCCAGCCAAGCCTTGTCTTGACTGTTACCGGCAGGCTGACGGCCCTGACTATCGCTTCGGTCATTGAGATCATCAGGGGTATGTTACGAAGCATGCCTGCTCCTGCTCCCCTGTTGGCAATTTTCTTTACCGGGCAGCCGAAGTTTATGTCGATAAGTTCAGGTTTAGATTGTTCTGCAATCAGGGCTGCCTCAACCATGGCGCCTGTGATATGTCCGTACAACTGAATGCCCACCGGTCTCTCCGGTTCATATATTGTGAGTTTTCTTACGCTGCTGGCACCCTCTCTTATCAGGCCATCGGATGAGATGAACTCAGTATAAACAAGATCGGCTCCGTTTACCCTGCATAAAGACCGGAATGATGGATCGGTGATATCTTCCATCGGGGCCAGAAACAGCGGATAGGGCCCGAAATCTATGTTGCCAATGGTCAAGCCGGTTCAGTATTAGGGCCAGATACTGCTTTGCGTTTCCGACTGGGCTGAAGCCTTATCAAGCTCTCCTTTCCTGTAGAAATATACTATTCCGTAATTTTCGTTTTCAGTTATCCTGATATCCTCAGGCAGGTCACGGTGAGACTGTTCTATTTCATTCCATACACTGACGATAATTTCATCGGCTTCTTTACGCAGAGCCAGGTTCTTTTCCGAATAGTCAAGAGATTTTTTTGTCAGAGCTTTATTATAATTATGAGCTTCAATAAATGTCTGGTACCAGACTTTTACAACTGCAATGGTAGGATTTGTTATTGGTGCTCCACCTTTCCTGATACGATATTCCTCGCCTTCAATTATCCTTTTGCCCCAGCTTATCAGCTCATTCTCGGTATTCAGCGAAGGCACTGTTATTTCGTTTGTTGCCAACCCGTAAAATGCCCTTGTTTCTGCAGGAAGGTCACCCCTGAAGATAGCCATATTCATGACCCTTATAAAATGAGTCAGATACAGACGCGCCTTTCTTATAATTTCATTGTAATCCCTGTTCCTGTCATTTTGAATGGAACATGACTGTCGCTGGATCAACATGTGATGCTCAAACTGCGGAAGAAATCTTTGTAAAACGACTATGTGTTTCGGTGAATAAGCCATTTTGTTGGGCGGAACTTCTCTCCCTTTCTCAAGAGCTATTCTCATTGCTCTGATGCGCGCAGCATCAGTATTGGGCAATCTTCTGTAGGGCATGACCTTGGCTGGGTGTTAATATGGTGTTGATAACTTAATTGCGAATATAAAAATTATTTGTTAATAACCTAAACCCTTCGCAAAATAATTACACTGATTACTAAAAAGTTCAGTTTGCAATCATTTCGTCATAATCTGTTAATAAATTCTTCTTTTTTAATAACTAATTATTTATAAAAATGTTATCCAAAGCAGTAACATATTCACGAAATTAATTAGCCTGATTGCATCCTTTTTCAGGCCGGCATGTTTTTATATTTGTATTTCTAATACATGATAGTAACTTAGCATTCAGAGCAACCGATAAAACAGAAAGCTATGTTTAAAAGTGACGTGTATGCAAACAGGAGAAACAGGCTTCATCAGATCATGAAGTCGGGGCTGGCAATATTCCCCGGAAGCGTTGAGGTTCCCATGAATTATCCATCGAACAGCTTTCGTTTCAGACAGGATAGTGATTTCCTCTATTTTTTTGGTCTTGATCTGCCGGGTTTTACAGGAGTGATGGATTTTGATACGGGCAAGGACATCCTGTTTGGAAACGATTTTGAAATTGGGGATATAATCTGGATGGGGCCTCAGCCAAAAGTGGGGGAACTGGCTTTAAGGTGCGGAGTTAAGTTGACAGAGCCTTTGGCAAAGCTTGAATCCGTTGTAAAAGAGGCACTTTCCAGAAAACGTACAATTCATTTTCTCCCGCCCTATCGTGCTGAGACAAAAATTCTGCTAGCATCCCTTCTTAAAGATGATCCATTGAATATGAAGTCAATGCCGTCATTATCACTTATCAGGGCTGTCATCTCAATGCGATCAATTAAAGAAAAAGTTGAAATCGAAGAGATTGAGAAAGCGGAAAAAATAGCTTATGAGATGCATGTTACAGCCATGAAAATGTGCAGGCCAGGGATAAAGGAACAGGAAATATATGGCACAATAGAGGGTATAGCCATGGCCAGGGGGGCAGGGACCTCATTTCCTGTAATCCTGACAGTGAATGGACAGACACTTCACAACCATTCTCATGACAATATACTTAAAAAAGGCAGAATGATGGTTACCGATGCCGGTGCTGAATCAAATATGCACTATGCTTCGGATATAACCAGAACAACACCAGTGGGAGGGCGGTTCAGCAGAAAGCAAAAAGAGATATATGAAATAGTGTTGAAAGCCAATACCGAATCAATAAAGGCGGCAGGCCCCGGTTTGTCGAATCTTGAGCTTCATCTCAGGGCATGCATGATCATTGCATCGGGGCTTAAAGATCTTGGCATAATGAAGGGAGATGTTGATGAGGCCGTTAATGCCGGAGCTCATGCCCTCTTCTTTCCTCACGGGCTTGGGCATATGCTAGGGCTGGATGTACACGATATGGAAGGATTGGGAGAAAATTACGTAGGATATAATGAAACAATAAGGAGAAGCACACAGTTCGGACTCTCTTCACTCAGGTTTGCGCTACCGTTCATACCAGGTCATGTACTTACTATAGAGCCCGGATGTTATTTTATCCCGGAGCTTCTATTACAATGGAAGAATGACAATCTGTTCAGCGGATTCATTAACTACAAAAAAGCTGAAGAGTACATGGATGTTGGGGGTATAAGAATAGAGGACAATATCCTTATTACGGATAATGGCCGCAAACTCCTGGGCAAGCCTATTCCCAAGACCCCTGAAGAGATAGAATCGGTGATTTCCTGATTCAGATCTGGACAGATCAGCTTATATTGAAATATTCCTTGTACCGGTTGTAAAGGTTCCCAGCCTGGAGATATGCTGATTGCGGGCTCATGAAATGGGAGAACTCAAATGTTATTCCCTTGTCGTAACCTGCACGTTTTGCAGCTTCAAGCTTAAGCCTCAGCTTGTCAAATTTTATTGGCAGAAACCTGATAGGCATGTCACGGTCGAATGTTTCTGCATTCGTCCAGCATTTCATATTGTATTTATCGGCAAGTTTCTTATTGACAGAAAAAAAGGCATCCAGCTCATCATAATCGATGTGTCCGTCCTGGAAAGCGCAAGCGTCTACAACATCGTGGATCCCATCGAAAATTTCTCCCCATTCCTTTTCATGCTCCATAACCGAAACTGCATTATCCCGTGTTATATTTCCGGAAGCTGCCATTACAGCTTTTTTCCCGTCAATCCAGGGCGAAATAAAAGTAGGAAGTCCTCCCGAAACATCCTTGCACTGTTTCCCCATAGCATGGAAAGCTCCTATGGCTCCCTTTGTTTTACGGCTTATTTCTCCGCTGATGTACCATCCCTTGAAACTGGTATGCTTGCTTCCGTATTTATTCCATACTTCATCGATGACATATTTATTGTCTTCTATTTCATATGACAGGTCGCCTGTATCCCAGTATTTTCCTGAATCGTAAAGTCCGAAGTAAAACTGAATTCCGTGCCTGGAAGCCAGCCGCAGGAACATGTCCAGGAGGTCTACAGAGGGCATGTAACAACCTTTTGACAGGAGGTATTCCGAGGGATAGGTAATAAATTTCCTGTAACCCGAGCGTATCATGATCACTGTATCAATTCCTATGGCTTTCATGTAAGTGAATTCCTTATCCCATTCTTTTTCCCCCCAGTTCTGATGAGGTATGTCGTGTGATATTTCGTCAAGGAAAGTACCTGTTATAGGCAAGGCGTTGCCTTTGGGGACTATTAATTTAGATTCGTCAGGAGGTGTATTACTTTGTGCGTTCTGGTTATCTGAACACGAAGAAAAGGGAATTGAGAAAGCAGCCATTCCGGCCAGAGAGGATTTAGCCAGGAAGTTGCGTCGTGAATGTTTGGATTTCATAGATATTATTTTTAGTGATTTAGATAATTAATATTTATTGGATCGCTTTGAGCGGATTTAACCGATCTATATGCCAGTATCTTAAAAATACTAATTGCCGTATGATTCATTCAGGCCATTTTGTCTCTATTCCCCGGGAAACTAACAATCGGCGAAACTCCTCAAGTAAGTCCCTGTTCTCTCTGATGAACCTTGGATCAGATCTTTTAGCAAGGGCAAAAGCAATTAGCATTCCTGCTGATTCGCCAATGTTCCATTCCACTGGATGGAGCCTGTAGCACCCGTTTGTAATGTGTGTTGTACCAATGTTTTTATTTGCAGGAATAAGGTTTTCCATGCGTACCGGGATTAAAGAGCCCAAAGGTATCTGGAAAGGAAGTGAGTCAAAATCAATATAATTATCTCCTGAGGAGGATGGATGCAGGTCAATGTGGTAGTAACCGGTTCCAACGCTGTCGAAGAATTCTGCTGCCCTGCCGTCTTTTTTCCCGGTAACCATCGATCTGTTTTCTCTTCCCACGTGTTCCTCAAGCACTGTAAACACCGCTTTGATACGTCGTGATTCGCGGACATAAGGGTATTTAGCCAGGCCGTCAGAGGTGCCCATTATATCCGGCCTGAGGCGAAGGCCTGGCCAGCCGTACCCTTTATCAGGCCGGGGAGCTTCGGTCTGAAGCCAGTATAAAAGCGACAAGCTTAATTGTTTGGCGCTGTTTACCAGCTTGTTGAATTTTTCCGGATCAGCATCAATAAGGTTACCGTTCATGAAATCGTTCTGCGGCCAGTTAACTATGGTTATATCGCCCTCATAGGCAGAATCTGAGAAATTCTTACGATTAATAATTCGGCGGTAGTTCCATAGATTGAATAAACCCGGATCGTCAAATCCTTCAGGGTTGAATCCGAGTTCTTTGGGAACCAGGGTGGAAGGAGTTGAATAGTAGAAATCAAGTAATCTTCCCGGCCATGGCGGATTAAGAACCGGTTTGTAGTTAACCCAGAAATCATAATCCCGGGGTTTTTCTATCACATAATTGCCTCCGGGCAAATAATCCATGGCAAAACATACTGTAAATGCCTGGTTGTTTTCCGGATCGGGCTTTTCCGGGGCATGCAGTTCACGTGTCTCGTGTCGCGATTCCGCGCCTGTAACATACTCTGTACCTGTAATTGGTAGCAGGTCGCCCATTTCAGTTGCATCGATGAAATACGGTGCCGACAGTATCACTGTATTACACGACAGAGTGTCGATTGCCTTCAAAGCTTTTACCCGGTTGCCATCAACATCAGCTGCTTCAATTTTATGAAGCGTGAGCAGGATCAATTGTCTGGAGCTTATATAAGGTGCAAGCAACTCGTTCAATACAGCCAGGGCAACACGGGGTTCATGGCAAAGCCTGGAAACCGATCCGTCGCCGGGATTCAGATATTCTTTTGCCATTGCTTCTGCTGTCAATGGGTAGTTACGACGGTAATACTGACGGATCATATTCCGGAAACTGCGGTATAGAAGAGTTCCGCCGTGTGTCTCTATCCATTGGTGCTCATCGGGAGGCACGCCCTGCTGAGATATCTGTCCGCCTATCCAGTCAGTTTCTTCAGTCATGATAACCTTAAGGTTATTTTTCAGAGCTGACAGGGCAGCTGCACATCCTCCCAGTCCTCCTCCGGCAATCACAAGATCTGCGGTCAGTTCAGTACCCTTATACGATCTATCTGGTGCCCCTGACCTGAAATGGAAGATACCAGAAGAAAAAAAACCCGTTCCTGCAGCGCCGCTGCAGAGTGAAATAAATCTCTTTCTGTCCATAAAATCTCTTTAGGCGGGATATTAATCATAAGGCTTTATAATATTCCCTGTTCAATAGTGCAATGTTAGTGATTTTAATTTTTTTAGGGCATTCGGCTTCGCATGCTCTTGAATTGGAGCAGTTTCCGAATCCAAGCTCATCCATTTTTTCAACCATGGCCCTGACTCTTTCCCTGGCTTCAACGCGGCCCTGGGGCAGTCGGGCAAACTGGGCTATTTTGGCTGATACAAAAAGCATTGCAGAAGCATTCTTGCATGCTGCAACACAGGCACCGCATCCTATGCAAACAGAGGAATCATATGCTCCGTCAGCGTTTTGTTTTTTAACTGGTATAGAGTTAGCTTCAGGGGCAGCGCCAGTGTTTACGGAGATAAATCCGCCGGCAGTTTGTATTTTGTCAAAAGCGCTTCTATCGACGATAAGGTCTTTTATTACAGGGAAGGGTTTTGCTCTCCAGGGCTCAATCCAGATTGTTTCCCCGTCCTTGAAATGACGCATTGACAGGTGGCAGGTTGTGATGGCAGGCAATGGTCCGTGGGGGTGTCCGTTTATGTACATACCGCACGATCCGCATATCCCTTCACGGCAATCGTGATCGAACGCTACAGGGTCATTGTCCTGTTCAATCAGTTTTTTATTAAGGGCATCGAGCATTTCCAGGAAAGACATTTCCGGTGCTACATTTTCCATCTGGTATGTGACAAAAGTTCCTTTTGCACCGGCATTTTTCTGGCGCCATATTTTCAGGGTAAGGTTCATGATATTGAGATTACATCTTTAATGTCTTAGTAATGATGAACAATATAGCCGGATATTCCTGATATTGTTGAAGGAGGTTTTATTATCCTGTGCGCATGATTTTATACAATGCATTACCTTAATATTATTTGTTCATTATTTATAGCTTCGTTCCTTCATTTCCACCTCCTCAAATTTCAATTCTTCCTTATGAAGCATGTGGGGTTTATTTTCACCTGCAAATTCCCAGGCAGCAACATAGCAAAAATCCTTATCATTTCTCAGGGCTTCCCCATCAGCTGTCTGGTATTCTTCCCTGAAATGAGCCCCGCAAGATTCTTTTCTATGTAGGGCATCATTAACAAGCAGTTCCGCCAGTTCAAGATAATCGGCAACCCTTCCGGCTTTGTCTAGCTCCATATTAAGTTCATCAATTTTACCCGGTACGATAAGGTTTTTCCAGAATTCATCCTTGAGTTCTCTGATAAGCCGGATTGCTTTTTTCAGGCCTTCTTCATTGCGTGTCATGCCGCAATAATCCCACATTATTTTGCCAAGGCGTTTATGGAATGAAGCAGCCGTTTGATTTCCCCTGATTGAAATAATCCTTTTCAGTCTTTCGACAGCATTCTTTTCGGCTTCCTCAAATTCAGATCTGTCTGTTGCTATCCGGGGGACCTTAATCTGGCCGGCCAGGTAGTTGGTTATGGTGTTTGGGATAATAAAATAACCATCTCCGGCAGCCTGCATAAGCGAGCTGGCTCCCAGGCGATTGGCTCCATGATCGGAAAAGTTGGCCTCACCTATGGCATAAAGGCCGGGGATGGTTGTCATGAGCTCGTAATCGACCCAGAGACCACCCATTGTATAATGTCCGGCCGGATAGATGCGCATAGGTTCGTTGTAAGGATCAGATCCGGTTATTGTTTTGTACATTTCAAAAAGGTTGCCATATTTATTTTCTATGGCAGGCTTACCCTGTTTGCTGATTGCATCCCTGAAGTCAAGATATACAGCCAGCCCTGTTTCCCCAATGCCGTAACCTGCATCGCATCTCTCCTTTGCAGCCCTTGAGGCAACATCCCTTGGCACAAGGTTTCCAAAAGCGGGATACCTTCTTTCGAGGAAATAATCCCGTTCCTCCTCAGGGATTGAATTTGCAGGTCTTTTGTCGCCCTTATCCCTTGGAACCCAAACCCGTCCGTCATTTCTAAGGGATTCCGACATAAGTGTAAGTTTCGACTGGAATTCATTAAGCTGGGGTATGCAGGTAGGATGAATCTGGATGAAACTTGGATTCGCAAAAAAGGCTCCCTTTTTATGGGCTTTCCAGGCAGCTGAAGCATTTGAGTTAACAGCCAGCGTTGAGAGATAATAAATGGTGCCATAGCCGCCTGTGGCCAGTACAACAGCATGAGCCGAATGTCTTTCAATATCGCCGTTGATAAGGTTACGTGCTATTATGCCTCTTGCTCTGCCATCTATCAAAACCAGATCCAGCATTTCATGCCTTGGAAACATTAAAACATTTCCCTTTTTTATCTGCCTGTTCAGCGAGGAGTAACATCCAAGAAGACACTGCTGTCCGGTCTGTCCTTTGGCATAGAATGTCCGTGAGACCTGAACTCCGCCAAATGACCGGGTATCAAGCGTGCCTCCATAATCTCTGGCGAAGGGTACCCCGAGGGCAGTGAAATGATCGATCACCTGATTACTTACTTCTGCAGCCCTGAAGACATTTGCTTCCCGTGCCCTGAAATCGCCACCCTTGATCATGTCATAGAATAGTCGGTAAACGCTGTCGCCATCATTCTGGTAGTTTTTGGCTGCATTGATTCCCCCCTGAGCTGCCACAGAATGCGCTCTCCGTGGAGAGTCCTGGTAACAGAAGTTCTTTACAATGTATCCTGCTTCACCCAGCGCAGATGCAGCTCCTGCACCTGACAAACCAGTTCCTACAACAATTATTTCAAGCTTCTTCCTGTTTGCAGGGTTAACAAGTTTTACGGATGATTTATATTTCGTCCATTTCTGTGCAAGCGGACCTTCAGGTATCTTTGAATCCAATGTTCCCATAAAAGTGTATTTTCTATCTGAACTGCCAGATGATTATTGAAATGGTTGCAAATCCCAGTGGGATGACAATAGCATAGATTACAGCAATGATCCGGATGATGGGGGTCCAGAACCTGTGATTCAGCCCAAGGGTCTGAAAAGCCGATGTAAAGGCATGATAAAGATGCAGGCCGAGAATAGCAAAACAAACAAGATATATTATGTTATAGAAAGGTATTTTAAACAATGTGTGAGCAATCGCATAGAAATTCTCGGGATCACCCTGAACCAGTCCAAGCCGAATGAAATAGAAATTTGTAAAATGAATAACAAAGAATATAAGTATGGAAGCTCCTGTCCAGATCATAAATTTTGAAAAGAACGAAGTTTCGGATTTGTTTCCGCTTGCATAACCAACAGGCCGGGCTAGCCAGTTTTTTATCTGAAGGTACACTCCTGAAAAAACATGGACCAGAATAGCTCCCAATAGGATTATCTCAAATATCTTGATCAGCGGAAAGCTTGCCATAAAATGAGCTGCCCTGTTGAATGGCTCCGGATCGGTTCGCAGGAGCATAAGGTTTATTACAAGGTGAACAGGCAGGAATAAAAGAAGGAATAATCCCGCCAGAGCCATTACAAACTTCTTCGTAATTGATGAGTAGATGACCTTGTTCATTCAGGGGTAAATATTTGTTTATAAATTTTTTATAGTTGCCTGGCTGTCTTATAAAATTAAAATATTTATCTGGAATTGCAGTTAATATGTTTAGCTATATTTAACGAAAAATTTTATTTCAGGTCAGAAATCAAAAATAGCACAAATACAAATGAAACCTTCATCCCGCTTAAAGCGGGACAATAGGAAAATGAAAATAATTAAAGTTCCATACGAACCACTTAATTCACAATCATATTTTAATATTATTTCGTATGAAATATTACATCTATTTCCAGGGGGGGAAAATATACTATTCAGAGCGGGGAAGCGGTGATCCTGTTGTTCTTTTGCACGGATATCTCGAATCCTCGGAAGTATGGAAGGAATTTGCAGAAAAGCTTGCCGGCAGTTTCAGGGTAATTACAATTGACCTTCCGGGCCATGGTTCTTCAGCTGTTTATTCCGGCAGCCATACCATGGAATTCATGGCAGCAGCAGTAAATGAAGTGCTTGCCGGGTTAAATGTAAAGAAAGCATTTATGATCGGTCATTCACTTGGAGGATATGTGACACTTGCCTTTCTCGAACTCTATCCAAATATCCTGAGAGGATACTGCCTGTTCCATTCACATCCTTTTGCTGATACCGAAGAAACAATTAAAAAAAGGGAACGCGAGATTAAAATAGTAAGAATGGGCAAGAAATATCTTATGTATCCGGATAATGTTTCGATGATGTTTGCATCTTCAAATCTTGAGAGATTCAAAGAAAAACTTACATTCCTCAAGAATGTTGCTTCAGATATATCAGATGAAGGTGTGATAGCGGTTCTCAACGGAATGATGCTGCGCCCTTCAAGATTATCGGTTATGGAGGAAGGAGCAGTGCCCTGCCTGTGGATACTGGGTAGATATGATAATTATATCCAGTGCGAAACGATTCAGGCAAGAGTTGTACTACCACCAAACGCAAAGGTTGTTATCCTTGAGAACTCAGGGCATTTAGGTTTTATTGAGGAGAAAGATCAATCAGCCGGAATTGTTACCGCTTTTGTCAAAGGGCTGTAATAATTGTATTATTGCTTGCTGATAAAGTCTATCGCATATTTCAGGGTTCTGTCATTCTTTTCCCAGATGGGATAGAAGCCTTTGTTATCAAGGATATTCCGAGCAATATATGCTTTGAGCTCGATATGGATTTTTTCACCTGATTTGGTCAATCCATCCCTGTCTTTTTTTACTCCATTGGCGGAAGCAAATTCGGTGAACTGGTTCAGCAGCCTTTGGCTGTCGAGATATCTTTCCATGGAACGGGCATCAGTATATTCCTGAAGCTTTTCGCGGTTGTTTTCAGTATATTTCAGGGCGAATCTGTAGATCAGGGGCCTGACAGCCACGAAGTAAGGAGAGACTCCCATGGTGTCAACCGGGATAAAGACATCAGGCATTATACCTCCGCCTCCATATACAATTCTTCCCCCCGGGGTAACGAACCTGAGTGAATCTGTAAAGTGAATACTATCTGATGCCTGAAATTCACCCCTTTCATATCTTGAATTCAGGTCATCAAAATACTCGTCAAAACTTTCATTATAGGGTTTCTGGATAGATCTGCCGGTAGGTGTATAATACCTGGCTATTGTCAGCCTTATACCTGATCCGTCGGCAAATGTAACTGGCTCCTGGACAAGACCTTTCCCAAATGATCGTCGGCCAATGATAGTGCCTCTGTCGTTATCCTGGATTGCACCTGCCAGAATTTCACTTGCAGAGGCGCTCCATTCATCAATTAGTATGACAAGTTTTCCTGACTCAAATTCACCTTTCCCGGTAGCTTTTGCTTCTGTACGGGGTTGTGAACGCCCTTTGGTATATACTATCATTTCACCTTCCTTCAGGAACTGGTTGGCTATCCTGATCGCCGATTCCATTACACCGCCTGAATTCTGCCGGAGATCAAGGATCAGATTCGTCATGCCTTGCTCCTTTAGCTCCCTGAGTATCTTAATAAACTCTTCAGATGTGTTGACTGCAAAATTATTTATTTTGACATAGCCAGTCTTTTCATTTACCATATAGCCAATATCGATACTGTAAATAGGGATCTTGTCGCGGGTGATGTCAAATGGCAGAAGTTCTGTATGGCCTTTACGGAGTAACTTTATCCTGACCACTGTTCCCCTTGGACCTTTAAGCATACCCATTACCTTTTCCTCACTCAACTGCCTTCCGGCAACAAGTGAATCATTGACATAAATAATCTTATCACCGGCCAGAAGACCGATTTTCTCAGAGGGTCCGCCAGGAATGGTGCTGATAACCAAAATGGTATCGGTAAGAAGGTTAAAAGAGATGCCAATGCCGTCAAAATTACCCTGCAGGGGTTCATTTGCCCTGGCAAGATCTTTGGCTGGTATATATACTGAATGCGGGTCAAGCTTTCTTAATATTGCCGGGACTGCAGCTTCAACAAGGTCGTTCCTGTTAACCGAGTCAACGTAATCAGCTTCAATGATATTAATGATGCTGTTAAGCTTGTCATTTCTTGACCTCAAACCCGATTGCTGGGGAACAGGTCTTCCCTTCGGAAGGTACAGCCCCGTCAGGATCCCTCCGGTAAAGAAGACAGCCAGCAAAACCGGCAGAAGGATGCTTCTCCTTGTATTATTGTATTTCATAGATGTCGTTTTCAGGATCAATATATACAAGTTCTATCCCGGCTCTTTTTAAAAGATCGAGGCCATCGGTACTATGATAACGGTTACAATAGACAACTCTTCTTATTCCCGACTGTATTATAAGCTTGGAACATTCCATGCAGGGAGACGAAGTGACATAAAGCGTGGAATTTTCACTTGAATTATTTGATTTGGCCACTTTGGTTATAGCATTTGCCTCTGCATGAAGAACGTAAGGTTTTGTGACATTATTTTCATCTTCGCAAACATTTTCAAAACCTGCAGGAGTACCGTTATAACCATCTGATATAATCATCCTGCCTTTTACAATGAGAGCTCCTACCTTCCTTCTTATGCAGTATGAATTCTGTGCCCATATGAGAGCCATTTCGATATACCTCTTGTCAAATGTTTTTTGCTTTTCGCCGTAAGGCCTCAATAAATCATCTGTCATTATTAGTAATTCTGCGCCGACTGGTTGTAAATGCCGGCCAAAGTTAAAAAAAATTAAGATTGAAAAGAGTCTGATATGAAGTTGCATTGCTTATTTTTACAAACATGACTAGTGCCCATGAACGCCAATCACTTAGTACTTTTGCAGATCATGTCTTAGCTTTTCTGGGAGGACTTGATTTTTCTGAATCCCTTCCTGATGGGATATCCGTGCTTAATCCCTACTCGGGCGAAAATAATGTAATGCATGTTGTATCAGCATTTTATAATAAGTATTACAATGACAGCAGGCCGCGGCATCTTATCCTTGGAATAAATCCCGGCCGGTTCGGAGCTGGAGTCACCGGAATACCATTTACTGATACAATTAGACTTGAAAAGTGTTGCGGACTTTCATTCCCCGGTCCTAAAACCTACGAAACCTCTTCGGTCTTTATTTATGAAATGATTGAACGATACGGAGGACCTGAGAAATTTTTCGGGGATTTCTTTATAGGCGCCGTCAGTCCTCTCGGATTCACATGCAAGAGCAAGAATGGAAGAATTATAAATTATAACTATTATGACAGCCCTTCCCTGACGCTTGCGGTCACCGGATTTATTTCTGATTCACTCAGGAAACAGTTGGAGTTAGGGATTAAAAGAGATGTTTGTTTCTGCCTGGGAAGCGGGAAAAATTACAGTTATCTTTCCGGAGTAAATGAAACTTCCGGATATTTCGGCAGGATAGAACCACTTGAACATCCGAGGTTCATAATGCAATACAGGGCGAAGTCAAAAGATCAGTACATTGAAAATTATCTGCGGAAGTTCTCTGAGCGAATTCCATGAAAAATCACGTAAATACAAAGCCCCAATCACCTCCTTGCAAGTAATAACTCAGTGCCGTTGTAAGTAAATCATTCTCCCGCTGGTTATGGCACAGGAACTTAACTATACTGCTGGTATTCTACATCTATCTGAATATTTATCCCTTCTGCTGATTTGTATCGCTTGTGCTTTTTGTTTATATTCGTAATAACACGAAATGCTATCAGGTCATATTAATTGCATCGTGTAAGGTGTTACTGGTATGCATTCATGATTTGAAATTATCCGTACACATATAATGGCTTCGTCGTTTAAAGGTAAGTATTCAAAGGAAGACATATTGCTTGCAGGATTTGCCAAGGCATTGTCGCATCCTGCCAGGATAGCCATCCTTCGGCGTCTTGCATCTCGTGACAACTGCTGTTTCAATGAAGTCTCAAAAGAGATCCCTCTGGCCGACTCAACAGTTTCGCAGCATATGGCTGAATTGAAAAAAGCAGGACTGATACAGGGAAGTTTTGAACTTCCGAGGATAAAATATTGCATTAATGCAAAGAACTGGAAGCTGGCAAGGAAATATTTCAAGGAGTTTACTAAAATAAAGATTGCAAAATAAGAGAGAGAATATATTGAATGCGATATAATAATCCGGCATTCACGAAATGATGATCAGAAAATTAGCAAATGATTTCGGAATTTATCAAGAACTACAACATTTAAAAAGCAAACAGGCCTTGACATCTATCTGAAAAAGTGGATATTATAACTTTACTACAGCTATCATTCAGCAGATAGCTGTAGTGTGAAAGTATCTGGGAAAATCGAGAAAAACCGGTATATATCTTTTTTTATGAATTTCGGGTGATATTCCGGTTAATGCGTTTCTATCAGGTATTGTGCTCATAAAATCGGGAGTGCCTGCATCAGATTTTATAGATTTGATCCCCGTCAAATCCATCGGTGAGCATGATCTTCAGATAGCCGAGATCTATAAAACCAAACTCATTGGATTATTCGAAAAAATTAATCCCTGAACTATTTATTATTTGGAATTTCGTAATTGAATATTTAAAAATGATGGACATTCCGGTGGAAAAATTCAGTCAATTGCATTATCTGGATATGAATATTTGGACAGAGGTTTAACAATTGAACAAAATTCTGGTATGCGAATAAATTTTATATTTACCAAAACAATAGCTACAATTATGAGAAGATTGTTTCTGACGCTGGTCTTTTTATTTATAGCTTTCTGCCTTTTTCCGCAGGATTTCTTCCGCGGAGATTTTAACAGGGAGAAAAACTACATCATACTTATGAATCCAACCGTGGGGAACCTGGAGGTTATTGACTTTCTTATTGAAAATGGCCTGTTTAAGGTTGATATAAGTCAGACCAGCTTTGTGGGGGTGTACCATCCGGGGCAGAAATATGATTTTGCCAGGACAGCTGAATTCATAAAGGAAAATCATCAGGGCAGTTACTTTTTACATGAGGTCAGGGGAGATCTGACGGAAGCAACAATTTTCTGTGAAAACGGCTGCTCGAATGATTTCAGAAAGATATTCAGCAATTCCATCGGGATATTCTTTTTTGGCGGACCTGACATACCTCCTCAGGTCTATGGCGAAAAGAATCTGTATTCAGAGACTGACGACCCAGTAAGGCATTATTTTGAACTGAGTTTCCTGTTTCATCTCATCGGAAGCAGCAGGAACCAGTATTTTGTGCCATTGCTGAACGATAATCCTGATTATCTTGTTACAGGCTTCTGTCTTGGGATGCAGACAATCAATGTTGCAGCCGGAGGCACAATGTACCAGGATATTCCCGTTCAGCTTTACGGAAACAATGTAAATGAAGTAAGCCTCGATACCGGACGACAGAATTTTCATCGCAACTACTGGCAGAATTTCAGTAAGGATTCCGGTCTGATGGGGAGTAATCTTCATACGGTTCAGTTCACCGGGCATCCATTTTTTCGAATTACTGTAAGGTTGTCAGGCAACCTGGAACCTTTGGTATATAGCAGCCATCACCAGGCCGTCAACCAGGTCGGAAAAGGTTTTGAGGTCACCGCATTATCTCCTGACGGGAAAGTCATAGAGGGAATTGCTCATTCGCATTTTCCAAATGTTTTTGCGGTCCAGTTTCATCCTGAGGTGCCGTCACTATATAGAAACAATCAGAAGCTGAAGTTCAGTCCGTCTGACAGACCGGAAACACTTCATCGTCTTATGGACCGAAAAAGTCTCATGTTTCACAGGAAATACTGGCGGCACATTTCGTTGATCCTTATAAGTAACTCCAAACATGAAAGATGACATGATGAAGTCATTGCTGAATTTCAGGGATATTGGCGGAGTTCGTACCATAGAAGGAAGAGCTTTCAGGAAAGGAATTGTGTTCAGATCAGCAAATCCTGACAATATAAATAAAAATGATATCCAGAAATTGAAGGATCTTGGTATTACTACCATTTTTGACCTGCGCGCTCCCACAGAAAGCAGGTACAGAAGGAAGGATATTGAGGGGATAGAAACAAGATCACTGCCTATGGATTTTGAAAAGAAGACCAGAGAAAGGCTCATGCCATATTTTACCAAAAGAAACTCAAGAGATGTCATAGCTAATATATCAAACGAGCTTTATCTTGAGATGCTTGATGCAGCAATACCTGTTTTCAGGCAACTGTCAGAGGTACTGGTCTCCCACGGAGGTTCACCCGTTCTCATTCACTGTCAGGCCGGAAAAGACCGCACAGGGATCATGTGTGCGCTCCTGCACCTGGTTGCAGGCACTGAACATCACTCGATTATAAGCGATTTTATGGCTTCTAATGATTATATTGTCCCATATTACAGAAAAAAGCTGATGCTCAGGAAGATATTCACTCTGGGATTATTCCCTTCCGATAATGTTCTTTATGCAATCACCGTCAGGCAAAGGAACATTGAATCAGTGATAGAAAAGGTAAAGAACAATTACGGGGGAATAAGATCATACCTTAGCCTTTCGGGTGCCGATCAGTCGCTCTTTGACACCCTGAGGGACAATCTTACAATAAATTAACTATACTGTGATTCTGATTAAATTGAAATGACAGTGTCATATAAAATCATTTCTAATTCATAACAATAATAATGAAAGCTTCAGAAGAAGGGAAGAAAAGATTTTCATCGGAAACCAGGGGTGAAAGTTTCCGGCATGCTTTTTCAGGACTGGCTGCAATTGCCCATTCAGAACCTAATCTGAAGATCCATCTGGGAATATTCTGTCTCGTTGTAATTGCCGGCTTTGTTTTGAATATTTCGCTCTGCAGTTGGATGGCGATCTCGCTTGCTTCAGGGCTGGTTTTAACGGCAGAGTGTTTCAATACTGCACTGGAACAGCTTTCTGATGCTATAAAGCCCGACTATGACCCGGGAATTAAGAAAGTCAAAGACATTGCTGCGGCCGGTGTCCTTGTATCGGCAATCATCTCGGTGGCGGTAGGTCTGCTTGTGTTTATCCCTGAAATATTGCAATTGCTGTCTGCTATTTTTAGGAACTGACTCTTCAAATGTTTCTCCTGGTCAGGTGAGTCCTTTCCGTAACACCATAAGTCTGCATCGCAATAATGCTGATTCAGAAGTTACGTGTCCTGATAAAAATCAAATCGGGCTAAATGTCAGTTAAGGCTGCCTTTAAATAATCCCGGCAGTTGACCTGCATAGGGATATTATTTAATTTTACATAAACAAATATCCAGTAAAATGCTTTGCGAACTTCTTCTACTTGCACTATTTGGTTTAGCCATGTCGCACCTTGAAGGTGTTGTGGTTGTATACCTGAGGAAGGCCATTGGAATACTTGATCCTGAATCAAACAGGGAATCGGTTGAAAAGCTGTCGCAAAAATATCTTCATATAGAAATGACTAGAGAAGCAGCTACAATAGTGATGCTTGTAATCA
>JAVEVC010000091.1:0-7387 GCA_034005245.1 Bacteroidales bacterium
TTAACCTCCTGCCGGTGATCCACGGGATTAAGATCCCACCATGTCGCCCTAAGATGGTCAATTGCAATATACTGATAGTCAGGATTTACTCTCCAGTAATATTCTTCGTACTCCTGTTGGGTTATAGATCCCCATGGGGTAAGCCAGTTAGATGCATAATTTATATTATATCCGTTATTGTTTATAAAGGTCTGCTGCTGGTTTATTATTGTCTGAAATGACGGCGTCTTAGGCATTGCCCCACCGATGAATTTTTCTGTTATTTTCCAGAAAGGCAGCATCCAGATTAGGTCATCATCGCTGTGGGCATAAATAAGAACAGTACCTGATTTCTGGATAGTACAGAAGTCTACAAAATTCTCCTGGGAAAATAAAGTGGAATAAAAAGAAATAAATACAGATAAAAGCAAAAACCTTCTTGAGAAACTGGATAGCATACCTTATGTATTAGAACTTACCGTTACTGAAATAAAAATATAACATGCATTGATTCTGTCAAATAAGGCAAATCGTTTTCTGTGGTTTTAAGATTTGATTAGTCAGAATAATTACTTATTTCATCAATGATATTCTGACGTTTATCATTAAAAAAAGAGTATTCGTCAAAGCAAATATAAAATTGATTAATTGATAAAAAGCATAGATAGAATTGCCAGAATTTTAAACTAAAGATGAAAAAATAGAATGAAAAAAGCTTATAGGATGTAGTAAAACAGCTCTGAAAGGTCATTTTTTCCAAAGTTTCTCAATCTGTTCAAGAGTTTTGCCTTTCGTCTCAGGTACAACTTTCCAGACAAAAAATAATGCCGCAAAACAAATTAAAGCATAGATCCAGTAAGCAAAACCATGATTGAATTGCTCAACGAGCCAGGCATTATCATCCAGAACGGGGAACGACCATGAAACGATCAGGTCGGTTATCCATACGGTAGCTGTGGCTATTGACATGGCGCCTCTTATGGAATTTGGGAAAATTTCCGACAGCACAACCCACATAACAGGCCCCCAACTCATTGCAAATCCAGCAATATAAATCAGGATAAATATCAATGCAGTCATACCCAGGCTGCCTGCATAAAATGAAAAGCCTATTCCTGCCATAGCCAGCCCCATTATTGATCCTCCTATGATGAGGAGAGACTTCCTCCCCATTTTGTCAACGCTAAGGATTGCAACAACTGTAAAAATGAGGTTTACCGCGCCCACAAGTATTGTCTGCAAAAGTGAAACATCAAGTCTTGTACCGGTATTCTGGAATATCCTTGGAGCATAATAGAGAACGGCATTGACTCCAACAAGCTGCTGAAATGCAGCCAGCACGATGCTGATTATTATAACAAGACTTCCAAATGAAAGCCAGTGAGAACCACTGTCTGAAAGTGTTTCATTGATTTCTTTCAGGCTTGCTTCAGCTTCACGCTTTCCTACTGTTTTCCTTAGAACATCCAGGGCTAGTCCCGGCTTGCGCTTGATTGCAAGGAACCTCGGGGTTTCAGGAATGAATAAAAGTAATATAAGGAATATGAAGGAAGGGATAACACCTGATAAAAACATCCATCTCCATCCTGTTGTTATATTCCATTGATCATCGCCTTGTCTGGCAATGAACCAGTTGACAAAATAGACAATAAGCATACCTGATACAATAGCAAACTGGTTCCATGAAACAAGCTTCCCGCGTATACCAGCAGGAGCAATTTCGGCAATATACATGGGTGAAAGCATAGATGCCAGTCCTATTCCGATACCGCCAAGTATCCTGTAAAAAATAAATGAAACGAGTGGCTGCATTCCAAAAATGCCCATCTTTTCAGGAAAGCCTGCTCCAAGTCCTGAAATGAGAAATAAAAAAGCTGAAAGCATAAGGCCTTTCTTCCTTCCTAATGACAGGCTTATAAATCCGGCTGTCGACCCTCCCACAATACATCCTATCAGTGCGCTTGAAACAGTGAAACCTGTTATGGCATTCACCGTGTTACCCGTAATATTAAGTGGCCTGCTAAACTGCCAAATAAGAATAATGGCTGCAACTAGGATAATGAAAGCGCTGAATGTCAGCCCTCTCTTCCAGCTGAAAAGCCTTACGAGCATTCCTGCTACTGCAATGCATATTATAATAACTGCAAGGCATATTGTAATGCGATATCCGTTTATGACCCCTTCTGCCAGATGGGTGTCGAGGCTGAGCGGGATGACGAAGTATTCCCGAAGTGCACTTACGGCTCCTGATACAACTGCTGTGTCATAGCCAAACAGCAAACCTCCAAGCGTTGCAACAAGCGTGAGCCTGTAAAGGTATGGCCGGGAATTGCGATCAACCTGGATGTCTGAAACAGACCGTTCAGAAGGTTTGTTCATAAAATTAATTTTATAGTAGTGGAAAAATGTTTTATGGCTTGAAAGAGTTTAAAGGGTTCAGGCGGTATGTGGAATTGAAAACATGACGTAAAAAGCATGTTGTAAAACTATTACTGGTAATGAAACCGGTTGCGGTTTATTTCTGCAAGGAACCTGCTGGGATAGGACAGGAAGGCGTTGTAATTTGTCACATATGATGGCATTGTTACAAGTAATTCCTGCTTTGCCCTGCTACATGCCACATAAAAGAGCCTGCGCTCTTCTTCCATCTCCTCAATGTTGTTAAGTGCTCTTGCAGATGGTATAAGTCCGTCGAGCGCATGAGGAATGATAACGCTGAACCATTCCAGCCCTTTTGCCGAGTGAATTGTAGATACTGTCAGGGGTTTATCTTCAGTTTCATCAATCAGCGGGACTGTCTGGGTTCCGAAATTCCTTGAGGGTGGATCCAATGCAAACTCCGTAAGGAATCTTTCAAGTGAATCATATTTTGAGGAAAGCTCTACAAGAACATTGATGTCAAGCACTCTTACCTGATAATCATACTCCTGCGCCTGCAGAAAAGGGACATAATATTCTTTAATGATTTCAATTTTCTGCGGGATACCAGCTGACTGACTCCTTGCACTATCAATCATCAGGTTTAGCTTTTTCAATTCTTCAGCAAACCTGCTTTTTTCATCAGCATATGCTTCCTTCCCTCCAGGGTTCAGAATTCGCTCGATTATTTTCTTCGCAGTAACAAACCCAACTCCAGGCAGGTATTTTAAAATTCTGTGCCAGGCAACAGCATCGTAAGGATTCTGAATAATCCTCAAATAAGAAATCACATCCTTCACATGTTTCCTCTCATTGAATTTTAGGCCGCCAACGGCAACATAGGGAATCCTCCTTTTTGAAAGCTCCGCTTCAATGTACCTGGCATGCCAGAAAGCCCTTACAAGAATCGCAACATGGTCAAGTGCAATTCCTTTTTCCCTGTATTCGAGAATACGGTCGACAATAAACTCAGCTTCCGCTTCCTGGTCATAAAATTTTCTGACCTGCGGCATGGTCTCATCAGCAATTCTTGAATAAAGGCGCTTTCTGTAACCAATTTTTGCGTTTGCAATGATATCATTTGTGAAATCAAGTATTTTCTGGTTGCTCCGGTAATTTTCCTCGATCTTTATCACTTTACAATCGGGGTATTTCTGGGGAAACCTAAGTATGTTCTCATAATTGGCACCCCTGAAAGAGTAAATGCTTTGAGAATCGTCTCCGACCACCATGATGTTCCTTGATTCACCTGAAAGGTATTCGATTATTTCCTTCTGTATTATATTGGTATCCTGGTATTCATCCACCATAATGTATTTATATTCATTCTGAAGCCTTCTTCTGAACAAGGAATTATCACGCAGGGAGTCTCTTAATACTTCCATGAGGTCATCATAATCAAATATCCTGCATATCTTCTTATATTTTTCATAGCCCTGGCCAATCAGCTCTATGTGATTGATAAACTCCTTTAACCCGGTAAATTCATTTTCAATAACATGTCTGACTGAAAGGTTCCTGTTCCTGGCAGATGAAATTATTTCCCGGATCCGGTTTTTTCTGGGAAAAGCTTTTTCCTTCTTTTCAAATTTAAGCTCCGACCTGATCAGATCTATTGTGTCAGCGGAATCTTCCTCGTCAATGATCGTAAAATCAGACGGTATATTGAGAAGGTTACAATATTTTCTTAATATATAGTTAGAAAAAGCATGAAATGTCCCTCCAAAAACCTTCCGGGGAGATGTATCATCCAGCAGCTGCCTTACTCTCCCAAGCATTTCATTTGCAGCTTTCCTTGTGAAAGTCAGTAAAAGGATCTCATTTGGTTCTATGCCATTTTCCAGCATGAAAGCAACCCTGTGAACTATTACCCTTGTTTTACCGGAACCCGCACCGGCAATAACCAGAATCGGCCCATCTATCGACGAAACAGCTTCAAGTTGTGCAACATTAAGTTCTCCGGTATAATTTATCCTGTATTTTCTGGCAAGCTTAATTTCAAGAGATGAGCCAGGCTTGCGTTCAATCATAGATATTATAGATTTCAGCTCTTCTATCCTCCTGTTTGTTGTTTCCGTTGATTCTACCTCGGGATAATCATCAATGGATATTATTGTTAAGTCTCTCCCCTGAACTGAATACGGCTCGGGCAGATCTGCCTTCTGCCGCAATGCCAGGCTTTCGATGGAATCCAGAAAAGAATCCCGCCTGTTTTCATTATCGTCCTGACCTGATCCCGTATTATTCTTACCTTGATCTTCCGTAAACGACATTATGATTTGTCTTTTGACGAATTATTCTGAAAGATAATCTTTGGCTATCATAATTCATAAGATATTACAACTCTGTTGAAATTTTTTTATACTTTTTCAGAATATTATACTGAATATCTGTTCAGAATGACTCTTTGCCAAATGAAATCATTAAAGTCCGTTTTACTGTTCACTATTTGCTGCATACTTGTTAATTGTTCCGGCAGAAGGGAAGATACAGAATACCTATCATTCAGCGGTGTTTATCCTCATCTGGCATTTTACAACGACGAAAGTGAATGCGGCACCGGTGCAGTGGTGCCATGGGCAGGGCGTCTTTGGGCAATAACATACGGCCCTCACCTACCTTTTGGGTCATCTGACAAATTATATGAGATAACTCCTGACCTTCAACAGGTTATCAGAAATGAAAGCATTGGAGGTACCCCTGCCAATCGTATGATTCATGAGGAAACCAACCAGCTTTTTATCGGACCTTATGCCATCGACAGCAATGGTAAAGTCAGGGTGATCCCGTATGAAATGATGCCCGGGAGGCTTACAGGAAATGCCCGTCACCTGCACCATCCCTCCGAAAGGATATATTTTGCAACTATGGAGGAGGGTTTTTACGATGTTGATGTTAATACCCTGGAAGTGAAGATGCTTTACCAGGATGGCAATATAACTGAGAAAAAGGATGAAGAAACCGCGGAAAACCCTCCTAATTCACTTCTTCCGGGAGACCATGGAAAAGCGTTTTATTCCGGACAGGGAGTGGTTGTATATTGCAACAACGGGGAAACAGGTCCTGCAGCACTAAGTAAATTTGACACCGAATCCGGTTCACTTTGCGAATGGGATGGAATCAACTGGAAAATGATACGCCGAAATCAGTTTGTTGAAGTTACCGGGCCGGGAGGCATTTATGGCAACAGGAATCCTGCACTTGATCCAATATGGGCTGCAGGATGGGATCATAAATCGGTGTTGCTGGGAGTACGCGATAAAGGGAAATGGAACTTTTTCCGGCTGCCCAAAGCAAGCCATGCTTACGACGGCGCTCATGGATGGAATACCGAATGGCCCAGAATCAGGGATATTGGTTCTCCCGGCAACCCTGATTACCTGATGACCATGCATGGTATGTTCTGGCGTTTCCCGGGAACATTCTGTTCTTCCGATAACCGGGGAATTCGTCCACGCTCTGCTTACCTGAAGGTGATAGGCGATTTTACCCGCTGGAACGATAACCTGATATTCGGATGTGATGATTCTGCAAACAAGGAATTCCTGAATAAAAGAAAAGAAAAAGGCGATATAGAGGGCCCTGGACAATCCAACTCAAACCTCTGGTTTACGCCGGTGAGTAAGCCTGACAGCCTTGGACCAAACACTTCTGAAGGAGCTGTCTGGATAGATGAGAAGGTCAAAGCCGGACAGGCATCTGAACCATTCCTTTTTGCAGGCTGGCCCGAAAGGATATGCTGGATCTTAAATGACTCTGAGAATAGCGTGGAGTATGTATTTGAAGTTGATAAACCTGGAAACGGGACCTGGGAGAAGCTTATAAATGTCATTTTACAGCCGGGAGAATCCCAATATATTGATTTTGAATCAAATAGTCCGGGGGAATGGATAAGAATAAAAGTAGATAAGGAAACAACAGCCTCTGCTCATTTCTTTTTCACAGGAAACGATGTCAGACCTGCCTCCTCACATGGTATATTTACCGGATTATCACATATTACTGAAAATGAATCAACAGGTGGTTTGCTATACGGGCTCGGTGAAAACCGGAGGGTTTTAGGAATTCTTGCAGGAACTTTTACGGGTGATCAGTTCAAAGAAACCGGCTATTACGAACTCGATGGTGAAATGAACCTTGTAAGAAAGGATGACAAGAAAACAGCAGATTTCATTCGTACAAGATTTACTATTCCCCGGCAGGTAATAACCATTGATGAATCGTCTGTTCTTATCATCGACGATTTTGGAAGAAGGTGGAGGCTTCCAGTGGCAGATAAAGCATTTGTAAACCTAACAATGTCTTCAGCTCTCAGGCTCTGCCGTGAAGTGGCGACCGAGCGCGATCTCTTCAATTGCGCCGGTTCCTTCTATGAGCTTCCTGCCAACAACGCAGACGGATTCGCTAAGATCAGGCCGGTAGCATCCCATAAATTCCGGATACATGATTATGCATCATACCGGGGAATGCTGATCATGACCGGTATTAATCCCGGGCTGGCAAAAGGAAATGAACATGTTATTATATCAGACGACGGGAAAGCAGCACTTTGGGCAGGTGTTATTGATGATCTCTGGAGAACTGGCAAGCCGGTGGGCGAGGGTGGCCCATGGAAGGAAGCAGATGTCTCTGCCGGCATTCCATCAGATCCATATCTGATAGGCTTTTTTGACGAAAAAACTCTAAGGATTTCTCATAACTCTAAGGTACCTGTTACTTTCACTATTGAGGCGGAGCCAACAGGGCATGGCCCCTGGATGAAATATAAAGTGGTTGTTGTGAATCCTGCGGAAACATTCACTTTCAGGTTCCCCGCAAATTTTCAGGCACGATGGATAAGATTTGTTGCTGATAAAGCTTGCAAGGCTACTACATGGCTTAAATATGAATAAAAGGATTATGATCATCGAAACGAAGAAAATCGCGGTTGTGCTGCTTGCAGCTTTATCTTTTTCGTCGTGCAATAAAACCGGTACTACGATATTCATCG
>JAVEVC010000092.1:0-7321 GCA_034005245.1 Bacteroidales bacterium
GAAGTGCGGGCATTCTTCTTGAGGCAATGGACAATGCTCCCTATGAATTTGTAATGTCGGCAGGGAAAGATGAGCTGAAAAGAGTCTCCAAGTTTGTTCATCGCACCTTTAACGGAACAGATTGCTGCTATTTTATGAAAGGCCTCCATGACATTTATTACAGCTACGGCAGCATGGAAGATGTTTTACTTGAAGGAATGATTATCACAGGGAATCTCAAGGATGGGTTAGCTCATCTCAGGAGCCGTTTCTTTTGCGGGAAGCATGAAACAAGGACGGAAAAACATTTTGCGGATATTAACGGAGGAGCAGCCGGAAAAAGGCTGAACATGTTCCTCAGATGGATGGTAAGAAGGGACAACAGGGGTGTTGATTTTGGCCTGTGGACCAGAATAGATCCTTCCCGGCTTTATATTCCTCTCGACATTCACACCGGGAATACTGCAAGACAGCTGGGCCTTCTTTCGAGGAAACAAAACGACTGGAAGGCAGTAGAAGAACTTACTTCTGTCCTGAGGGAGTTTGATCCGGCCGATCCGGTAAAATATGACTTCGCTCTTTTTGGGCTCGGGGTAAATGAGAAGTTCTGGAGCGACCCTGATAAAAAAACGGAGGGGTTGATGAAAGACAGACTTTCAACAACCCCGCTCTGATCATGTTAACCAACCTGACCTGATGAACCCTGATCAAAACTATTTAATGATCTCAACAACCGCATATTTAGATACCTTCCAGAATTCCTCCGGATCAACAATTGCTATTGATGCTATTTGGTCCTCGCTCTCCTTTATCAGTTCATAGGAGTTTGCCGGATGCTCTGTAACAAGCTTTACCTTTCTTGAATTTACAGGAATAGTTGTTATTTGCGTGATATCTATTTCGGTGAATATGCTGTCGGCAAAATTGTCAGCAAGGGATTCTTTTCTGCCTATTCCAAGGAAACCTCCTTCTTTCGAAAGAAGGCCCTTTTCTTTCAGATCCCTGAACGTGCCTGAGACCATGAAAGCCTGATTCAGCTTGTAGATTTGTTCGCCGATTATTTCCTCTCTCATTGTCAAAGTATCATTCAGGGCAACAACCTTACTGTTCAACTGTCCGATCTCAAAATCCTTGTTGTCAAGCGATGCTTTCAGCAAGGTAATTTCAGTTTCCTGTTTCATGACAGAGGCTTCCAGTTCATTTACCCTGCTTTGCAACCCCGCAATTGTGTTACCCGACTTCTTAAGCTGGGAGTTCAACCTTGCAATCTTGTTTTTGTTCTCTTCCAGGAGTGAGTTGATACTGCGAATATCCTCCAGTATCTGATCCCTTTTGCTTTTTGATATTTCTGAACCTGCTGAATTCACTGTGATGATCTTTTCTTTTTCCCTGATCATCCTCAGATTCTTTTCAATCTCGTCAAATGTTACAAGCCAGTCATTGAGCATAGAATCGCGCTCTGTAAGTTTCTGGGTGAATGCGACTTCCTGATCCCTGAACAGTGCAGCCTGTGCGTTATGATCGCGTTTGTGAAGATGATATGCAAGAACGCCCAGTCCCGCAATAAGTATCAGGCTTATGACCGAGGTGGCAAGAATTCCCTTTACTTTACCTTCCTTCCGCACCCTGTTGAGCTTGCTGTTAACTACCAGGTTGTCACTGTGAGCTTTAGAATCATCTATAATTTTAATTTCCATCACATAAAATATTAAGGTTTCACAAATCAGAATTTTCCATGACAATACATGAACATTGCTAAGGAAACAAATGCCGGGCCGGGAATTGAAATGCAGTTAAAACCATGAATATAAGTAAAATAACGAAAAAAGAATTAGGCATGATTTTTCATTTTGAGAAAAGCATTCTCATTTTGAGATTTGCCGGCCATGACAGACCTTGAAGAACCGGCACAAGGAAAATACAAAATAAAGACAGATATCCTGGCGGGTGAACCTGTGCTTTGCCAGGTCTGATCAAAGTATTTTAATGCGAGGTTTCCCGGAATTTATCAGGCGAAAAATAAACAGGCAGCTATTTATTTCTCCGTATCCTTTTCCTGTTTAAGCATCCTGTAGATAGTTGAGACACCGATGTCAAGCTTTCTTGCAGCAAGATTAATATCATTGTTGCATTTTCTTAGAGTTGCTTTCAGTATCTTCATTTCATATTCCCTCATTGTACAATCAACGTCTGATAAAATTGACAAAGGTTCTTCGGGATCAATTGCAAAGTCGTTTGCTTCAATTTCTTCTTTGACGGAAAGTGTTACTGCAAGCTCAACCAGTGATTTCAGTTCCCTTATATTTCCAGGGAAGGAATAATTCATAAGTTTTTTCTGAGCCTCAGGAGAAAAGCGCTTCAGAGGCAGGTTATTCTCCCTGCAGAAACTCTCCATAAAATATCGGGAAAGTATAAGAATATCAGTAGCCCTTTCTCGTAGCGGCGGTATTTCTATAGGCAGTCCAAGAAGCCTGTAGTAAAGATCTTCCCTGAACCTGCCTTTTTTGACCTCCTCTTTGAGGTTCCTGTTTGTGGCAGTGATTATCCTGCAGTCGGTTTTAACTGGCTTGTTACTACCAATCCTGACTATTTCCTTTTCCTGCAATACTCTTAGCAGCTTGGTCTGTAGGTTTTGTTCCATTTCGCCTATTTCATCAAGGAAAAGGGTACCTCCGTTCGCTTCCTCAAAGCGGCCAATCCTGCGAAATGAAGCACCAGTGAAGGCCCCTTTTTCATGACCGAACAACTCACTTTCGATAAGCTCTGAAGGAATTGCCGGCACATTTACCGCAACAAATGGTTTGTCCTTTCGCTTCGAGTTATAGTGAATAGCTTTGGACACCAGTTCCTTACCCGTGCCTGTTTCGCCTGAGATAATTACTGTTATATTTGTTTCAGCTGCCTTATTTATGAGGTCGTGAACATTCCTGATTCCCGGGCTCTCGCCAAGAATAGCCTGCCTGAAACTATATTTCTTTTGTACTTCCTTTCGGAGTGTCGTTATCTCCTTCTTAAGCGATAAATCCCTGGCTAGGTTCTGAACGGTGTTAAGAAGTCGTTCCTTTATATCTTCCGATTTGGTAATATAGTCATATGCTCCCATTTTCAGCAGAGTAACGACCAGATCAATGTCTTCCTGTTCTGAGATCAGTATGACCTGAACCTCGTTATTTTCATGGCGGATCCTTTTAAGGACCTCCAATCCTGAAAGATCGGGAAGCCTGTAATCGAGAGTTACAATATCAGGCCACTCGCCAGGATGATCAAGAAAATCCCTGGCATTGAAAAAACTCTTCACCTCATAGTCGGGATTCAATGACAATGTGTATACCAGCAGTTTATTGTACCATTCATTGTCTTCTACCACAAATATCCTAACTGGTCTTTCAATCATGCATGACAAAGTGTTATATTCCGGAGTAACATGGCAGACTGAAAATTACAAAATAAAGAGAAGATATCTGCCGGTTTCAGGTCAATTTTTCTATATGTATGTTTATAAGCTGTTTAATGCCAGCAAATACGGCGATAGCTTGTTTTGCCATTATTTCAAGCTCACTTGTTACGTTTTCCTTCCTGGCAGCCCTTTCGATCTGTAAAAGTATGCCATGCAGCTCCATTGCACCAATATGCCGGCATGGGGGTTGAATTTTATGCGAAATGTCGGCTGTTGATCCCGGATCCCTGTTTTTAATGGCTTTCTGCAAGTCGGAGAGTCCTTTTTCAGTCGTATCAATGAATGAGATAAGCATCTGTTTCACAAATTGTTCATCGTTTCCTGATATGTGATACAGGTTTTTAAGATCAATGCCCTGGACAGATCCAGTGATTTCCTGATCATTACCGGCAGTTATACCTTCAGAGCTAACTCTCTTTCCTGATGTCACCTTTATAATTGCTTTAAGCAGCATTTTCTCATTGAAAGGTTTCTGGAGGAACTCGGATACTCCTGTATCCTTAAGGCTTTGTAAATCTTCAATTCCCGGGGCAGCGGAAATGAAAATTACAGGCATTTCCGATTCACTGATTTTCATTTCCTCACGAATAAAGCGTGTTGTCTTCAGTCCGTCAATACCTGGCATTCGCATGTCCATAAAAAGCAGATCGAACTTCTTTTCCTTCAGCAATTCCAGCGCATCCATCCCATTTTCAACAAGATGGCACTCTGTCTTCCATTTATCGAGAATTCTTTTGAAAAGCAAGCGGTTGTATTCCTCATCATCCACTACCATTATTTTCAATCCGGCAATCTCATCAGGGATCGGAGCATGGTTGTAAGTATCATCGCCAACCTTGTTCTTATCACCCAGACCAAACGGGATTATGCAGGTTATCCTTGTTCCCTGGTTCTTTTTGCTTTTCAGTTCGATAGATCCTCCCTGCAATTCGGTCAGCTTTTTGACTATGGAAAGTCCTAATCCTGTTCCTCCATATTTTCTTGTTGTGTTCATTTCAGCCTGCTTAAAATCCTCAAAGACTTCTTCAAGCTTCGATTCATCAATTCCGATACCGGTATCGGTGAACTCCATTATGAGATTAATTTTTCCCGGTGACTTTTCCCCACTGGTCACGCCAAAGTGGACCATGCCATTCTTTGTGAACTTGACGGAATTGCTTACCAGGTTTATCATAATTTGTTTAAGACGATAAGGGTCCCCGACCAGCACTTCAGGAGTATCGGGATCGAGAGACCAGCTTAGCTGTGTATTGTTAAGACCGGCCTGGCGTTCGAACATCGCGTGAACATCCTGCATAATCCTGCTGATGGTGAAATGGATTCTTTCGGGAACGATCATATTGTTCTGAAGCTTTGAGAAATCGAGTATGTCATCAATTACTTTCAGCAGATGATCGGAAGAGGATTTTATTATGCGAAGTGATTCAGATGATTCTTCGTCCTCCTGTTCATGAAGAAGTTGTTCTGTGAAACCCGAGATTGCTGTAACTGGTGTTCGGATCTCATGGCTCATATTAGCAATAAAAAGTTCTTTGGTTTTAGCAAGATTTTCAGCTTCTACCTTTGCGTTTTCCAGGGCAATCTGGTAAGCATTGGCATTTTTTGAATACCTTATTATTATATAAATAACAATCAAAGCCAGCACTCCTCCTGAGATCATCAGCATCGCCAGCCACACGTAAGTCTTATCCGCCAGTGCACCGGCAGCTTCTGCCTTTGACTGTATCTGTACATAGATCTCCTTCTCCATTTTTGTGATAAGATCGTATAACTTACCGGTTATTTCGCTGCTGTTCTTTGCCAGTTGAAGTTCCTGCGCGGCCAGTTCTTCTCTTTTTACCAGGTTCTCCTCCACAATGTCATTGAGATCAGCAGCAATTTCCTTTTCCAAAGGAGGGGTATCGGGGCTTTTGCTAAATACTCTTCTTAAAATGCCTTGCTTTTTTGTTGTTGCCGATACAGAATCGAGCTGTTCTGATAACAGCCTGAGATTTTCCATTACGTTGTCATCTTTGTTAAGAGCAAGTAATTGATTCCAAATCAGTATGTTTTCTTCTATCAGGCTGCTTATGGTATCGGTTTGAGCAAGTAAAACAGAGTCATTATTACATTCTGTCCTCAGCCTGTTAACATCGTTATCAATATTTGAAATAATGGAGTAATAGGGCCTGATATCATTTGCATTTCTTGTTATGGCATATATCCTTACGCTGTTACCTGCTTTTTCCATGTTTAATGAAATGTTGCGGATGCTCAGCAGTCTTAGTTCAGGTTTTTCATCGATACGGATTGAGGAAACGATGGAAGAAAGGTTGCGATAAAGCAAATAGCATGTCAGAGTCAGCAAAATGACCGCCAATATCATAATAGATCCGATCTTATACCTGATCGAATTTATTCTCAAGGTCCTGCCCGGTTTTTTAATCATCAATCCAAAGTAACGCAAAATTTGTTTTCAATGAATTGCCTCAGGTACAAGCTGCACAATGCCGGTGCTAAATGATCCTTCACAACAAAATAATCATATGACAACATATTGTTTTTTTCCCTGACGGCTTTTGATTGGGATAGAAGCACAATCGTTGTATCGACATTGTTATCCTTCAGTATCTTAATAATATGACCTGCGTTGATCCCATCACCAAGGTAATAATCCATGAATATTATTGAGTCATTGCATTCAAGTTCTCTCGATTTGATCTTCCTTATGTAATCGTTTGCATCAGTGAATGAACGCATAACAAGCTGATAACTGCCTTTAAGCAAGAACGGGTTGACACTTTGCTGGATTGTGTTCGACAACATATTGTTGTAATTTTCGTTGTCTTCGATCACAATTACATTAATAGTTTTCTTCATGATCCTCAGGTTTATTGTTGCTGAAGTCAGAAACCAATTTCATGCCGGTTTTGGCAATGGATCAAGCGGGGTCCTATATTATTATCTTCCAATTAATTATCAAGACTTAAATTTTTCAATGCAAATTCCGGAATAATTTTTTTCTCAAAATGAGAAAAATTCAGAAAATTACTGCTGAATAAGAGGTTCTTATATGAATACCAGCAGGTGAATTGGCTTCCCGTTTCCAATTATCCCCGGGGTGTTTCCGGCAAATATTTCTTATTTTTATTCCTCATGTGAGGCTAAATTTGTTCTGAATGGCAAACAACTACTTCAATTTTAAGCAATTTACCATTATTCAGGAAAGATCAGCATTCAGGGTAAGCACCGATAGTGTACTGTTGGGTGCCTGCGCGGAGATAAGAGGAGTTACGACCGTACTTGACATAGGAACCGGAACAGGTGTTATCGCCCTAATGATTGCACAGCGGTGCAATGCGGAGATAACTGCCATTGAGCCAGACAGGGACTCTTTCGATGAAGCCTGTATTAACGTCGGGAACAGCAAATGGAGCAACAGGATAAAGGTCCTTAATCTAGGTCTGCAGGATTACATGGATGAAACAGGGAATTATGACCTGATAGTATCAAATCCTCCTTATTTCACTGGATCACTGAAGAACCGCGACGCCAGATCAGCAGCGGCAAGGCATAATGACAGCCTGATGCCGGCGGAACTTCTCAGGGGAGTTACCAGGCATCTCGGACCAGGAGGTCGATTTCAGATTATACTCCCTTATGCAGAGGGAACCGTACTCATCGCACATGCCCAGAAATTTGGCTTATATTGCAATAATATAATTAAGATCAGGCCAACGCCACGTTCAGCAGTAAAAAGGCTTGTACTGGCATTTTCAAGGACCAATAGTACTCCGGCAGGGAAGTTTCTTACCCTGGAAAAAGGGCAGCGGCATGAATATACTGCCGAATATATGAACCTTACAAAAGATTTCTATATTAATTTTTAACCCAAAGCTTATCCAT
>JAVEVC010000093.1:0-7187 GCA_034005245.1 Bacteroidales bacterium
CCTTGGTATACACAACTATCCCTATATCATAACCCTGCTGGAAAATACAATTGATGCTATATAGCTGATCGGGGCTTTCCTACTCTGAATTCATGAACTCACCCCCGGCCCCTCTCTGCTTCGCAAAGAGGGGTGCCTCTGGAAGATACATTATCTTAGTTTTCTCATCCTTCATCCTTACCGTAGCAGTGGGTACTGAGACCATACTACACATCCCCTAACTCCGGGTTTCAACCCGGAGGTGCGGGCGGGCCCCCTTTCTGCTTCGCAAAGAGGGGTGCCTCCCGAAGACAGATTATCTCTGTATTCCTCCGGGCATTAGCCCGGAGATGCTGGCAGGCCCAGCCCGGGGTAGACAGTCTGCTTATGATCTGAAACCCTGGAAGGGTTTCCAATTAATTGAGTGAGATTATCTTTATTTTTTGAATGTCCTCATGTAATGTACCATGCTCCAGATATCCTCATCGGTGCATTTTCCTTCATATTTGGGCATTTCTCCCCTGCCGAATTTGGTTTTATAGAAATGTTCTCCATCGGTCTGGTTCTGGTAATATTCCCCTGTGAAATCCCCTGGGAAGTTTTTCAGCTTTCTGCCTACCACGCCGTCTCCCAATCCTGTCTTTCCATGGCATGTTGCACATAACTTAGAATAAAGCTTCTGCCCTGCAGCAATGTTAGCATCATTTTTTTCAACAGGATTCTGCATGTTCCTGAATTCATCGGGAACAGGCCAGGGCTGAACCGGATTCTGCTGAGGGGCCATTGACATAAAAACAAGGCTGAGAGCTGAAATAATAGTAATTCCAAGAATGGATTTGTAAATTTTCATATCAATTGGTTTTTAGTTTTCTATAAGATCACAATTATCGTGCAAATTTTCCAAAAAGAAAACTTCTTTTAAGGAAATTTAAGAATTAAAGGATTTATCTTCAACGTAATCAAGCATTTCTTGTTTTCAGGTATTTATGTATTCAGGTATTTATGACAATCCCAATGCTTTTTGTTTCAGTGTATGCGTTGGTCAAAATATCTCTCATTGCTCGTCAGCTTCATGGAATCCTGTGATCATCCCCCTGAAAAGAGATGTAGGTCTTGCTCCCAGAGTGCATGTATAAATATGAATTATGAGAAATACTGTTATGAGAAATGCCATCACTATATGCAGCAGGTCGGTCAGCACCAATCCGCTTACCCCGAATATCCTGTCTATCGTAGAATCGGGAAACATAAGTCCGATGCCCGATATTATTATTAAAGGTAAACACACGTACATTATAAGCACGTAAGAAAGTTTTTGCAAAGGATTGAATTTACGGTCTGGTGTAACAGGGAATGGATGTTTTTCTCCCCTGAACATACCCGCTGAATAATATTTAAGCTGTTTCCACAGGTCTTTACGGAAATTTTTCTTTTCAATCCTGTAGTACCTGCCATTTTCTGTGAACAGGTTTCCCGTTACAAATCCTATATAACTAATTGTCAGTATCACAGCCGTTACATTGTGCCATTTAACTGCATTTGCAAATTTCATGAGCAGAAAAGGATCTTCCTTTCCCGTATATTGCATGCTAATGCCTGAATAAATAAGGATCACGACAAGAATTGCATTTAACAAATGCCACAATCTGAGCCATTTAGGATATAAGTACATGTACTGTCTGTTATTATCAGTGTTTTCGTATGATCCTGAATATTATATGTATGGTTATGGCGCAGGCAACCAGGCCGAAAAGTACAAAACTAAGAATGTTCAGCGACATGTTCCTGTTAGCTCCAATAACATATGATTCATTCAGGATTACTCCGTTAATAAATCCGGCTTTCCGCTTTTCCTTTGCCTGGAATTTATACAGGGAAGACATCAGCATTGAATTCCGGGAATGGCATTCATTGCATTTCTTCACTGCCTCTTCCTTTGGGGTCACAAGGTGCGCAACCAGAATGTTGTCACTGATCTCAGTATGGCATTCGATGCATCTTACGCTGCCGAAATGAGCAGCCTGGTTTGGAAGCCAGTCGTGTGTTTCAAGCATACTGATTTCTTCCCTTTCCGACAGAAGCTGGAACCTGTCAAAGTCGGAATGACAGTTCAGGCAAATCGCATTGTCATAACGTATGGTCTCCAGAAGGTTTGTGCTGTTCCTGATGTTTATCCTGTAGTCGTGCGGGCCGTGGCATTTCCAGCATGAGAAACCTTCCTCCTCAAGTTTGAAATGAACACTTAGCTGATATTCAATGTCGATGGTATCGAAGTTGAATTCCGTGAACATATCATCACCCCCGTGGCAATCGATACAATTGAAATTCTGTTCCATCCTCAACTCTCCAGGATGTGGAAATATTTCATAATCTGCTGAATGACAGTCGGTACAACTAAAGCTCCTGTGATTGGCCTGATAAAATTCCTCACGGTCGACAATTCTTTCGGAAAACATGAGAGCCTTAACATTGCGACCGAGGTTTTCGTTAAGGTATTCATAGGTTTTCTGCCCGTGGCACTTGAAGCACTTTTCATTGTCTTCATAAAAGGGCGAAACAAAGGATGTTGTATCACTAACATTTTCATCCTGCCCTGCCGGCATGAACCCGGCCGGAAAAACAGGCTGAAAGACTGTAAAACTTATAATAAGAATGAAACTGTGTTTGTCAAATTTCATCCTTCTTCAGATTGTTAGTTAAAATCGGACGGTAATATTGAATCCGACAAGGAACTCCTTGTCAGAAAAGTCATTTGCATTGAACACAAGATTTCGCTGATTGATTATCTGGTCAAAGTTAGCAACGAAGACCTGGAAAGCGTGGGTGGGTGTCTGGATCTCCCAACCCAGGGCTAAATTGGGTTTTGGCTGTTCATCAAGATCCTGCTTTGTAAGAAGCTGGTCATATTCAAATATTAAGGAATGAGAACCTTTTACTGTAGCTTTACCTCCTGCTGAGAGGCCGAAATTAAGGTTCTTGTATCCGGTATCGTCCTGATATCTTGGTACAGCGTTATAATATACCACTGAAGGGGCTACCTGGAATGAGAATACGTCACTGAATTTCCTTGCAAAGATAAACTGGGTGAAATAGGAAAGCCTGTGAATATCCTTATAGCTTTCCTCAGGGCCGAAGGCTTCTTCTTTCTGAAGGTCAAGCACCACATTGCCATAACAGGATATGGATACAGGCATGCTGTTGTCTTCTGTCTGCTGGAACAAAAGATACTTCCACTGTATATCCTGAAGTTTATAGTCCTTTGTTGTGCCTGCACCGATCATCAGGCGGTCAGTAACCCCGTAACTCAGTCCCAGCCTGGTGTTGGCAGCTCCGTAGATACCATAAAGGTTATGGACGTTTTCTATCAGGCTGAACCTGTGGTGTATTTCTAATTCAAGTCCTTTCTTGTATGGTGTTGCCACAGTTTGATTATCTATCAGACGGCTTGTTTCAAAAGTGTACCTTACAGGCTTGGATTTTGATTCAGTCTGGGCTGGTTCCTGTGCATAGCCGGAGAACAGAAAAGCTGAAAGGATCGATAGTATAAAGAATTTTTTCATTGCTATATGGTGTATTTCAGTTCTGGATTTCAGTTATTTTTTATTGTTTTTTGCACCCTGTTCGATCCAGTTATAGATCAACTGTTTGTCGGTTTCCTTCGGTATATACGAAGCATGGCTTCCTGTTGTGATCTTTTTATAAAGTTCGCTGCCTGCGGCTGGAGGATCCACATAACCTCCTGTTGTAAGGGCTTCATAGGAATTTTCAGCTCTCAGGTCAGGCGGCCTGGTACCTTTGTGACACATCACGCAGTTATCATTGAATACAGGCTGAATTTCAGTATTGAACCTTACAGGAACTGTCGGGTCAATCTCCTCTATTAAATAACTGTATTTTTCACATGAGGCAAAAAATAACCCTGCAACTATCATTGAAGCTGCTGCAAATGTCAACCATCTTACATTATATTTCATCATCCTCACAGGTTTATTATACAAATATATTGATTAAGCCGTCTTGCAAGCCGTCAGACTGATAAAAATTATAAATATGGAAATGTTATTTGTCATTAATTGTGGACATCCGAAAATTGCTCCGGAGAACCTTCGTTCTCTGAAAGGGTATTAAGCTGTAAAGACTCCCTGCCCTTAAGCAAGTCGCGGAGAACCATATTTGCAAGCCTTCCCGGAATTTCCTTGTCAGGCATACATCAATACAACAGGCATCAGATTCTGCGGTCAGAACTTATAACCATTATCTTCAATGAGCCTGTCTGCTATCCGGCGCCGGGCATCCCTTACATTTACACCTTTGACTTTGGTGAGTTTTTCAATTGCATCGTGTATAATCTCATCATCTGTTCCCGGCGCAATGGAACATACGGCATCAGCAGCCGATTTTCTTATTTTTGATGCAGCATCATAGATGTACACATCAAGAATATCCTTGTAAACCGATACATCAGATTTCATTGAAGCAAGCTTGGCGATCCTCAGCATGAGCGACTCCGAAATATATGCCTCCATCATCATGTCGGCAATATTGTCAAGCACTTCCTGCTCATTTATCAGGCCTTTCCGGAATTGTTCCATAGCGAGGTGCATGCATATCAGGATGACCTTCTTGAAATTGGCTGTATATTGGGATTTCTCATCAAAATAATCTTCTGCTGACAGCCCTGTATTTGTGATCTCCCGTATCCCTGCGAAAAGGGCTTCAGCTTTGCCAAAAAGGTCGAAGTCACCTTTCATGGCCCGTTTCATTGCTGTGTCAACCACCAGGAGCCTGTTTATTTCGTTTGTTCCTTCAAAGATCCGGTTTATGCGTGAATCGCGATAGCCTCTTTCCACATCCATCTCAGCCGAATAGCCCATGCCGCCAAAGATCTGGACAGCTTCGTCAGCTATAAAATCAAGCATTTCAGAACCGCTCACTTTAAGAATTGCCGCCTCAACGGCATAATGGCTTATGGCCTCAATAGTAGCCCTGCCCTTGTCACATGTGTCTGACTTAAGCCTGTCAATAAGATCATCAATATTCCTGCTAACCCTGTACACGGCCGATTCAACCGCAAAAAGGCGTATCACCTGCTGTGCAAGCTTATATTTGATTGCGCCGAAGCTTGATATGAGTACCCCAAACTGCTTCCTTTCGTTGGCATACCTGACTGAATCATTGATTGCCTTTTTTGCAGCTCCGAGCACATTGGCTCCAAGCTTTATACGGCCCATATGAAGAATATTCAGGGCAATCCTGAAGCCTTCACCCCTTTTCCCGAGCAGGTTTTCAACAGGCACCCGCACATCGTTGAAATAGATCTGGGCAGTTGAAGATCCTTTTATACCCATCTTATGCTCATCAGGCCCGATTACAACACCGGGTGACTTACTATCCACTATGAAGGCGCTGAGAACCCTGTCCTTGTCAATTTTGGCAAATACAATAAGCACATCGGCAAATCCCGCATTGGTTATCCACATTTTCTGCCCGTTTAGTATGTAGTCTTTCCCGTCATCAGAAAGCTTTGCGTTTGTCTTGCCTGAGTTGGCATCACTTCCTGCTCCTGGTTCGGTAAGGCAATAAGCTCCAAGCAGTTCCCCGGTTGCCAGTTTTGTAACATATCGCTGCCGCTGGTCTTCATTGCCATAATATAATATCGGCATGGTGCCTATGCCACAATGAGCCATGAATGCTACGGAAAATGAGTATCCGGCACCTGTCGTTTCAGCCACAAGCATTTGAGTAACAAACGACTGACCAAAACCACCATATTCCTCCGGAACGGAAATTCCCAACAAACCCAGTTCCCCCGACTTCTTGAGAATGCTTTTCATAAGTTCCCTGTCGGTCTTTTCCAGAGCATCCATTTTCGGATAGACTTCTGTTTCAAGAAAGTCCCGGCAGGACTGTGCAATCATCTTTTGCTCTTCATCGAATTCTTCAGGTATAAAAATGTCTGAAGGTGTAATCTCTTCTGTAAGAAACTCACCGCTTTTCAGGATTTTTCTGTCTTCCATCATGTTAGTATTTAGTATTCATCTCCTTTGCGATCCTTTGTGTAATCCTTTGATTCCTTTGTGGTTAACTATATTTACCACAAAGTCTCACAAAGGTCACCGCTAAGTAACACAAAGGAATACAGTACATTTGAGATATTCAAGAATTAATAAAATTAAGTATTTATTTCGCATCCATCCTATTCATTTAAAGGTCTTTCCTGCTTCCGGGCTGGTACAAACTGCTATAATCCTATTGACTGTGCTACTATTTCAGCTATATCAAGGTTCCGGATTTCATCCTCCCTGTTTTTGTACTTAAGTCCGTCAGTGAGCATTGTCATACAGAAAGGACAGGCAGATGCAATAATATCAGCATTTGTCTGCAAAGCTTCCTCGGTTCTCTCAATAAATACCTCCTTATCGCCTTTTTCTGCTTCCTTGAACATTTGAGCACCTCCCGCCCCGCAGCATAAAGCACGGCTTTTATTCCTCTTCATCTCCGTCAGGCTGCCTGTTACCTGGTTGATTATGTAGCGCGGTTCGGAATAAATATCATTTACCCTTCCAAGGTAACAGGGATCATGGTATGTGACCATGGAATCACCAAACGATTTCATACCACTCTTAAGCATGCCTTCCCTCATGCAGTCAGCAATCAGTTGCAGATAGCTGATAACCTCATAGTTGCCTCCAAGATCGGGATACTCATTCCTGAAAATATTATAGCAATGCGGACAGGTTGTAATAATTTTCCTTACACCGTAATTTTTGAGTATCTCAATAACCTGCAGAGCCTGCATCTGGTAAAGCATTTCATTCCCTGCCCGTCTTGCCGGATCGCCGGTACATGTTTCCTCCCGACCCAGCACAGCATAGCTTATATTCAGATAATTAAGAATCTTGGCAAACGATCTGACAACTTTCCTGTACCGGTCATCAAAAGCGCCGGCACAGCCAACCCAAAAAAGATACTCCGGCATCTTGCCGGCCCCGGCCAGGTCGGCCTTTACAGGCACCTTAAATTCAAGATCCCTGGCCCATAATAATCTGTCTTCCGCAGAATACTGCCATGGAGCACCGTTGTTCTCTATATTGCTGAATATGCTTTTCAGGCCGGCTGGAGCAGAACCCTCCTCCATCACCAGATACCGGCGCATTCCAAGGATCAACTCAGGCTGGCTTATGTTCACCGGGCACTCCATGGCACAG
>JAVEVC010000094.1:0-7160 GCA_034005245.1 Bacteroidales bacterium
GGGGTACCCAGAGGCACAAGAGGTCAAAATCGACCTCTTGTTTCTTTGTATGACATTCTGAAACCCTCACTAATTCAAGGGATGAGATGTATGGATTTTTTTAAGGGGAGGGCTGCAACTTTTAAATTTTGAAAATCGGTTTTTTTCAAGAGTTGCAACCAGCAATTGACTAAAATCGACATCATTCTTTTTTTCTGACCTCCTCAAGACCTCACTAATTAGGAGGATGAGTTGTATTGATTCAGTGAAGACAGGGGCTGAAACTTTTCCCTTCTCCAAAACGAGTTTTTCTGCAAAGATGGTACCAAGGATCTTCTTCTTTGTTCCACCATCTGCCTTCCTGTAATACTCCAGGAGGTTCTCCAACATTGGTACCTCCTTCTGAAGATAAACCTTAAATGGTGACTTTTCTTGTTGTAATTCAGTAAGTTTCTCTTTTGTCAGAACGATATCTTTATCAACTCTACTCTTCATGTCCTGGTAATCGTGTGAAGTTATACTACGATCCATAAGGTCGTTTTGGAGGTTTGTTTTACGGAGTTCAAGTTTCTCCAGCTCCTTCTTGGTCTTCTGGATCTCATCTCTTCTCTGAAAATCATCCTTTTCGAAAAGTTTTTTCAATGTCTTTTTGTACAGGTTGACAATCTGGGCTGAAGATGAGATCATTGATAAAATATCCTCGATGTTCTCATGTACATCCTGAATTTTGTACCTGTGTTAGCCTGTTTGATTTTAAAATGTCATATATTTAACAGTCATGTCAAAGTTGTTGAAAATGCGTAACTTGTTTTTTATAACTCTCCTGATACTTTTAACAAATTACTCCTGCATTGAAATTGTAACTGATGAATTCCCTGGATTTACTCCCGTTCCATCTGTTAATAGTATCCTTATTGCCGGAAACCCTCTGAAAGTTCATGTATCGTTGGCTGAAAAGCTTGATACAAACCAGCTGACTCTTATAAATGATGCAGAGATCTTTCTTTATATCGATGGGAATTATGCAGAAACCCTCCTTCCATATGAGAATGGAATATACTTTTCTTCTTCGATTGTAGAACCACTGAGATCCTACAGACTTGAAGTAAATGTCCCTGGTTACAAAACACTCACATGTAATGAAATTCTTCCGGATCCTTCACCTATCTTCAATATAATCCATACAAGCCATGCCGGGAAGGATGAGGAGGGTGTGATCTATCCATCTTTAACTTTTTCATTAAGAACAAATACATCCGAGCGACAGTATTTCGAAGTAGTAATCAGGCTCCTGCAGGGCATACATGAGGGGCTCGCCACATTGAAGAAGATAACCGATCCTGTCTTATTGAACGAAGGACTTCCTCTGACAATATTCAGTAATGAGATCATCAGAGATTCTGTTTATACAATGACGATTAATTACTTCACCGGAGGATACGGTTCCATCGGAGGTGGCCCAAGCTATACCGATTTGTATCCATTGATAATAGAATTGCGTTCCTGCAGTGGTAGTTATTATCAATTTGTCAAACAGAAGTACTTATATGAAAAGGGCAGGTTTCCTGAATTTCCTGCGGCTTCAATAAACGCTTTCCCTTTGTTCTCAAATATCCCCGGCGGTTATGGAATATTTGCAGGATATTCAGTGGTAGTCTCAGATACACTATTTCCTAAGGACTGACTTCATGCGGAAGATTATTCAAAATAGCGCCTTCCTCTTTTTATTAATGAGCTCCTCATTGAATGCTCAACAAAAGATAAATGTTTCAGGATTTGTAAAAAGCAGGAATAATGGAGAGCGGTTGGTCGGAACCGGCATAACGGAAGCAGGAACGACAAACGGAACTATATCAGATTACAATGGATATTTCAACCTGGTGGTTAAGGTTAATCCCTCATTGAAAGTATCATTTATTGGCTATGAAAGCCAGGTCGTGAATCTGAGCACCGTAAATGACACAATTATTGAAATTTCGTTGTCTGAGAATATTGAACAACTATCCGAGGTAACTATAAATGCAGAAAGAAAACGCAACACCAATATCTCAACTCTGAATTATGTACAGATGACGCAGACACCTTCAATTGGAGGGAAACCTGATGTCATTAAAACCCTGTCGCTTCTGCCTGGAATAAGTTCTTCACAGGAAGGATCCAGTCGCATGATTGTCAGGGGCGGTGATCCGGGGCAGAACCTGTACCTGTTCGATAATGTTCCAATCATTTATGTCAATCATCTTGGTGGTTTCATGTCTGTTTTCAATCCTGATATGATAAACAATATTGATGTCTATAAAGGTGGATTTCCTTCAAGGTATGGAGGGAAACTATCTTCGGTTGTGGACATAACCCAGAGGGAAGGTGACTACTCCACCCATAAGGGTTCTTTTAGTGCTGGCATAACGGACCTATCCTTCAATTTTGAAGGACCGGCTGGATTTAAAAATTCAAGCTTTATAATTGGTGTCCGAAAGACCCTGTTTGATCCTCTGATGGCAATGATCCAGATTTTACAAAGCGAAAATGATTATATCACTGCTTACGGTTTTCATGATTTCAATGGCAAGTTTTCCTGGAAGCCTGACAAAAAGAATAGTGTCAGCTTAAATTTTTATCAGGGAGATGATTACCTGAATTTCTGGTCTGTGAAGAATGAAAAGTACAGGATGGGTAATATATGGGGAAACTGGCTTGTTTCAGCAAAGTATAATAGAATTTTATCTCCACGGCTATTTTCATCAAATAACATCTCCTTCACCCGATACAGATTAAAGGAGTTCCTGAAGTACAATTTACAGGATCAAGATACAGCAACAGAATTTAAAAGTAGTTATAAATCTTCAGTCACAGATTTGTCTCTAAGATCAGGTATGAAATATACGGTGTCTGAAAACTGGTTCGCAGATTTTGGAGTCCAAGGCACCTACCTCTCCATGATTCCAAATGACACATACATCTCTACTCAGGCAATTCAGCAAGAGGCAAAGCCTTCCAATTCATTCGAAACCGTTATTTATGCTGATAACAAAATCATTCTCAATGAATTGTGGTCATTATCTCCGGGGTTCAGGTTTATTAATCATATAACAAGAGGATTTTCGGATTTTTCTTTTGAACCCCGACTAAATTCAGATCTGCAGATTTCCAAAAATCATTTCATCAACTTCAGTTACATGAAGGTTTCACAATATTCGCATCTTGTATTCACTGCAGGTAGTATTATGAATAACGAGGTATGGATACCGGCCGGTAAAAATATACCGGCAGCAAAATCAGACCAGGTAACCCTTGGTTGGAATGGCTCATTCCTTAATGGCAGACTCACTTCTGAAATAAGCCTCTATTATAAAGATATGTACAATCTCTCCACTTACAGAGATGGATATACAAGCCTGTTGGGTGATGATAACTGGATTTCCAAGGTCGAAACTGGTGGGAAAGGAAGATCAACAGGCATTGAGTTCCTGGTTAAAAAGAATAACGGAAACTGGACTGGATTCATCAGTTATGTATATTCGGGGACAACCCGTCAATTCACGAATATAAATTCCGGGAAGCCATATCTGTTTGATTATAACCGTCCCAGCAATCTCTCAGTTAACCTGAATCGCAGGATTGGAAATAATCTCAACCTTAATCTTGTTTGGATTTATCGGTCCGGTCTGCCATATACTGAAGCCATCGGCAGACAGTATATCCCATCAGTCACAACTGATTCGAATGATGATGATTTCTATTATGAGGGATTAATATATGGTGAGAGGAACGGTGCCAGGATGAAAGATTATCACAGGCTGGATATCGGATTAAACTGGACTTATTATAACAGCAGGAACAATAAGGTTGAATGGAATTTCTCGGTATACAATCTTTACAACAGGCACAATCCTATGTTTTACTATTATAATTCGAGTAAATCGTTAAGTTTTCAAAACCCTCAGCAGAGTAATAACTTCATTCCCATATCTCTTTACCAGTTGAGTATATTCCCAGCTATGCCTTCTGTATCATATAAAGTATATTTTGATCCTGTAGCAAGAAAAGCTCTACAGGTTTCTGAGAAAGCTATCGCCCTTCAAAAATCAAATGAATCAACAAATACGTCTTCAAGCACCTCAAATGGTTCAAACATTAAGGATCGCTGGAATATTAAAGTAAGTTATTCAATTGTACTGACTGGTAATACGGGAATCGATCCTTTTAGGCATAAGAGATACAACTTTGAAATTAACTATGGTTTTCTTGATTATATTGAGGCAGGGATTTATGTTGGTTACTCAAGTGTTAAATTGTTTGAGTATACGTCCGTGTCGTCCGGAAGGTTTATCACCACAGACGGATACCTTTATGGTCTCAACTGCAATTTCCATTTGCTTCCTTTTATGATAAAGAAAGATGATCCAAGGTTAGATCTCTATATTAACGGAAAGCTTGGCGGCATCACAATAAAGCAACATAAAAGCTTTGAAGAACATAGTATTGGCGGAGGAGCTTCGGTATATTTGTCAAAACACCTTGGAATTTTTGGTGAATATAACTACGGTAAGTTCTTGAAGAAACATGGTGGTAATCCGGACAATTTCTTCTATTATCAAGTTACTAACAAAGTCAATCTCGGCTTGTCTGTGAAATTTTAGTGACAATTCAGGTTGAGAGCAAAGACTCAAATTCCATTTAACATAGTCAAACGCTCATTAAAATGATCTAAGTATCTGGTATAAAAAGGCCTTACAAGTGGTTGCAACTTTTGTCCGGGGCGACGATTATATTTTTTATAGCTACTAGGCTGCAACTTTCGTCCGCTATGATCATTTACGTCCAGTAAGTATATTGGTAATATCGATAAAAGGCTTCCCATTGTTGTCAACTATACCAAAAGCTGACGATTTATAATTCCAGTTTGCATAGGCGATATGATGCTTCTCGAATATGGATATCATATCTCTGTACCATGCCTGTTTTGAATCATGCCAATAGTCCATAAATATTCCGAATTCCCCGCAATAGAGTGGAAGCTTCATTCTTTCTGCCATGGCGATGGGCTTTCTCATCATGTATTCCAGTGTATCAATATTATACACCCTTGTCAGATCAGGATTATCGCTAAGCTCCATAAAATGATCATCTTTCTTGCCTTTGTTTCCGGTCTGTCTCGTATCTGGAATAATCTGTCCCGGATAATTTACCTTACCCTCAAAATCCCTGAGACTTGTCCATCCGGCTTTGTAATGAGTAAGATAAAAAGGCTCATAAAAGTGAAAGCTTAGAATAAAGTTAGTGTCATTATCCGGGATTTTGAAAGTATCGAATGTTGCGGCTGACTGCCACATGTTCGAACCAACCACAAGAACTCTTTCGGGTTCCCAGATTCGTATAGAATCAATCAAACGGCCAAGAAGCCGGTTCCAGTCTTCCGGATCATCTGCCACAGGCTCATTCAGGGGCTCGTAAGCAACCATCCCTGAAGGATAGTCCTTCAGGAATGAGGATAGATCTTTCCATAGTGCAATGAACTTATCCTGTTCAGATGGTACTGTCCATAATGGCTTTTTCTCTTCGTTGAAATGATGTGATCGCAAAATATGAAGATCTATAATAACCCGAAGTCCGGCTTTAGAGCTCCAGTCAAGACAATTCTTCAAAAGAGCAAAAGCTTCTTCATCCCTTTTTCCGGCTTCATTCCACATCTGTTCCTCATCTATAGGCAATCGTATATGGTCAAAGCCAAGGGAATCGATGTATTTTACATCTTTTTCCGTAAAAAATGCAGCCCTTTTCTCTCCTCTCAACTGGCTCTGGGAAAGCCAGTGTCCAATGTTAGTACCTCTAAATATGCGAAATGATTCGTTTGCATAAGGATTTGTCTTTTTGCTAACTCCACTTTTGCAAAAAAAAAGTAAATAGCAAATCAGAAAAATAGCACTAATAATAATAGAGTATCTCTTCATAAGAAGGTAGTTTATAAATTATTAAATCTGGCAAAAGATAAAACTGCAACATCACATCGTTTAAAAATTCAATCTTATCTTGATGACAACTTACAGCAACTTACTATATGCTATCTATAAATAAATTCACAAAAATAAATCTTAAATCATTAATTTTTGCTGAAATTCAAATTTGACTTATTTTTAGAAATGAAAGTGATTTTATCAATACTATGGAAAGAAAAGTAAGTTGTTTGTTGATTTTTTTGACAGTCAGCTGTTGCACATGGGCTCAGACCGTTGAAAAGGGGCCTTACACAGTTTATATTGTAGCTGAGGGAGTCTATCGTATAGAAGATGCCAATAGCAGCCGTCCTGCCGGCTTTAAAACTGATCAGGATGGCAAAATTATGGACATGAATAATTGTTCTGATATGTACCTGGTTGCAGGAGCGAAAAAAGCGCTGCTTATCGATCTGTCTAATTTTGTAAAGTGGGATAATACAGCCGTTGAGTCGTTGCGTTCTATTATTTCAGAGCGGATCGGAAATAAGGAGTTTTATATCACCATTACTCATAAGCATGGTGATCATTTGGGAATGCTTCCTGCTTTCAAGGACGATTTAAAGGTAAAATTCTGGATCCCTGAAGCAGAATTCACAGGTATGGATATATTTCCTAAAGAAAGGACAAATTTTTTCCCGGAGAATGGATCCCTGGATCTTGGCGGCGGTTATCTGATCACTACAATCGAGATGCCGGGCCATACCGAACATGGGACGTTATTCTTCCTCAAAGGCAAGGATCTGGTTTTTACTGGTGATGCTTTGGGTTCAGGGAGTGGCGTATGGCTTTTTAATTATGAGAGCTTCATTGCGTATACCAAAAGTATTGAGAATCTGATCAGTTATCTCGAAGATCCGGCTAACAATATCAATATGGAAAAACTTGTCCTTTATGGCGGACATTACTGGCAGCGTGGTTCACTGGAAAAACTTACTTCCCGGTATGTTTATGATATGAAAACGTTGATTGAAAAGATGAAACAGGGCACATCCGAAGAAACACCTATGTCATCTCAAATGAAATATTTGGATACTAATTTTAAATACGGTACCGCGACTATTACCTGGAATAAGAAGGATGCCGGGAAATTTGCAAGTACATTTAGTGATAAATAGAGAGATGAATTCCCACTTTCACTCTTTTACAACCTGCCGATCTCTCTCCACATTTTCAATTCTTCAGAGT
>JAVEVC010000095.1:0-7059 GCA_034005245.1 Bacteroidales bacterium
AGCATGTGACAGCTGGCCAGAAGTCACGGGATGTAGCAGGATGGCCTCGGTCGTAACTGCTGCGGCAAGACCAGATGATGTGAACACAGAGATAATGTACCTTCTGGAGGCACCCCTCTTTGCGAAGCAGAGAGGGGACGGGGGTGAGTTCATGCCGACAGCAGAGAGGGGCGCCTGCGCTCACCCTCGGGTTGAAACCCGAGGTTAGGGGATGGGACTCACCGAGTGGATGGGAACAGAAAGAGGATTATTATTATGTTCTCCTTCTGCTAATATTGATGATTTCTGTGTAAATTAGTGATAACAAATCCGTCCTGGTATATTCTGTAGATAAGTACCAATTATTAAACCAACCAAAGATGAAATCGATCCGTATCCCATGCCTGCTTTTAGCAGCGCTCCTTATTTTATTTTCGTGTACCGGAAAAAGGCAGCTCCCTGTTATATTGACAGAAGCAGACTTTCCCGCCCCGCCCATGGCCATGGCTAAACCTGACACCTTTCAGGAATTTGGCCGGCAACGCATCGATAACTTTTTCTGGATGAAAGACAAAACCAACCCGGAACTGATGAACTACCTGCTTGCCGAAAATGCATACTGCGATACCGTTATGGCCCGTACAAGGGAGATGCAGGAAACCCTTTACAATGAGTTCAGAAGCCGCATCAAGGAAGATGACCAGTCTGTCCCTTCACTTAATAACGGATACTATTACTATTCCCGGACCATAAAAGACAAAAACTATCCGGTATACTGCAGGAAACAGGGAGATACCACAGCCACCGAAGAAGTCATCTTCGACGTTAACCAGATGGCTGAAGGTTACGATGCTTTCTTATTTGCAGGATACTCTGTAAGCCCCGACAACCGCCTGGCAGCCTTCGCCTTCAACACAACAGGATCCTATGCCGAGTTTGATCTGAAAGTGAAAGATCTCACTACCGGGAAATATCTCGATGATGAGATCAAAGGAGTCAGCTCATTTGATTGGACCAATGACAGCAGGATGTTTTTCTACTCGGTCATAAATGAATCTCTGCGCTCAGACAGGATCCTCCGCCATAAGCTTGGAGATAAAGAACCCGACAAGCTTATATATGAGGAAGATGATGAGCTGTTCAGTGTTTATGTATCCAAATCTAAAACAAAGGATTTCATCTTTATCAATTCCTCGAGCTTCAACACGTCGGAGGTAAGATTGTTATCAGCTGACCGGCCGCTATCGGAACCAAAGATTTTCTTACCAAGGAAGAATGAAACGGAATATGAGGTTCTGCATCACAAATCATGTTTTTATGTCCTGTATAAAGATCCCCGGGTAATCAATTCAATGCTCTACCAGGCTCCGCTGACAGGCTATGAAGATATGGGAACATGGAAGGTCGTCGTGGAACATGATCCGGAGATAAAGATTCAGGATGTATCAGTCTTTGACAGCTTCCTTGGTTTATTCGTCAGGGCCAACGGATTAAATGAGATCCGCATACTCAGCCCGGCATCAGGCGACATGAAGCAGGTCACCTTTCCGGAACCTGTATATAATGTTAATCCGATGAGTGTGCCTGAGTATACGTCTGCACATTTCCGGTATTCTTATTCTTCTCTTAATCGTCCCAATACGGTTTATGATTATGATACGGAAAAGAATACCAGCAGGGTATTGAAAGTCCAGGAGATACCCGGAGGATTCAATCCTGACGATTACGTTGTGGAACGCCTGTGGGCTGCAGCTGCCGACAGCGTAAAAGTACCCATGGCAATTGTGTACAAAAAAGGATTGAAGAGAGACGGGAAAAATCCGGCTTTGCTCGAAGGTTATGGATCGTACGGCTACAGCACTGACGCAGATTTCAGCATATCGATCTTCAGCCTGGTCGACAGAGGTTTCATTTCCGGCATTGCTCAGGTTCGCGGGGGCAGTGAGATGGGAGAGGAATGGTATGAAGACGGCAAGATGATGAATAAAATGAACACCTTCACCGATTTCATTGCCTGTGCGGAGACCCTGGTTAAAGAAGGATACACCTCTCCTTCCCTGCTTGGGATAATGGGCGGCAGTGCCGGGGGATTGCTGATGGGTGCCGTTGCGAACATGCGTCCCTATCTTTTCAATGTAGTCATAGCCCGGGCTCCTTTCGTGGATATTATCAATACCATGCTTGACGAGAGCCTCCCGCTGACAACGCTGGAATATGAACAATGGGGCAATCCCAATGAAGAGGCTGCATTTAAATATATGATATCGTATTCCCCCTATGACAACGTGAAAGCCATGGCATATCCAAATATCCTTGTCACGACTGGGTGGAACGATTCTCAGGTACTGGTTCATGAACCGGCAAAATGGACAGCCAGACTCAGGGCAATGAAGACAGACGATAATTTGCTTCTCCTGAAAACGAATATGGATTCAGGGCATGGAGGAGCAACCGGCAGATATGATTACCTGAAAGAGCTGGCTTTCATTTATGCATTCCTTGCGGACAGGATGGGGAAATAGCAAAACGATTGCTTATCTGTTTATGATTATCCTAATATCCATTGCAGATTGAAATTCTGCAACAGGGTATTTTGTTTGAAAGCTCACTTACACCGCGTCACTAGAATGGGACCAGACTGACCGGTCCAAGCAGTCCTGCATCCCTTATTTCCCAGTCCGATGCATCGAACGGCACATAGTTGATGCTGTAAAACATTCCTCCTCCCTTGGCCGGATGGAACTTCTTCCAGTAAATCCCGTTGAGGTCATAATAGCGTATCCGGTTGGCAGCAACATTTGTAACCTCCACCTCCAGTGTATTCTCTCCCATGACAAGGTTATCAATCTTCACTGCAAATGAAGGCCCTAACAAAGTCCCATAAGATTTGCCGTTGAGCATGACCCGGGCGCAGTCTTTTACGTCGCCAAGGCTTAATAACCCTGAATTTTCTTCCCCGTCAAAGTCGAATTCAATCCTATACCTGGCTGTGCCTGAAAAACGTTCCGCAAGGCCGTCGCCTGAAGCTGTCCAGGAACCAAGGTTGCCGGTTATGATATTACCGGGAAGATCAGGACCTCCTTCTATGAATTCGATATTCCAGGTACCTTTAATTTCAACAACTTCTGATTCCGGCTCCATGTAGATAAAATCAGGCGCATCGATCCTCCTGTCAGTGCATTTGACGAAAAAAGCCTGTTCCGGGTCAAGCTGAATGCGGACAGATCTTCCCTTCTTATCAGCCTTGCTTATCTGACCATTCATCGGATCAAGGAATATATACGTTTTTGCAGGATGGTTTAATTCTACCCATTCATCAAGCGGTACGGTGCTGCAGTTGAAGATCATATACCAGTATTCGTCCTCTTTTTTCATTTTAATGTAATGAAATCCTTTTTCTGAAAGGGATCTCTCCGGTTCAATTTTTGCCTCTGTCAGCAACTGAAAAACATCTCCGGTAAGGTTTTGTCCCGAGAGTAAATCTTTTATTTCATTAAGCTTTTGTTCTCTTTCAGCCAGCTGGAAGATCCCCGGAACACTTTCCGGAAGACCTTCATCGAAAAATACTTTGCCTCCTTCAGCAATTATCTTCTGCAACTTTTCCGCGGTCTCCAGAGGCATGTATTTTGTTTTTGGTACTACTACCGCCAGGTATTCCGCACCTGCGGAGGAGACAATTCTGCCATTCGATATCTTACAGTCCATCAGAAGCTTATCTGAGATATAGTCGAAAGCATATCCGGCGTTCATAAGCTTTTCGGAGAGTGCTGATACAGGGTAGTTCTTAAACCAGGGAGCATCGTCGCCCTTGTCGATGTTGGTGTAGTTGAACAGGGGGTACTCCGCTGCCGCCACGTCAGGATAAGGCCAGTAGATCAGCAGGTCGTTCTGCGGGATTGCCTCCTGCAGAATGCTTTGCGAGCGGCCGATGTATTTGAAAACAGCCGGCAATTCGCGCCATAAAGGATTGCGGTCATTGATCTGCGTGGATGCATAGAACAACCATCCCGGCCATTCAGCATCATCGGGCGAATAACAGGTGCCGTGAAAAAAGATATGGTTCACTCCGGCCAGTAACAAACGGTTGGTGCACATTATCATGTCGGATGTTGAAACCATCCAGTTTTCGTTGAGCCAGGTAAAGCTTTCCGATGAAACCAGTTTTTTGCCTGTCAGGTGTGCCGCTGAAGAGGCAAATTTATTGGTCAGAATAGCAGGCCAGTTTGATTTGATAACCCTATACATATTCCTGTTTGTTGCAGGAGTACCGGGGGCAACAGGACCAAAGATCTCCGTTTCAGGAATATCGCATGCAGCATACAGATCAAGCACGTTGGCGGGAGATCCCATCGACTGGTTGCGGCACAGGCTTTTATGCCTGTTAGCCCACCCGGTCATGGGTTTAATGAATGACTCCAGAACCAGGTCCGACAATGTCTCGTGATAATCTGATACCACCCTTTCCTTGATTTCTTCATCTGGAAAATCATCCGACAACACATGCAGCCAGCCCGCCAGGTCGTATCCGCGGCGCGTCCTGAATTCATCCATGAAATTCATGGTAAAGTCACCCTGGTATTCAAAAGAGTCGTGAAAAAATGACCTGATCAATCCATCTTCGAGGTTCAGGCGATCCCAGAATTCATTAAGGTACCAGTTGGTTATTTCCTCGTTGAAGGTGTTTATTGCCACACCTTCACCACCTATCGAGGCGTTGTTTACCTTGTCACCCGTATATATTACCTCCGCCACGCAGACTTTTCCGGCAGCAGGTGATATGAAACTCTCTCCTGCTTCAAGTACAGTCACCCGACCGCTTCCGTCAATGAATGAAAGCGCTGCCGGGGTGGAAATACCGGAGGGTAATTTCCATCTTTCATCTGCTTCCATTTCGAAATCATGAATACGTAAAGTAAGAAGGCCTTTTTCCTCGGGAACATATGGCCCGCCGCATGCCCAGCCTGCTCCGGGAGGAATGTCCACACCCATGCCCAATCTCTGAGCTTGTTGTATGGTGAATTTCAGTATCCCCGTAAACTCCGGGGAATGGTACTCAATATATCTCTTCTCCTCTCCTTTGACGCCGTACATGGATGAGAGTTCCACGCCTCCGATACCGGCAGCCGCCATCCCTCTCAGCTCCGAAATAATGTTAATGCTGTCGACGGCGTTTCCCATCCACCACCAGCGGGTCCAGGGCTTTGATTCGCCGGTCGGTTCAGGCCATGAGACTTTCTCAGATGAACAGGAAGAAAACAGGAGCACCGGGAAAATGATACTTAATAAAGTTGATTTCATAATTCAATTTCGCATTAATATCGATAATATCCATTAGAACCTCGTATGCAATTTGCCAACATATCAATAACATTAAATACAATATTAATTATTTTATTTTCCGGTATTTCTACTGATGCGTTAAGTTTTAAATATAAATAGTACCGTTTCGCGGTACTATTTATATTTATTATCTACCCTTATGATGATTATTAAATTTTTAATGCATCACTGCTAATGATAATAAAATGTAAGCTGGAATGAGGCGCTTCCGTTATGTGTTCTTCTGAGGAAACCCGGGATATAGCTGTCGCCCCTGTAAATGTTTGGTATTCCCAGAGAAATGAATAATCCGGGCGCCAAAGATAACCTGTCTGTAAGATAAAACTCAAATTCCCCGCCGGCTCTTACACCAAAGTCGTGGTTAAGGTACTGCGGCCTTATATTTTCAAGATCCGCATTGATTTTTTGCTGAGCCTGATGCAGAAAAGACATATAAGCGCCTGCCAGAAAATTGACTGAAGAACGCTCTGCCGGGATCCTTCCATTTGTTATTCTATATTTGACTGACAGGGCAATGGTTGAATATCTCAGAGTGATGCTTTTTCTTGAGTAATGCCCGTAAATATAATCGAGGTAATCCTGCCCGGTGTTTGAACAGAGAAATCCATCAGCCTGAAAAGACCAGGTTCTATTCAAGGAATAATTCAGGCTTAAGGCAATATCCGGAAAAAATACCATTTCGGTTGTATTCAGAGATTCCGACTTCAGTCCCCTGAACGTTTCATCGTTCAATAACCAGGTATTCCGCAAAAGTGTGACAAAGCCTGCGGAAAACCTGGCGGTTTCATTTGCCGGCAATGATAATCCATATTCAGTGAGCCCTTCGTTTGCTTTCAGATTGTTCACATCTGTTCCCATAAAGAGATTTTTGTTTTTCAGATTATCATAGAAAAGGGCCGGTGGAATACAGGATTTTTCAGATGGGATTTCAGACTGTGAAACAATAAGCCTATGATCATCCACGCTGCCGACGACCAAAGCATCAGACACTTGCTCTTTACTGACATTTGTTGCAGTTATATGCAAAATCCCTGTTACGCTGCTTTCTTCATGATCATCCATTACGCTAAGGCCGCTCTTATCAGAGAAGTTTTTCATCTCCGGTGAAATATCACCTCCGAGTGGTTCTTCTGCATAGTAATTTAAGGTTTTGTCTTCAGTTTCTTCCTGCTCAGCCTGATCGTCAAGACCGGTCTCAATTGAATTGGCAGCAAAGTCAGACCCTGAAATCAGGCTGGTTTTCTTAACCGGGATAAGACCTATAAGGATAATAAAGATAGCAGCAACGGATTTAATAAGTATTCCTGAAGAGTTCTCTGCAGGCATAATACTATCAAGATCGGACAAAATGCTTCTCCATACTGCATCAATATCAAGCTGGTCCGATATTTCTTCCCATATTTCATCCTGTTCTTCCCGGCTCAGAGGCACAGAAGGATCAAAACTATATTTATCGCCGAGAAGTTTTTCAACCTCTTCCCGGTACTTGTCTGATATTTTATCTTTCCCTTCCAACTAAATTAATATTATTTAGTGCTGTAACCTCCAATCCATTGCTGTAACAGGTGCTTCGCCCTGCTGATCTGCGATTTTGATGTACCCACGGAAATATGGAGACGCTCAGCTATTTCCTTATGGCTGTATCCCTCAATGGCATAAAGCTGAAATATCATCTTTGCACCTGAAGGCAGCCTGTTGACCTGTGAAATTATTTCCTCTCTTCCCAGAACAGATGAGACA
>JAVEVC010000034.1:0-10201 GCA_034005245.1 Bacteroidales bacterium
ACCCCTTTGGCCCGCCATAGGGCGGCCATCTCCCCTGAGAGGGGAGAAAAATCCACTAATAATTTACTGGATTTCTTTTCCCCCCATGGGGGAAATACAAAGGGGGTGTTGGAATGTTCCATACTGACTAATTATCCCATCATCTCTGCACTCTTCAAGCAGGATCGCAAATGTTTTGTCAAGCACCGGATGCACACCCTCAGGACATATTTCCACGAGCGGAACCAGGACAAAATTCCGCTTATGTAGCAGGGGATGAGGGATTTTTAGTTCAGGCCTGCTGATTATCCTGTTTTCATATAACAGGATATCAATGTCTATTATCCTCGATGAATAGCCATGTCTGGTACCCCGTGTCCTGCCAAGCATGGTCTCAATTGAAAGAACTCTTTTAAGCACAACTGCCGGAGTAAACCTGGTCTTTACAAGTACTGCCATATTAAGAAACCTGTTCCCATCGCTGAAGCCCCAGGGTTCTGTTTCATAAACAGATGATATCCTGGTTAATTCACCTATCTGACTCCTGATGTGACAGAGAGCATCCTGCAGGTTTTTTTCCCTGTCATAAAGGTTAGTACCCATGCCCAGGAATACTTCTTTCAATTCACTCCTGCTCATGGATCAAAATTATTAATTCCAGGGTGATTAGCCGCCAATTGACAATGTTTTTATAACTTTAAACCTCATTTTTAAATCAATACGGCAGATGAAAACTTTTTTGAAATACACTTTGGCTACAATTACAGGAATCATTATCTGCTCTCTCCTGTTTTTCATAATCATGCTGGCAAGCTTCTCAGCCATGGTCGCAACAGGGAATAAGCCCGCATCAGTGCCGGAAAATTCGGTTCTGGTTCTGAAAGCAGGAGTATCTATACCTGACAGGAGCGATAACAGTCCGGTTTCAGGCTTTGACCTCGTGAATATGACCGTCAATCCGGCCACAGGCCTGAATGACATCCTGAAGAACATCAAAAAAGCCGCTGAAGACCCGAAGATCAAAGGTATTCTTATTGAGAACGGATTAATTCCTTCAGGCTGGGCAACAACCGAAGAGATCAGGGATGCTCTTGTCAAATTCCGGGAAAGCGGGAAATTTGTTATTGCCTATACTGATTATATTCTTCTGCAGGAAGGTTATTATCTGTCTTCTGCAGCTGACAAGATTTATATTAATCCTGCATCCACTGTTGATTTTAAGGGACTCAGCGGTGAAGTGATGTTTTACCGCGACGCACTTGAAAAAATGGGCGTTGAAGTCCAGGTTACCAGGCACGGGAAATTCAAGGGGGCAGTTGAGCCATTCATGCTTGACGGGCTCAGTGACGAAAATGAAGAACAGATAAGGGGATATGTCGGTTCTATCTGGTCACATGTTGTAAGCGGAATAGCACGGTCGAGAGGCATAACTGAGGAGAGGTTAAACCAGCTGGCCGACAGTCTTACCGGATATTCGGCTGAAGGTGCCCTTAAGTACAGGCTTATTGACGGACTACTTTTCCGTGACTCCCTTAATGATACCCTGAAAATACTGTCAGGACTGACTACCGACGATAAAATAAACCTGGTGCAAATGGCAAAATATACCAGAGTGCCCGAGCATAACAAAATGGTATCTGCAAAGAACAAGATATCCTTGATATTTGCTTCGGGATCGATAGTAACTGGCAAAGGGACGGGTAATAACATCGGGGGAAATGCTTTTTCCGATCTTATAAGGAAAGAAAGGCTCGACACCAATGTCAGAGCAATCGTCCTGAGGGTTAATTCGCCGGGCGGCAATGCAATAGCTTCCGATCTTATCTGGAGAGAGATCCATCTTGCTTCAAAGGTTAAGCCGGTAGTTATTTCCATGGGCAATTATGCTGCTTCAGGTGGATACTGGATTTCAACACCGGGAACAAAAATATTCGCCAGCCCGACAACAATAACCGGCTCCATAGGCGTTTTCGGACTTCTGCCAAATACTGACAGGCTCATGGATCAGAAACTCGGAATATCGACCGAAACCGTCAATACAAATAAGAACTCTGACTTTCCGTCAGTTTTCAGACCCATGAGTACTTACGAAAAACAGGTCATGCAAATGAATGTTGACAAAATCTATAACGATTTCCTTGATAAAGTATCATCGGGCAGAAATATGTCAAAAGAATCCGTTGACAGCATCGGACAGGGCAGGGTATGGAGCGGTGAAAATGCCCTTGGGATAGGTCTTGTTGATGAAGAAGGCGGCCTTACTGCCGCAATTGAAAGTGCCGCAAGCCTGGCCGGAGTGAGCACATATTCCGTTAAAGAGCTTCCTGTTGCACAGGATCCCTATATGAAGCTGATGTCGCAGCTGGGAGGAGATGCAAAAATGCGGATTCTTCAAAATGAACTTGGCGAATCGCTGAAGATAATAAATGCAATAAAGGAAATAAGCAACCTTTCGGGAGTGCAGGCCCGTCTGCCATATTTTATTGAAATAAGGTAAAGTATGGGAAAGAGCAGGTCCTTTCTTCTTTATCCTCTTGCATTAATTTACGGATCGATAACCGGGATCAGGAATTACCTCTATGATTCAGGCATCCTCCACTCAACAGAGTTTGAGATACCTGTAATTTGCACCGGCAATATTACAGTCGGGGGAACCGGGAAAACGCCGCTTACCGAATACCTGATCAGACTTCTGAAAGACAGGTTCAGAGTGGCTTTGCTGAGCAGGGGCTACAGGAGGAAAACAGCCGGATTTCAAATGGCAACAGCCGGTACGACAGTCAGCGATCTTGGGGATGAATCATTCCAGATCTGGCAAAAATTTCCCGACATATTGGTAGCAGTGGATAATAACCGGGTACATGGAGTCAGTTCAATCCTGAAAAACAATCCTGACATACAAGTCATTCTGATGGATGACGGCTTTCAGCACAGAAGCATAAAACCCGGTTTGTCAATAGTGCTGATCGATTACAACAGGCCGCTTTCAACAGATCATCTACTGCCTTATGGCAATCTCAGGGAAAATAAAAAAAACCTCCGTAGGGCCGAAATAATAATATTCACCAAATCGCCCCCGGACATCACAAATGAGAGCATGAAAGCAGTTCTTCATGGTCTTGGTCCTGCAGCCGGAAAAAATGTTTTTTTCACTTCCATAACATACGGAAACCCTTGTCCCCTTTTTGGAGGGACGGTCCAGCATAAGCTTATTCCCGAGAATCTCGCATATTCTAATAGCGGAGCGCTTTTAATTACCGGGATAGCTTCCCCCGAACCGCTAAGGAGATATCTTGATAATTTCTTCGGGGAAATAGTACATCTGAGTTACCCTGATCATTACAGCTACAGGGCAGTCGATTTTGAAAAGATGCGCATTGCCTGGGAGAAAATGAGGTCGCCTGTAAAGTATGCAATCACCACGGAAAAAGATGCAGTAAGGTTGAAGGATTTTAGTAATATTGCAGAACCTTTAAAAAGGGCTCTTTATTACATCCCCACAGGTGTTGCATTCCTGAACGGGACAGGTATTGAATTTGATAATCTGATTCTTGAGTATGCTGGAAAAAATAAAGGAAACGGTGGAGTTTCTGAGAAGCAGAGGGATAAAGGATCCTGACGCTGGTATTATCCTGGGAACCGGACTGGGCGGACTGACAACTAAAATTGAAAACCGGATTGAAATAGACTACAGTGCAATACCCAATTTCCCTCTTTCCACTGTTGACGGGCATGCAGGGAAACTGATCTGTGGGGATTTCGGCAACAGGAAAATCGTAGCCCTGAAAGGGCGATTTCATTATTATGAAGGTTACGGTGCAGAGCAGATATCGTTGCCGGTTAGGGTACTGAAATACCTTGGGATCAGGGGATTATTCCTGTCAAACGCAGCAGGGGGAGTTAATCCTGATTTCCAGATAGGTGATATAATGATCGTTTCAGATCATATCAACCTGCTTCCAAATCCTCTTATTGGGAAAAATGATGACAGGATTGGGCCACGTTTCCCCGACATGGGCAAGGCTTATGACAAACCGCTTATCGACAAAGCCCTGAAGATAGCAGAGAAGAACGGGATAAAGGTACGCAAGGGAGTATACCTTTCAACAACAGGCCCTACCTTTGAGACCCCCTCAGAATATAAATATTTCCGCATCATAGGGGCAGATGCTGTGGGGATGTCAACCACTCCTGAGGTTATCCTTGCAAGGCATATGGGATTGCCCTGTTTTGCCGTTAGCATAATTACCGACCTGGGCGTGGAGGGCAAGATCGAGTATACAACTCATGAATCGGTGCAGAGAGAAGCTGAAAAAGCCGAAGACCGTATGACTATCATAATGACTGAACTGATAGATTCATTCTAGATTTTATTATTTTAACCACAAAGTTATCAAAGGATTACACGAAGAACATAAAGGATTACCTGTCGAAGATGATAATCAATAAATGATCCTTTTTATCCCATCCTTTAGATGGCTTACATTAAAGTTTACGAGCAATCCCAGCTTGCAACCCGATAGCTTTAAATAGGTAATTACTTGTGCAAGGTGTATATCACATATAGATTCAACTGATTTGATTTCAACAATAATGCAGTTTTCGACCATGAGATCAACACGATATCCGGCCTCGAGGTTAACTTCTTTGTAAATAAGGGGCAAAGGTTTTTGCTTTTCAACTTTCAGACCGCATTGTACAAGATCATAATATAAACATTCATTATAAGCACTCTCCAACAATCCAGGACCAAGTGCGGAATGAATATCAAAAGAACAGTCCAGTACTTTTTTAAAAACATACTCTATATTCATATTAAGTGATTTTTCCTTTGTGAACCTTATTTTATCCTTTGATCCCTTTGTGGTTAAAAACAATACCTTAGTTATTTTCTAAGTACTGAACATACCTTTTTCCAATGGATGGTTTTGCCGCTGGGATCGAGGACCGAAACAAATATTATATAGATGCCGGGTTCAACCAGGGACCCATCCTTTGCTGTTCCATCCCAGCTAAGTGATACATCAGACCCTGCCAGCAGGTTGCCGGCAAGGGTTTTAACAAACGTGCCCGTTTCATCAAAGACCTCAGCAGAAATTAAATTCCCTGTTCCCGTTAAGCTCAGGGATATTACAAGAATATCTTCAAATCCGTCATTATCAGGACTGATTTTGGTTGATGACAATGCTATTCCGTCTTTGCTTACCGGCTTTTCAACCACGACAGAATTTACTACACCAGGAGTTCCCCAGCCTGACGTAGCGGCAGCAGAATGCCAGTTTGACCTGTCTGCCGAATCCCCTCCAGGCTCAAATTTCTCTAAAGCAACCCCATCATCTGACACAAGCAGGGGATAATGCATGGAATCATCATAGAAAAACTCATCAACAAGGTCGAGCTCCCTTGTCATCAGGATCAGATGACCCTTATCGTCAGGCATCGAAGGAAGAGACCCTGTTTCAAAGATGTGCGCCGGATCGGAAAAAGCATAGACCTGCAGTATTCTCTTCCTGTTGCCGGTAATGGTATAATAATCACCCGGCATGATGCAGCGGTGCTCATCAGACACAAAAGCAACTGACGAAGTATCGCCTGACTGATTAACTGATACAAGCATCAGCCTTGAAGCATCAATTACCTTTCCGGAATTATTGTAGAATTCTATGTAATCAGGATCTCCGGGCATCGGATTAAAAAGAACCTCGTTGAAAAGGATGTCGCCTTCGGCAGCATTTTCGGGTATGCCAAAATCATATGAAATACGGTCAGCCCTGTTCCCGGCAACATCGGCCAGGCCTTCAGGGAAACTCAGGGTGTAGCTCCTGCCTCTTTCAATGAAAACTTCCGGTACAATGATGTACTCTGTGAGAAGAGGATCTGCTGCATCAACAGATTTCACCGGGTTATCATTTATTCTGATCCCGTTAAGTAACCCTGAAACACAAAAGAGAGTTTCGCTAAAACTTACTCTGATAGAAAGGCTGTCTTCCGGGAACGCATTCATTATGCCGGTAAAAACAATATCTTTGTTCTCACCCGAAACTGAGTTTCCTGTTCCCGGTGTTCCTCCAGTCTTCGAATTTGAATCTTTCCAGTTTCCATCGAACTGGAAAGGATAACCGGTATCAATCATCTCGAGCGACCAGCCTCCTTCCGACTTCAATTCATTGCAATACCATTTTTGGGAATATTCGACACCATGTACCAGTTCTCCCTCGCTGCTCTGAAGTGCCAGGATCATTCCCCTGTCGATCAAAGCCGGAAAAGATTTCAAACCGATGACTTTACCATATCCGGCAAAAGCAGCGGTATCCTTTACAGATGTAAGGATGACAAATTCGCCGGAAGAAATTTTAAAATCGGGAATGGCAATCTTATGGTCGCCTGCCAGAAGCGACCATTTTTTTATCTCAACCCCGGAAGGTGCAGTATTCCCGATTTCGATATATTCCTTCCCGGGCAATGAGACAACAGGATCAGGATCAGCCATGACCTCTGTTATGAGAACATGACCGGTCAATTCATTTACCTGGCCTGATACCATAGCAGGCACCAGCAGGGCCAGAAAAACAACTTTTTTCATACAGCGAGACGAATTATAAAAAAAACGTTATTTTTGACCGTTTTTTCTTAATAGTAAATATAGAAAAATACTTTAATCATTACAAATTAAAATATGAAAACAGCTGTTGTTGGCGCCACCGGAATGGTAGGTCAGACAATGATCAGAGTGCTTGAGGAAAGGAATTTTCCCGTAACAGAATTAATCCCTGCCGCATCGGAGAGATCAGTTGGAAAAGAGATCCTTTTCAAAGGGAAACCCGTAAAAGTGGTGAGCGTGATGGAAGCTGTGGAGGCGAAACCTGTATTTGCAATTTTTTCAGCAGGAGCTTCAATATCAAAAGAATGGGCACGGGCTTTTACTGATAATGGTTCAATAGTAATAGACAACTCATCAGCATGGCGCATGGAAAAAGATGTTCCGCTTGTTGTGCCCGAGATCAACAGCCATGCAATAAATAAAGGTGACAGGCTCATAGCGAATCCCAACTGTTCAACCATACAGATGGTTATGGCGCTTGCTCCGCTTCACAGGGAATACAGGATCAGGCGTCTTGTTGTGGCAACCTATCAGTCGGTGACGGGAACCGGAATGAAGGCAGTAACTCAGATGGAAAACGAGAGACACGGCATAAAAGGGGAAATGGCGTACAAATACCAGATAGATCTGAATTGCTTCCCTCACGGCGGCTCATTCCAAAGTGACGGTTATACTACCGAGGAGCAGAAACTGGTTGATGAGACCAGGAAGATCCTTGAAGATCAAAGCATACAGGTCACTGCCACCGTTGTGAGGATACCCGTTGTGGGAGGGCATTCCGAAGCTGTAAATATTGAGTTTGAAGATGATTTCGACATTGATGATGTTCGAACGATTATCAGCCAGTTTCCAGGAGTTGTGGTATATGATGACCCGGCCGAAAGCAAGTATCCGATGCCGGTTACGGCACATAACAGGGATGAGGTATTTGTTGGGAGGATCAGACGGGATCATTCAAGGGAAAAATGCCTGAACCTGTGGATAGTTTCGGATAATATCCGTAAAGGTGCCGCCACAAATGCAATTCAGATAGCTGAATACATGGCAGCTAACCTGCTATAGTAAAGGTGCTGGCGATCCTCTGTGCTTCCTAACTGCCAGAAGGCTGATAATTCAAAGGGCTATCCGGGATACGCCAATCAGTGTTAAATTTTTGTATCACCAAAGAGGTACTGAAAAGATCAGGTCAGCTCTTCCGGTTCACTTTCCTGTTCTATAGGATAATATAGAAAGTTGTTATATGGATACCTTGTGATATGGATCCTTTTAACCTCTTCATAAAGTATCTTCCTTAACTCTTCAATATTGTCCCTTGTTTTTGCTGAGATAAAAACAACCCTGTGATTCGTTTCCGAAGCCATCCAGGTTTTCCTCAGATAATCGAGCGAATAATTTTCTTTGGTAGCGGGTGTGAGATCATCTTCATCCTTTGATATGTACTTGAACAGATCGGTTTTGTTAAATATAATTACAAGGGGCTTATTTTCGGATTTCAGCTGGAGCAGCGTGTCGTTTACAATTTTCATTTGTTCCTCGAATCCGGGATGAGAAATATCAATAACATGCAGAAGCAGGTCCGATTCACGGACTTCATCGAGTGTTGACTTGAAAGATTCCACAAGATCATGGGGAAGCTTCCTTATAAAGCCGACTGTATCGGACAGCAGGAAAGGAAGGTTGCCGATTACCACCTTTCGCACGGTTGTATCGAGTGTTGCAAAGAGTTTATCTTCAGCAAAAACATCCGACTTGCTCAGCAGGTTCATCAATGTGGATTTACCTGCATTGGTGTATCCAACAATGGCTGCCCTTACCATCTGACCGCGGTTTTTCCGCTGTGTTGACATCTGTATGTCGATCTTTTTCAGGCGTTTTTTAAGCAGTGCTATCTTATCCCTTATTATTCTTCTGTCAGTTTCGATTTCCGTTTCACCCGGCCCTCTTAATCCGATACCTCCGCGCTGCCTTTCAAGGTGGGTCCACATTCCGGCAAGCCTGGGAAGCAAATACTGGTATTGTGCAAGCTCTACCTGGGTTTTAGCATGGGAGGTCCTTGCGCGGCTGGCGAAGATATCGAGGATAAGATTGGTCCTGTCGAGCACCCTGCATTCCAGGTGTTTTTCAATGTTCCTTAGCTGGCCTGGAGTGAGTTCGTCGTCAAAGATAGCAAGCCCGATATCGTGCACTGCCACAAATGCAGCGATCTCCTGTATTTTCCCCGATCCGACAAACGTACGGGGATCGGGCATTTCGAGTTTCTGAAGGAAACGGGCAGATGGTTCAGCCCCGGCTGTTTCAGTAAGAAACGAAAGTTCGTCAAGGAATTCTTCTGCCTCCCCTTCCTTCTGGCCGGGGTAAACCAATCCGACAAGAATTGCTTTCAGCTTGTTTGTTCCGGTATCGGTCATTTAGAGAATATACCGTTTGTTACTCTGCAGGGCATCGTTTATTGCCCTCTTGAGTATGTCAGTACAACGGATTATCATTTCAGTATCGGACGGGAACGGAAGAGGCTTAACTTTGATCTTGGCAAGCTGAGTTGCATTCAATGCACCCGTGTCGCCCAATGCCCTGGCTGATACATGCTCGAAACCCGATTCAGCGCCTATAGGCTCTTTCCTGATTATCTTATTAGGATTGAGCTGTAGCAATTCCACATCACCCTCTATCCTGCAGAGCTTTGACTGAACCGTTTCAATGAGAGCGCACTGGAGTGTTTTATATTTCTTTGTTTTAATATCGTTGCCCAGGGAATCCTTCATAACATTTCCCCTTTGGTCGAGCTGATAGCTGAATCCATCCTCAACATCGCGCTTTATGACTGAATCCCTCTGCAATGTCTGATCAGGGCTAACAGCAATGGTTCTGATAAGAATGTTCACAAAATAATCATACTCGGTATCCCCTCCCAGGTTCTCAGTGTGGTATTCCACCCACTGGCTGTTGAGACGGGGCAGATCGATGGCGAGGATTCCTTCTTCAAAATCAGGGGGAAACTGTATAAGTGATTTGTTCTGAAGGGTTACCATAACCCTGCTCATCCCAAGGTACCTGGCTTCCTGTATCTTGTTGTCAATGCCTTCATAATCTCCGACATATTCCTTAGCCCTGACAAATTCATTATAAGCCTGGCGGTACGATTCCTTCAGTCCGTTCTTCATCAGTTCATTCCCATGTGCATAATAGAAATCGGCCGATTTGCGTTTTGCAGCTATCATTTCGGGAAGATAGTCAACAAAGGGGAAATCGATGGTCCTTCCATTCATATATAATGGGGCAACAGAGCGGACAAGTGTCTGTCTGTCGGCCATTCTTTTGCTGATCAGGTAGATCTCATCCCAGTTTTCCTGTTTTCCTTCCATTTTCAGGAACCTTATCCTTTCGTCGTCCTGTTCATTGACGATTTTGTAAGAACGCTCGAGGATAGCGATCTGCTTATTATCGCCAGGATCTTTCCGCAGCTTTTTCACTGCCTGGTCGATAGCTGAATCATAATTGCCCCTTTCAAGGCTTTTCTTTGATGATCCGCATGCTGCGGCAAGCAAAGCTGTAATAAGAAGAAAAGGAATCAGCTGTTTCATGTGAAAATGTTATTAATGAATTGATTATACTTAAGTGGTT
>JAVEVC010000034.1:10301-33792 GCA_034005245.1 Bacteroidales bacterium
GTTACCGGGGCCTGTTCCATGGCAAGAACGGTATCTACCACTACCGGCGGAACATATTTCACTGATTCCTGAATTTTCTCCTGCTGTGGTGGAGGAGGTGCCGGAGGTACATATATCTCTTCCTCCGGAGGCATGAAGTTTTCTATCTGAACTGATTTATATCCTGTACCTCCGCTAAGTATCCGGTCGGCCGGGGGCCGGTTTAAAAAAGGAATGAGAACTGCCGCAGTCATTAACAAAGAGGCGATGATTACACCTGTCAGAAGGGCACGGTTATATCTTCTGCGCAGTTCATACGCTCCGTATTCCCTGTTCCTGTTCTCAAAGACCAGGTCGTCGAAATCCCTTATCCTGAAAGAATGATTATCGTTATTGACACATGATTGCTTATCTCTGTTCCGGCTTTTCACTCTCGAGGCACTTCCTTTCTTTCAGTAAATATTCAATTACATGTCAGTTTCGATGCCAAAACAGCAGATTGTCTGACACCGGTAAAATGGTTTTTTCAAATCACCGCCAAAATTACAAAATCACATCTTTACGGCAAAGCAATAAACAACAGCATTTAAGGACTGTTTTGTTATTTTCCGATTTTTATTACATTTGCCGGTAACTGGCAGGAATTTTAGTTCAGTCGGTAATTTATGATATTTGACATATTGAAGGGGGTTTAGCTCAGTTGGCTAGAGCGTGTGACTGGCAGTCACAAGGTCAGGGGTTCGATTCCCCTAATCTCCACCAGAACACAATGCAGATTAATGTAAAATCCTGTAAACTTATGTGTTACAGGATTTTTTGCTTTTTACCTCCCGTTTTCCAAAATGTTCCCTTGCATTAAGATCATTCTTATTCTGATGAAGAACCACAATTAAATGCTATTCGTATGCTTCAGTCCAGCTTTAACCTAATCCTTTAAAAAGATCCCTCATTGTATGCATCCCGGATTAGTGTTTTGATTCTTGCATACTGCGCATTCCGGATTTACCGTGAACTACCCCGGGATTCTGCATCCGGAAATCCCAGGATTAATTTATTGAAGTCCTTCTTGCTACGTTCTTTTAACAATATTCCCGTCTACTCTTACCAGAGTTATTCCATTCGGACGACCAAGATTCCCTGAGTATTGCATATCAAACGGATTATTCCAATGTTCATGAACGCCAAGGCTTGGCATAGGTATTCCGCTGTTATCCGGATCGTAAATTATACCATCAGGCCAGTTTTTTGAATCAGCAGCCTGATGCAAATAATCATCTACTCCGGGCATGTTTGGAACCCACTCCCATATTGCATTTGACGGATCATGTGTGTTTTTGCCATCCCATTCGGTTCTGAGAAAATCAAAACAAACAGATTCAAGCGCTACCTGATCTTGCGATATGAATATTGAAGAACTCCAGTGATTATTGAAAGGAGGCATGAGGTACTTTACGGGACCTCTTGTTTCGTCGGATCCACCCCCGAATAATCCGTCAACAATGTATAACATGGTATTCCGGCCAAGGTATTTGCTACCCAAAAGGTCGACCATGGCTCTGTATTTTCTGTAACCACCATTATTGGGATTGCCAACTTGCCTTGGAGATGTTTCCCATGACGGGGCTACATTGGAATAATGTAGCCGGGAAGCTCTTCCGGCTATTGAACCGAAATGGTTCTTTGCGGTGAGAGTAACACCGGCAGATCCATGAGGTTTGAAATTTGCCAGATTAATCATGTAATCCGCATTTTCAATCACATCAAAAAGCTTGTCATTAATTGTTTTGTCTGAATAAAAAAGAAGCACTTTTTCAGTTTCTTTGACCACAGTACGGTTAAAGTCTTCAGAGGCTTTGTCAAGATATCTGACATTGGGAAATTCATTATGCCAGTAGGCGTAGTTATGTCCAAAGATATGCTTATGCGGATCGCCAATAGATATATCTGACTGATTTATTCCGCATTCATTAACAAGTTCCCTTAACAGTTCCAGAGCAATATAGGGGCCTGTTTCCAGTGCACCATATCCCCTTGATCTTGCACCTGGTTTAAGCGGGTAAGACGGGACAAAATATCCATTTTTCTTATCTTCTCTGCTTAGTAACCAGTCTGAGGTCCCCTGATTGATCTTAATATAGATTTTCTCACCGGGAGTATATCCTTTGTTTCTATTGTGCTTTTTCAGGTTGTGATAACGAAACAGTAAGTCCCATGCTTTCTTAAGACGACGCTTCCCTGTCAGTTCCTTTATTGATTCCGAAAACATACTGTCAATAATCTTCTGATCAAAGTTTACGGGATTAAAATACCAGTCGTTATTTTCTATGACATTCTTACAATCCGCATTGGTGGCACCGGGATTCCAGGCCCACACCACACGCCCCGGATTGATACCCAAAGCCTGACCCATAGGCTGGTTTGGTCCATCTTCAGGACCCATGCTATTTGAATTGTCCTGATCAAAAAAAATCCTTGGTGACTCCAATAACTTTCCGTGATAAAAAAGACCTGAAGCTTCATCAATTACCTTATTTGGAAACACATATGTGGCAGCAGTCAGGGCGCCAACCGACTTAAAAAATTTTCTCCTTTGCATTATTTCGTTATTATCAAGTTAAAATGAATTCATTATTCATCTGAAATTTTCAGTTCTTATAATTTAAACCCCTTTTTGCAGGTTATATTTTGATTACATAGCACCACAAGGCCTGAGTAACAAAGTAAGCCCATCCTTAAAGCAGACCCAAAGATAACAAAGAACCAGATCAGGGGAGCTTTTGGTGCAACGAGTCAGCGGAAAAACTTTTCAAAAAAAATCAAAAAATTCTATTTAATTAGTTTTCGTGTATAATCAATCAGGTCTGTATTCCCGACTTCAGGTTTAATATTGTCAGGCAGTCTTCTCAGTAACCAGGTCACTTCCCAGGTTGATGATGCGCCTGGCATTAACTCTTCATATGCTCCCTGATGTTCTATCTCAACATAACCACCTCTTTCAGGAAAAACTCTACTTACAAAAAGTTCTATTTCTCCTTCAAAACGACCGGCTCCGTCAGGCGCATTTTTTTCTAATGGAATATCAGGAAACTTCTTGATTAAAATCACTCCGTCGTTAACCTGTGCTAACCATCCTTCTGCACCATCCGCATATAATTGCCGGTCGCCCTTTTGAGGTAATTTATCCTGTTTATAAGGGAACCAGAAGATTCCGTTTTTTTCAACAATTAGAGGGAGCAAGCCTCCATGTTTCTCGCCTTCTCCGATCGGGAAAAAAGTGAGCCCGTTTATATGCACACGCGAAACTACCCAGGGGGCAACAGATTGTACGGAATCAGATCCGTTAGTAATCGTAAATTTCAAATTAAAAGAGCCTTCCTTTTTATTACCTGAGATTTCCTTTGTAAATATCCACCCAAATTGAGGATCTTTCCCGCTAACCATTTTCACAACATTATCCTCTACAACGACGCTGTACGGTTTATTATCCAATTCAGCAGAAGGAGGCCAGTTCCAGGCACTTTGGGGACTGGGCCAGAGAGTGGAGCCCCAATTACCTGAATCAACCGATTTTTCAGTAAAAAAGTTCTTCCCGTCAATTCTCAGCGAAGTAATTCGCCCTCCAGTGGCAGGATCGATCTCTAATGCCAGATTATTAACTTTAATGGTATATAGTCCGTTTTCATTTTGCGGAACAGCTCTGTCATTATTCTTCTGGCTTGAACATCCGGGTGAAGTTAATATTACTAATATGGTTATGATGCTTACAATACCAGCTTTAGAGTTCATAGTTACAATTCCCCCCTTTGCATCATCCATTCACGACCGGGAATATCAACCCGAAAACTCTCTATATTAGCCTGGTCCATTGAAGTTACATATATTGTACATCCGTCTTTTCCCCCAAATGCTACATTGGTAGGTTTTTTCCCAATCAGGGTTATTTCCTGCAATAACTTACCCCCGGGAGAAATCTTAGCTACAGTTCCATTACCAATACACGAAGCCCAGATGTTCCCTTGTATATCACATCGCATCCCGTCAAATCCTGCAGTATGTTCAAGCAATAACCGCCTGTTGCTGACTTCTCCTTCTTCAGACAGATCATAAGCCCAGAGCCTTCGCGATGCATTTACATACAATGTTTTTTCGTCAGGGCTGACTTCAATTCCATTTGCCGGTCCGATACCTTCATCATCAAGAAGGGTGATTTTTCCATCAGGATCTATGCGCCATACACGGCCGGTTCTGGCTTTAAAATCAGGATCGCTTGCATAAATGCGGTCCTTGCTGTCAATAGCAATATCATTAGGCTGAGTCATCCCAGGTTCACTAATAAAAAGGATTAGCTCTTTTGAAGCCATATCAACCTTAAATATTTTATGACCTGCGTAATCAGATATTATCATATTTCCATGGCTGTCAAAGCGGATTCCGTTGGCAATGCTTCCAGCCGGGAGTTCTAAGAAAACACTGGTTATCCCTTCCGGTGTAACCTTCCCTATCGTTCCTGAATGGTGAAAGTTAGCGGCATATAAATTACCCTCTCTGTCTACTCCCGGTCCCTCAACATCGGACGTAAAACTATTAACAGGGGTTAAGACAGACGACTTGAATAATTCGGATGATGATGCTTCCTGAGCATTCGCTGTTGTGGGAATAAGTGCAAAAAGCAAACAGGTGGACAAAAAACAACTTAATAGAATTTTATGCTGGTTATTGTTCATAAATCTGACATTAATAAGGATTTAAATAAAATCAGGAACATGTAAAAAAAAAGAGAAAAGTCCTGCATTAAGAAATTAGATATTCTTGTAATTTAAGTTATAAGATCTGGCATTTTCAAAATTTCTTTTGAGTTAAAAGAGGCTGTTAAAAACTCCATAGTAAAGTTACGTATCAAGCGATATTTCCTCTTTCTTAACAGCCTCTTCAAGCTATCATAATTAATCTGATATCAGAAATTCGGCTGGTCCGGGTGTATCCAAAGACGAGTGCTTATTTTATTGCCTCCTGGTCCCAACTTCTTCGTTGCTTCCTCTATGCCTGCAGGATTATTTTGTCTTTCAGCCAAAATAAAGACATATCTTTTCAGAACATCGCCGGGTTCTATAATCCCCCAGGTTTCGTTACTATCGTTCTTAGACACATCGCTAAGTTTTGGATAGCCTGTCCTTCTGTGGTCGCTCCACATTTCGTTGGCTTTCTGGAAAGAGTCAATCCATTTCTGCATCATGATCCGTTCAAGCTTCTCTTCAGGTCCTGCAGATTCATCCCATTTGATGGTTATGGTGATTTTGGTATTGTAACTATTCCTCTCATCCGTAGGGTCAATATAATTTATCGGCACACTTGTTTCGTCGGCAAGATATGCCGCCAGGTCGCCGGTTGCGCCCCAATCTTCCCATGATATTCTTACACCCTCTTCATAGTATTCCTGGACTGATTTTTGTACGCCGCTCCATCCTCTCAATGCTGCTTCTGCAAGAATAAAATTTACTTCCGCGGCGGTTAGAATTTTTCTGAAACTTCCGCCGGCTCCCGAGGGACTAAAATATGTACCTAACTTGGAAAAAGGTATGTAGTTGTCTTTTTTCTTAAGATATGCTCCGCCGGCAATACCTTTATAAGGCCAGTCGGGATGATCGGCATATAAGTCCTGATAACTCTCATCCACCGGTTGAAAGTACACGTGTATCCTCGGATCCTTATATCCAATCAGGACTTCTTCCATCCCTGATCCCATTCTGTTATCATTCCAGCTGTCGCTCATTGTCCATACGGGATACGTTCCGCCTAAAAGTGAGGTATTGAAATTCTCCGTATTGGAAAGGATGAGTCCGACCGGATCACTTATTGCTTTTTCTCCCTGGGCTTTGGCAAGAACTGGATCGGCCTTAACTATGCGCATTGCAAGCCTTAACCTCAGCGAATTTATCATTTTCAGCCATTTTGTAAGATCACCGTTATATGAAGCGTCAAATCTTACCAGATCCTGGACATTATTTTGTGCATAAGTTTCAAATACATCCTGAATCTCGTCGAGTTTATCAAAAAACTGTTCATATAAAAATTCTTCGCTGTCATAGTCGAATTGTTTTTTCAGCTCTCCATATTCCGAATAAATAAGCGGACCGTAGTAGACGGTAGCCCTCGACAGAGCGATTACCTGAAACAGTTCTGCCCAGGCTGCAAACAAGTTGGCATTTGCTTCCAGAGCCATTTTTTTATTCACATTAGCCGGGGCCATAACATTGTTATATGTAGTGTTCCATATAACTTCATTCCAGTAGTCGACCATATAATAGCTCATCATGTCTCTGCCACCCGCTTCATCCAAAGGTGTGCCTGTGTGGCGCATAAAGTTATCGCATCCCCAGTCTACACCATATTGGGCATCTCCCCAGGCAACGCGGAATCCCATGTCTCTAAGTATATTCGGGAATCTTGAACCAAAATTCAAATCCTGACCTAAAGACTCGGGTGTTATAGCGGAACCGCTTCTGTTAATATATTCAAACCTGTCTTCCTTCACACAGGCGCATATAAAAATCGTTAATATGATAATACTTATAATCTTTTTCATGTTAGTTCAGTTATTAAAAATTAACTTTTATGTTGAAACCATACGTCCGTGTCGAAGGCAAGTTGAAATTATCAAGCGCCTGTGAACCGCTGCCCGCGCTCATTGTTAACTCAGGATCGTAGGGAGCATTCCTGTAGAGGAAGAAAAGGTTCTGCCCTACAAGTCCTACCGAAGCGGACTTTACAGGCAGGTTAAGATTTCCAAGTGGAACGTTATAATTTAGCGAGAACTGAGTAAGTCTTACATTTGTTCTGTCATATACATAAGCTCCCAGTATTCCGTTAATGTTTCCAATTGCCCTATACCATTTTTCAGGATCTACCGTCGTTACTGCAGATCCATCAGGCATTACGGCATTTACTTCAACACCTCCTTTGTCTCTCGCATCAGCGCTTCTTTTTGATACTCCATAATTGTCAAGCATAGCTTCTGTGTAACTTAAAACGTTTCCTCCAAATACTCCGTTAATAAGAAATCCCATCGAAAGGCGTTTGTAGTTGAATGTGTTGTTCCATCCCAGAGTAAAATCAGGATCAATTCGTCCAACAAATACAGGTTCCGTTGTTTTCAGCGGATTCTGATTATCGTCAAGTTTTATTCTACCCTGATCGTCGTACTCGAAATTGAAAGCATAAAGGTCGCCAAAGGAACCTCCGCTCTTGATCCTACTATAGTAACCCTCAGATGATCCGAGGTTTATTATCTGGTTTACATCATCAGGATTAACTACGACAATCTTATTTTTGTTGTGGGCATAGTTGAGGGAAGTTATCCACGAGAAAGAGCCTCTTGAAATGGGTTCGGCGTCAACTATTAATTCAATACCTTTATTCGTAATCTTACCGGCATTAATGAGCATACTATTAAAACCTACTCCCTGCAGGGTTGGTATTGACATACGCTGGTCTGTGCTTATAATGTTATAATAGGTAAAATCAAAACCCACTTTCCCATCCAGGAATCTCCAATCGGTTCCAACTTCAACACTTGTAATCATTTCGGGCTTGGCTGTAAGCCAATCAGGACTTGTTGGTGCGCTTACAGATGCGGAAGATGTTACGCTGGTACTGCCTACCTGTGAAGTAACTGACCTGTTGTTTATGGACATTCTCTGTATAATATTATCAAATCCAACGTCGTTTGCAACCGTTGTGTATGAGCCTCTTACCTTGCCAAAGGTTACAAAATCGGGAAGCGAAACCATTTCACTGACGATGCCGCTAAAACCTATGGCAGGATAGAAATACGCAACGCCGTTTTCCGTGAACGCAAGAGTTGACGATCTATCCATCCTGCCGGAAAGATCGAGGAAAACCATTTCCTTAAATCCTATTGAAGCATTGGCAAAATATCCCTCCTTGATAGTTCTTGATGGAAAGGTTGTATTTACAATAACAGTATGAGGCATATTCTGCAGTGAAAATTCATTAGGAAGCATTAATGGATAGGAAGCTCCATTATTTACGCTGACTCCATCGCCATAACTGGTTTCCTGGTAACTTATCCCTGCAAGGGTGTTGAGACTGAAATCTCCAAAATATTTATTGTACGACAGAATAGCGTCTATATACGACATCCAGTCTTTATACTCCCTGAAATTCCATGTCCCATTTTTGGAAACGTTGGTAGTGTTTGAGCCGGCCCAATGCCTTTGTTCGTTCTTTTTATTGGCATAGTCATAATTCCCCTTTACCGTAAATTTGAGGCTTTTTGATATATCATATGTAACATTAACACCAGCGATTACTCTCTTCCCGCCGTCTTCCCTGGGTTGCATTCTTGTTATCCACCATGGATTCGACTGGTGGTGGTCGGTAACATGCCAGTGCATTTTATACATGTACCGGTCCGGTATCCATTCCTTCCAGTTATCTCCGTCTCTGTATTCGCTTATATCTTTCTGTCGCGGGAACCAGTAGAGTCCTGTTAGGGTATTCATATACCATCCGTTAGGAGGCCTGTTATATGCCATTTCAGATGTAAACATTACCTTTGATGATACTGTTAGCTTGTCCTTGAAGACTTTTGTAGACTGGCTGAGAGTTACGTTGTCTTTACGATAATGGTTTTCAGGAATAATTCCTTTTGACATTGTATTAGCATACGAAAAATAAGCAGTAGTCCTTTCGTTGCCGCCACTTATTGAAACATTGCTTACAATGTCGTGGCCTCTTTGGAAGAAATCCTTAACAAACGTATCGTCATAACTTGAAAGAGGTGTAACACCCCAACTTTCTTTAGCATCACCGATGGCTCCATACTTATACTGCAATTCAGGATATGCAAGTATGTTTTCAAACATTGTGGCGTTGCTTATACTGATGTCCATAGTTCCTTCTTTGCCTTTTTTGGTTGTGATCATAACAACGCCGTTAGCCCCCTGACTTCCATAAAGAATAGCTGCGTTTGCTCCCTTCAGCAAGCTGATGCTTTCGATATCATCGGGGTTAATTTGCGAAATACCGTCACCTTCATCATAGCCTCCCCACAAACCGGCCTGGCCGCCTATACGGTTAGTTATCGGCACACCATCTATCACATACAAAGGCGCGCTATTGCCACTAAACGATTTTGAGCCCCTGAGCAATGTTTTTGTCGAACCTCCTGCTCCGGAAGCTGCTTTTTTAATTTCAAGACCAGCAGTTTTCCCGCTTAGCGCATTCATAAAGTTGATATCCTTGGCTTTCATCATTTCAGCTCCTGCCACCTGCTGCGATGAGTAGGTCAGCGTTTTTTTGTCGCGCTGAATACCAAGAGCTGTTACAACTACCTCATCAAGTGTTTCAACACTTGGAGTCATCTGTATATCAATGCTTCTTCTACCGGCTAGGGCAATTTCCTGTTGGATATATCCTATGAATGAAACTAAAATTATGGAATTTGGATCACTGATGTTAAAAGTATATCTGCCTTCTATGTCGGTTACAGTACCCATGGCAGTACCCTTAACAACAATATTAACACCTGGCATAGGTTCCCTGGTCTGACTGTCAATTACTCTTCCTGTTATTGTATGTTGTTGAAGATTAGCATTATTATCTGTTCCAATTGTCAGATAGTCCGGAGCAAGGATTATTTTCCTGTCAATAATAGTGTACTTCACATCGGTACCAGCAAACAGATTATCCAGTATTGTAATGATCGGCTGTTCATTCACATCAATACTGACCTTCCTGTTCGTGTTGAGAAGCTTTTCGTTGTAGAGAAAATAAAATTCGCTTTCAACTTCAATGTTGTCGAGAACCTTTATCAGTTCTGTATTTGAATAGTCTAAAGAAAGCTTTGTTTTCTGCGAATAGGTTTCAACTGCATATGCCTGCAGGAATCCTAAAATCATAAGAAAAGCGGCAATACGCATGATTAGTAAGGTTTTTTTCAGAGAGGGGGGAATAAACTCTCTGAGGGGTTGCTTTTTTTTCATAAATTTGTAATGTTTTAAGATTAAAAATATCGATCAGATGTTTTTGGGAAATCGTTGGCGCGATTTCCTTTTTTTTCTTTTTTCAAGGTCCATTTATAGTTTCCATAGATTTAATTTCTGAGTGTTAAACAGAATCATTCTTTTTATAAATAGTTACCCTCTGCTTCTCCAGGGTTCCATCCGGTAATAATTTACGCGATGAAATTTCATACCTGATTGGAGAGGTCATCGATAAGAACGTCAGAACATCTTCAAGTTTGTCATCCTGAAAAGTTGCCCTGAATGAATATTTCTCAAGCTCTTTGTCTGCAATAACAATCTTTACGTTATACCATCGCTCAATTCTTCTTGCCACCTCAGCCATCGGATCGCCCCTGAAAATAAGTTTACCCTCAGTCCAGGCATTGTATTTTTCAGGATCCACAACTGATTTGCTGGCTCTGCCCTTATTACAAACCAGCCTTTCCGAGGGTAGGAGGATCGTTTCTTCTCCGGTTATATTGTTATGATATTCAACTTTACCCGTATCAAGAACCACTTCGATGTAATTTTCAGCAGGATATGCACTGATATTAAAACGTGTACCCAGCACTTTCACAACAGAGCTTCCGGTTGATATCTCAAAAGGGTGTCCATCATCATGACTGATATCAAGCCAGGCTTCTCCTTCAAGTTTCACTTTCCGGTCAGAAACGAAAGGAGTGTAATATTCAAGATACGATCCGCTGTTAAGCATTCCCCTGGTACCGTCCGGAAGATTGAAGGAAACGCGTGATCCCATCGGTGCAAAGATCCGCGCTGAAGCTCTCTCCCCCTCAATAATCTGTTCTTTGTCATACTGAAAACTGTAAAAGAGCCATCCGGCAAGCACCATTGGAATAAGCAGAATAGCAGCTGCTTTCTTATAAACCCTTAAGATCTTATGTAAAGGCTTAAGAGTTCTATTTGTCTCATTCTTCCTGATTGAATGATATATCCTGTCAAGTAAATGGGACAGATCAGCTTCAGAAGATTCACTCTGATCAGGAAAAGAATTCCAGTCCCTTTCCAAACAATTCCGTAAATAGAGGTTTGCTTCTCCTTCAGCAAGAAGGGATTCCACAAATTTTCTTTCACTGTCACACGCTGTACCCTTTATGTAGCGATCTATTATTTCTAATTCTTCTGTTTTCAAAACTTTAACTGGTTTAATATTTATAATATCCGTGAGAAGACCTAATCTCATATAAAATGTGAATTAATTTTGATTGATTCACAGATTTCCAATATAGGTGCAATATGATTCATACAAAATACCGGCAGGTTTTGCAGAATAAAAGGTGAATAAACCTGTCAATATCTTACAGTTAATCCGACCAGTCGACCTGATAGCCAAACTTTTTCTGTAATAGCCGAAAAAATCAAATTCTCATATTGAAATTTGATCGCTATTTGAAAAACTTGAAAGTAAAGGCATTTTTTTACAGGCAATACAGGGAAAAGAAAAACATCACTGCCAGATTTTCATTTTTCAAATGGTTCCGGATGAATCTTATTGATGCAGACACATAATTATCAATTGTACCGGGTGAAAGATTTAGCTCATTAGCAATCTCTTTTGTTGTTTTACCTTCCTCCCTGCTCTTTTTGAAAATTGCTTTTTGCCTTTCAGGCAAAATATCTATTATCCTATAAACTCTTTCTAAAAACGACTGATAATCAATATTATCTTCAATCTTATAGGAAAAATGAGGATTCTCAGCAAGAGTTTCGTTAATAAACTTTTTCAGGTAACTTCTTTTCCTGAATATTTTGCAAATATCATTGTAAGCAATCGTAAAAAGAAATGAACTAAAGGATGATTCCTTTCTAATGATTTTACGGTTTTCCCATATCTTAAGAAAAACAGTCTGAACCAGGCCTTCTGCATCAACATGGACTCTGAGATACTTTAAACCAAACCGGTATATCTTACCTGAGTATTTTTCGTATATCAAATCAAAGGCTCTTATGTCATCTGTATGAAGCCTTTCAATAAGTTCATTATCACTTGGAAAACCTATCAATCTTAAATAATTAAGAATATTCTATCAAATCATTTATGTCCAGCTAATTATGTAAATGATTATTCTCAAGCTTACTGTGTACACCGAACAATCTGTTCACATTACAAAAGCCGGACAGATTGACCACATCTCGTTGAATTAAGTAGCCCATATTGGAATCGCCATCTTAAAAAAGCATTCTCATGGTAAAATGTGGTTTAACAAATTTATCTTTTAAATTCATTATTTCATATTTTTTTGTGTGTTCCTTGTTTTGCTGAGAGATTCCTCTTCCAAAAGTACAATAACACTTGATGCACAATAATTACCTGCTCATCCATGGAATGGTTCAGTCGGGATCTGGCGCACCCTCAAACGTATTGTTAAAATAACTGTCACCTTATTCTTATCCCTCAGGTCTCTGATTGTCAATAACAAAAAAGACTTCATTTATGCCCATTATATCAAAACTGTAAGCTGAAAACATTTCAGTACCTGATGCACCAGACAATTGATTTTCATGATCACATATTGTAAATTTGATGTTTTACTATGCTCCGAATCTGCAGGATTTAGGAATCAGGGATCCACCTCTGAATAAAAGTCACAAACAGATATGATCAGGATAATCAACTTTATACATCACAATATGAAAACTAACCGAAGGAATTTCATAAAGGTCACAGGTGTTGCCGGAGTCGGGATGATGGCTTCAGGGATGACCGCCTGTAATGAAATAAAAGAGCAGATGCCTTTTGCTGAGACGTTTGAAGCGGTGAAACTTACTCATAAACAGCATTTTAATATGTGCGGTTACGCGGCACCAAAGATCGAAACAGTCAGGATAGGAATAATTGGGATCGGCAGGCGCGGTATCGAAGCGGTAAACAGGCTGAAACTTATTGAGGGGGCCGAGATCAGAGCACTGTGCGACCTCAGGACGGAATGTGTTGAAGCAGGGCTAAAGGCACTGACTGATTCCGGATTGCCGGCAGCACGTACTTATGGGGGAACCGAGGATGCCTGGAAAGAAATGTGCTCTGGCAACGATCTTGACCTTATATACATAGTAACACCCTGGAACCTCCATACCCCTATGTCGGTATTTGCCATGACCAATGGCAAGCATGTAGCAGTTGAAGTGCCTGCTGCCCTTACACTCGAGGAATGCTGGCAGTTGGTGGAAACATCGGAAAGAACGATGAAACATTGCATGATGCTCGAAAACTGCTGCTATGATTTCTTTGAGCTGTTGACCCTTAATATGGTCCGGCAGGGATTTTTCGGAGAAATAATACATGGAGAGGGAGCCTACATACATTACATATCGCCTTCCGTGCCCCCTAAACCCCTTGAATATGCCGATAAATGGCGCATAATGCAGAAACAGGGCAGACTGGGTAACTATTATCCTACCCACGGATTGGGACCAATTTGCCAGGCAATGGATATCAACCGCGGCGACAAATTCAATTCCATGACCTCAATGTCTTGCAGGGATTTTGTTCATGTCAGACAGTTTCCGGAACTGGCAGAAACCGATGAATTCTTCAGGCAATTTGATCCCCATTCTCAAATTGGGAATTTGAACACATCCCTGATAATAACAGAAAAAGGGAAAACGATTATGTTGCAACAGGGCGGTGCCACCCCCAGAGTGTATTCACGCATACATTTGCTGAGCGGCACTAAAGGTTCAGCCCGGAAATATCCCCTTCCCGGGAAGATTTCCTCATCAGAGGAGTGGATTACTGAAGAGCAGATGAAAGAAATAACTGATAAATATACCCCTGACATCGTGAAAAGAGTCGGAGAAATGGCCAGGCAGGTTGGAGGTCATGGTGGCATGGATTTCATAATGGACTGGAGGCTGATAGACTGTTTAAGGAACGGACTCCCACTTGACCAGGACGTGTATGATGCTGCATTATGGAGCTCGGTGATCCCGCTGAGTGACTGGTCAGTGGCAAATCATTCGGACCATATTAATTTCCCTGATTTTACCTGCGGCTCATATAAGCAGAATGCACCACTTGATATTACCCTGTCGAAAGGTGGCGATACAGGTGTCAGAATGATAAATAGCATGAAGGCATAAGGCGGAAGGTATGTGATTGAAGGATCGAAACCATCAAATCAGAATATTATGGCAGGCAGAAAAAAATCAAACCATGAATCCTTTAAAGTCTCCGGTGATGAGATCTTATCGAAGATCAAAGAGATCATAAAAGAAGGAAATGCCCGAAAGATCATAATTAAAAATGATAAGGAAGAAACCTTAATGGAGTTCCCTCTGACAATAGGAGCCATAGGTGTTGTTCTGGCACCTGTGTTTGCAGCTGTCGGCGCAATAGCAGCCCTGGCTACCGACTGTACAATTGTTGTGGAGAAGAAGGAAAAACATGAAAAATGAACCAGAAATCCGGCCGGGAAATCAATCCTGCTGAACAATTTTCATCTGGAAATATCTGACCCTTCCTAGTAAAGGAAATTCAAGCCAATGTAAGTGCCGCGGTTACCGTCACGGGGGTCATCAGCCCAGCCATAATCCATTGTGATGACAAAGTTATCATTGATGGCAAAATGGGCGCCGCCACCATAAGTAATGTGCATTGATTCTCTGTCGCCCATGGCCAGCCATTCCGCAGCCTCCTGATAAGTGGTTTCCGGGAGCCTGTATTTGCCGGTTATCATTCCTCCGTCAACAAATCCCGCCAGGGCAAAATAAAAATTCTGATTAAGGATTACGGTTCTGAAGACTTTCCACCTGAGCTCGGCATTGCCGTAAAAAAAATCTTCCCCCACAACCCTGTTCCTTAATATGCCCCTGATAGTTTTCCCGCCACCCAATCCACTCAGTGTGAGCTGAGGAGATGAGTTGAATACCAGCGGCAGCATATAAAACGGCATTTCACCCGTAAGCCTGGCCTGATATGACACCCTGCAGGCAAGGTTAATTCTCTCCGGCAACAAAGTAAAATACTGCCTGTGGGTGAATGCAAAACGGGTATAGCCATAGCCGTCGCTGATAAATCCCGGTACCACAAGCAATTGTAACTCGGTCCACAGACCTTTCATGGGATTTGGCTCATTATCGCGTGTGTCATATTTCACACCGAGTTTAAAAATGCCCGATTGTCCTCCGTCAGCCTGATCTTCCGGAATCAGGCCCCAGCGTATGAAATTTCCGTATAATCCTCCTCCTGCCGACGGCAGGTAATCCTCCGGATCTCTTCCCTTGTTAAGATTATTTATGTCGACCGTGTCAAGCTTATTATTTAAATATTCAAAACCACCAAACCATTTCAGGGAATTCCCTTTGAGGTTTCCTATGAATTCAAGCCTCGATTTTATAAGTGCACGGTCCATCCTGTAAAATACTGAAGACCTGTACAACGGATCTGCTTTAGTGGTAAAGCCCGGACTATAATAAGCGTTATATCCGTTGAATCCATAAAAGTCCAGTACTTTCTCTGTAAGATAACTGGCTTCCGCCATTATACGGATTCCGGGGATTTGTTTCCTTGTATCATAAATGAACTGATTCACGCCCGATCCTTTTGTTGTTCGTGACCATTCAAAATGAAAACTCTGGTCATAAGCAGGATAATCGCTTCCGTCGCCATAATCGAAAAGCTTCAGAACACCTCCGTATTTCACTCCGGTATTGGAATCATAGCCGAAAGCCGGGAAAAAACCAAACGACCAGCCTGATTTGTTTTTTTTCTTTTCGGGATCGCTGATACCATTAACAATTGAACCTGCACCAGACAGAAACAACAGGGAAAAAAGAATTATTCTCATCGGAATACTGGGATTAAGTCGGCAGGGAAATTAATATAATTAACAGCACCGGCTCTAAGAATTTAACAAGTTTTAACTACGGCTATTTGAGTATTCATATAAAATTGATTGGCCTTAATCCTGCAATATCCTTTTTATGGTATTAAAAATGCAGGATAGGGAAATAACCGGGTGCGTTTCTTTCGGTACGATAGCAATAATGTTTTACAACGATCCGTTTACTGGGATCTGTATCGCATATGAAGCTTAAGAAATCATACAAGCTGGCGCTTTTCTTCATGATGATCCTCAAAATTGTCGTTTTTTCTGTTTTAGTACTCGGAAGCTGCAACAGGTACGTGCATAGTGCCAACAGCAACAAGATAGTTTACAAGCATAAATAGAAATATCTTTGTTGGTCATATTCTGATCAAACTTAAGATTGAAAAGAGGATCTGCTATTCTTTTACTATTTTCCTGATATCAAAAACCTCCTCGCTTCCAAATTTAACAAGGTACATCCCCGGAGTAAGGCCAATAGTTGAAATAACAGCTTTTTCCGTAACGAATCCTTTTATAACTATCTGGCCTGCAGCATTTATGATCTCAAAATTCAACCGCTCGTAATTCCCGGGAAGTTCAATTATCAGCTCTTCCGCTACCGGATTCGGGTAAATTTTTGCATCGTCGAACTCATGCCCTGAAGAAGCGGCATAAATAACATTTGAAGCATCGGAACTGCATCCGGTTATTGTTACAATTGCATAATAATCACCTGTGTAGGTCACTGTGTGATCCTGGTCTGTTGCCCCTGCTATAATGGTGTTCTCAACATACCATTGGTTCCCTGCTGGGGCGTTTGAATGCAAAATATTGTCAGTCAATGTTATGGTTGGGGCGGGCGGCTTGCTTAGCACTGTTATCTCCAGTGATGAAGGCACACTGCTGCCACACGTATTTATTCCAGACACAGTTATCTCACCTGACAAAGCATTAGTGCCATAATTGACTGTAATACTGTTTGTTACGCTTGTGCCTGTAGCCCCTGAAGGTAAAGTCCAGGTATATGAATCAGCTCTTTCAACAGGAGGAACAGTATAGACTACAGAGTTTTGTCCCTGGCATACAACCTGGTTGCCAGAGATTGGCAACGGAATCGCAGGTGAAGAGTTTATAGTGATTGAGAGGGATGAGGTTTCTCCCGCACCGCAGGAGTTTATACCTTGAACAGTTATTTCTCCCGGAAGAGCTTCCTGGCCAAAACTAACTGTAATGCTGTTTGTTGAACTTGTTCCGGATGCACCTTCAGGCAATGTCCATACATAGGAAGCTGCATTTTCAATTACGGGAACGGTATAGTTAACAGCCGTTTGTTCCCGGCAAACATTGGTTGGACCTGCTATTTCGCCTGCTGGTCGGGGAACAGAATTAATCACAACAGCGAGAGCGGACGGCTCTCCTGTATTGCATGAATTTGTGCCTCTCACTGTAATATTTCCTGATACGGCATCAGGCCCAAAGTCCACAATAATACTGTTAGTCGAGCTAGTTCCCGATGCTCCTTCCGGTAACGACCAGATGTAGGATGTAGCATTCTCTAATAATGGCACGGTAAAGGTTACAGGTCCCTGCGCCTGGCAAATAACCGGATTGCCTGTTATAGTACCCGCCTTGCCTACCTGATACTTGCCTGAGAGAATTATTGTCCTGTAATTAGGATTGGAGAAAGCAAGGCATCTGTTGAGAATGAAAGTACCGCACTCGTCATTTGAGCTGTTAATTTCCCTGATGCTCTGAGCTGCTATACCTGAATGCATAAGATCCATAGCATTATTCACATGGCCAAGCAAATGGGCATGTCCCAGTTCATGCAGGACAGCTGTTTCAAAATCATATTGTGCGGGCAGGATATTAGCCCTGTCATAGCACCAATCAACATCATCCCTTAAAACAATATCTATTTCCTTAACCACCCATGCAGTAACAACTGAATTGTTAACAATACCCTCTGCAAAAATTGATGTTACGCCAAGTCCGTCTGCAACTGTTCCAAATGATATTGAACAGATACCATCCATGCCTGCGATTGCCTCAACCGGCTCACCTGTCTGCCACGGAACGCTTGTGGCACAAATCCATTTATCAATAGCCCTGCTTACGATGTTTGCAGCTATATTATTGGAATTCAAATTTGTGGCATAACGCCATGTATAACCGCCAGCCTGATCTGAATTAATTAGAATATAAGGCTTGTTTACCAGGTTACTGTATGAATACCTGATAAAGAGAATTTCGGGGCTGCTGACATTTTCTCCTCCTATGGTTACGAATACATTTCCAGTGCCGGCATTATGCGGTACCACCAGTTGAATAAGAGTATCGGTCCATGATCTGATTTCAAAATCATCAGAAGAAAAAATATAATCGGGCCTGTCGGCATTTACAAACCTTACTTCTCCCTCTCCCTGAACCGAACCGAATCCTTCCCCGGATATATTCAGGACTGAACCCGTTCCGGCAGTTATTGTGTCAGGGGCTATGCCTGTAATAATATGTTCTGCGGAACTGCCTTTAGTCGAAAAATTATTTATGGTTTCCTGAACATTAATTCCGGATTGTAAGATTTTTACCAGCTCAAGAATTTCATTTTCGTATGCCGGCTTGAAATTCGAAATGTTATCATTCAGGTCTGAAATCTCATAAAATCCTTCCTTTCCACCCAATAAAATGTATCTATTCCTTAAATCTACAGAAATACCATCCTCCGGATCAGGCTTCTTAAGTATAAAAAGCCCGATTTCCCCTGTTCCCAGGCTGGGAGATGTACTTACCGATTGCCTAATGTTTTCAACAATACCTCCTATGGTCATAACTTCCAATTCATCTGATCCCTCACCTTTCAGAGCGTTTATCACCTTGATTTTATGGCACGTGTAAATGTTCCTGTGCTGTATATCCCAGAATGAAAAGGAACCGGTGATTTCACCAATAACAATCATATCAGCTTCCCTCATCCTTTCTTCAGAAGGAATGGGATACTGTGAACCAGCTCTCACTGTTAATATCAGAAAAGTAATTATCAGGAAATACTTGTTCAATTCATTTTGTTTTTGGATATTGTTTAGTCCTTATAATTCAGAGTTCATACCCACGATTTAACGAATATATACTAAAATTATGATTTAAAGCACCACAACAAATATTAGCAATGGAATACAGTGAATTGATAAAGAAACGTGAAAGTGTAAGAAATTACGATCCTGGCCGGCCGGTACCTGAGGAGACTCTGGAAAGAATTTTAGAAGCCGGGAGGCTTGCCCCCTCAGCAAATAACAGGCAGCCCTGGAAATTTATTATGGTCTCCTCCCCGGAAATGCTTGAAAAAGTCAGAACCTGCTACCACCGTGAATGGTTTAAGGATGCTCCTCATATCCTTGTGGTTATAGGGCTGAGAGATCAGGCCTGGAACCGTAGTTATGACGGATACAATTCCGTGGAGACCGATGCAGCAATAGCAATGACACATATAATCCTTGCAGCTGAGAATGAAGGTATCGATTCATGCTGGATTGCAGCATATGATCCGGAATTGCTTGCTAAAGCACTAAATCTGAAAGAAAATCAATCGCCCTTCGGAATAACACCTCTGGGATATTCGAAAGCAGGATTTGAATCGTCTCAGGTCAAGAACAGAAAACCACTGGAAGAAATAGTTGAGTTTTTATGATTACTGTTATCATAATATCTCTATTCCAAAAACACGTGCAAAAAGGAAATAATGAGCTAATGTTATTGCGATTGAGAATATCAGGTTCAGCCATAAACCACCTTTAGCCATCTGGTAAATAGTTACCCGACCCGTACCATAAACAATAGCATTAGGCGGAGTAGCAACAGGCAGCATGAATGCACAGCTTGCAGCTATTGCAGCCGGAAGGGCAAAAAGCATAGGATTCTGGCCCAAACCCGTTGCCATAGATGCCAGGATCGGCAGAAAAGCAGATGCAAGCGCAGTGTTACTGGTTATCTCTGTAAAGAAGATTGTTACAAGAACTACTGCAAGAATCAGGATGAACATATTCGCAGAGCCGATAACCTTAAGAAGATCACCAATATATACTGCTAAACCCGACGATGTTATTGCAGTTGCCAGGCTTAGCCCGCCTCCGAAAAGCAACAAGATGCCCCACGGCAATCCTTTTAGATCAGGCCAGCTCAATAGCCTTTCTCCTGATCCTGTTCCTGAAGGTGTGATGAATAAAAAGAGAGCTCCGGCAACTGCTATAACTGAATCCGACAAACCCGGCAGGATTTTTACCAGAAAAGGCCTGAAGATCCAAAGGCACGCGGTGATGCCAAAAACCATGCTCACCCTTTTCTCAGGCCTGGTTATTCTTCCAAGCCCGGCTGCTTTCTCCTGAATAAGAGCTTTTCCTCCGGGAAGCTCTTTAAGATTAACAGGAAATACAATGCGTGTCAGAATGAAATACATCAAAGGCAGCAGAATGACAACCAGCGGAAAACCTATCAGGATCCAACGGGCAAAGCTTACTTCAATCCCATAATTCTCCAGCATAAAAGCTGCAAAAAGTGCATTGGGAGGAGTGCCTATCAGAGTAGCTAAACCGCCTATGCTGCAGGAATACGCAATGGAAAGGACCAGTGCAATCTCAAAATTCCTCACAGGCTGACTTCCCATACCCTCCTTAGCCGACAGATGCAAAACAGACACTGCAATAGGGAGCATCATCATGGCAGTTGCAGTATTACTGACCCACATGCTGAGGAAAGCAGAAGCAGCTATGAAGCCTTTTATTATGGATAATGGCTTAATACCGGCGAATACGATAATTCTCAATGCAATACGACGGTGGAGATCCCACCTTTGCATAGCTGAAGCTATTATAAATCCTCCCAGAAACAGGAAGATCAACGGATTGGCATAAGGTGAAGATGCCTCTTGAACAGGAATGACACCCAGAACGGGAAACAGAACTACTGGCAGCAAAGAAGTGGCGGCGATGGGTATTGCTTCAGTTATCCACCATGTAATCATAAGCAGGGTAACTGCCAAAGTCTTCGATGCTGCCGGCTCCATTCCACCCGGTGGTGGTAATGACAAATAAACAAAGAACAGTATTGGACCCAGATAAAGGCCGGCCGTCTTTATATTTATTCTTCCTGGCATCGAAACGAGTTTTATTAAAGATATGGGAGCTTTAAGTTATTGAATACGTGTTAACTCTACAATATACCTGCTTTACTATAAACTGTTGCGGATTGATATTCCGCTAAGATTCCGAAAATATTGTTCCAGTTGGTCAGCAGCATGAAATTAATACATTTTTCAGGGCTAAGAGTAAATTTAAATTATCTTTTCGATATAGCCATGATCTACGCCGGGTTTGCCAGGAGGAAAATATATTTCTGACCTGCAGGTTTCATAATAGTTATTTTTCAATCAAATGTATCGTCGCTGCAACAGCAAGTTTCACCACAGGATTTAAATCCGTGTTGTGCATTCTTCTAGCTTTCTGAACCTAGTATCCGGCCATTTGACCATTGAATCAGTCGGGAATAAAGACCCCTGACCGGATGTGAAAATGATTCTCAATCCTTCCATCCCACTTGCTGTTCCCCCGGCAATTTCGTACCTTCAGGGCCTGAAGTCAGATCAATACCGACAGTATGGCAATAAGCAGAAGAAGGTTTGTTCATTCGTCACTGCTTGCAGGAGCGGCTCTGGCTATACCATCAATCAGGGGTTTCGACAGGCTGAAAAAGGGAACTCTTGCGGGCATTAATCCTTTTATACTCCAGAATCCGGGAGCTGTTTTTATTATGCGCACCCGGGTAAACAGGAAGACCGATTCATCTGAAATAAGAAATGCCGGGCTGGATTTCGGTCGTTCCGTATTCTGCCTGACAGATGATGAGGAAAAGGGCATTCCCCTTACACATAAAGTGGTAATCAAGCCAAATCTTACTTGCCGATCAAGAGACCATCCCGGTTACACAATTGAAAGATCAATGGGAATTGTAACTGATGCTTTCTTTGTAGAAGGCATAATAAAGAGCCTCCAGGAGTTGGGTTTTAGCCCGGGCCAATTCTACATCCGTGAGGTCAATTGTCCTGATGATCTTGCAGACGGAGGATATACCGAAATGGCCACACGTACCGGGATCGATCTGCAGTGTATAGATACTCCGGCCGGCGAACTAAGCCATGATAAGATACAATGGATTGATGTACCCGGCGGGGTCTGGTTTAAAAGAATCCCATATCTCTGGCCGGTTAATGCACCCGATACCTTCCTCCTGAATATCTCAAAATTCAAAGCCCATAGTATGGGACTGACGCTGTGCGCCAAAAACCTCCAGGGAACAATTGCAATGAATTACCAGGCTCACTGCAAATCCTTCGGCGAATTGATGAACGGTGTGGATTTGGGCGATCTTAATTCCGCAGCAAATGCCGAAATAATGGATAGCTATAACAGGCATAAAGCTTCAGGCATCCCGAGATGGGACAGGCCGGGAAGCAGTGGAGGAATATGGCAGGAGACCTGGGTGAACCGGTGTATTGATAATAACTCGGTGACGCTCGCGGGACTGCATATTATAGAAGGCATATACGGAAGAGACGGTAATTTCATGGATGGGCCGGGAGCAAATGGGCTTGCAAATGATTACATGACCAATTATATAATCTTCGGCCGCAACCAGTTTCATGTCGACAATATCGGTCATTATCTCGGGGGGCACGAACCGGGTAATTTCGGACTCTTTCATATTGCAAAGGAAAGGGGAATGGCATCTACCATAAATCCAGCCGAGATCCCATTGTATGAATGGGATAAGGATGAAGGAGCAAAAACTGCGGAATTAAGCAGTTTTACAAGATACCCTCTTAAGACAAATTACCTTCGACGCGATTACAACTGCGGCAATGAACCATACTGGCACATGGTTAATGAATCTTATGAATATGGAACGATAAATAATGAAATCCTTTTCTCCCTGGAACAGAATTTTCCCAATCCTGTACGGACTACCACCCGGATAATATTCGTCATACCCTCTGGCGGACATGTGCGTGCTGAGGTGTTCAACCCTAAAGGGATGCTTGCTGAAGTACTTGTAGACCGGCAGCTTAATGCAGGAACTCATTCCATATCATGGAATGCCGTTAATTATCCTTCTGGCTTGTATTTCTGCCGCATCTTTTTCGACGGTTCCTTCAGGTCACAGAAGATCATGGTGATACACTGACTTGTATCCTGGAATTAGACCCTGGCAGCAAGATTCGGGGAACTTGGCATATGAGCACAACGAACCCAGTGCGCTAAATGGGATTCAGCCAAAAGCCTTTTTTTATTTATTCCGAAGGCAGTTAAGATAGAACAATAGCTTTCTGCTCAGGTTGTCAGGCTGGTCACCTATATTGAATAAGACCGGCTGTTCAGAGTCAAAAGCAAAAAATTTGAGATTTGTGATGCTGTTTTTTAACATCAGGTCCAGTTCTTCCTTCTCTATCACCATTTTTATTGAATATTTGCAGATGGTTTCCTCTGTACCTCCTTCAAACAGTAATTTTGATTGAGGCCTGACAATCTTTGATCCGTCTTCAAGCAAAATGATGATACCATGACCCGCAAAATCGAGGACCGGACTCGTCAGCGAGAACATCAATGAGTATTC
>JAVEVC010000003.1:0-119492 GCA_034005245.1 Bacteroidales bacterium
TGAATAAATTTGCAAAAATCAAAAACCGCAACAATAACCTGTAAAAGAAACCTTCATCCCGCTTAAAGAGGGACAATAGGAAAATGAAAATAATGAAGGTTCCATACGAACCACTTAATTTTAATTCATATAATAATATTTTTTCGTATGAAACTTACGCAAAATTATTCCGGCAACATCAGAACAGGATTCCTTGTTTTGTCAGCCTTTTTATCTCTTCTATCAGCATGCAGAAAACAGGTTCTAACTGATGTATTCATTGCAGGAGGCAGTACAAGCGGCATTGCAGCTGGAATCCAGGCCGCAAGAATGGGCGTTGATGCTGTTATAGCTGAAGAAAACAAATGGCTCGGAGGTATGCTGACCAGTGCCGGAGTTAGCGCTGTTGACGGAAATTATAACCTCCAGGGAGGTCTGTGGAAAGAATTTAAGGATTCATTAACAACACATTATGGGGGCGATTCACTTTTAAAGACAGGATGGGTCAGCAATGTTCTTTTTGAGCCTTCAATCGGAAACAGGATATTTTCAAACATGGCTGAAAAGGAAAAAAGCCTTACTGTCATATTCGATTCCTGTGTTGATACAATTATAAAAAATAAAAAAGGCTGGAGCATTAAGGTAAGGAACAAATTGAATAATGAAATTACATACTACCGAGCCCTTTGTGTGATAGATGCCACTGAGCTTGGTGATTTGGCAAAGCTTGCAGGAATTGAATATGACATTGGAATGGACAGCAGAATTGATACTGGTGAAGAAATAGCTCCCATGGAAGAGAACGACATCATCCAGGATCTGACCTATGTGGCAATATTAAAAGACTATGGGAGAGATGTAACAATAGCACGCCCCAATAACTATGATTCCTCTTTGTTTGCCTGTTGTTGCATGAATAAGCTCTGCACTGATCGCGACGATAAGAACAGACTCTGGCCTGCTGAATCAATGATCTCCTATGGGAAGCTTCCAGGCGAAAAGTACATGATCAACTGGCCAATTTCCGGAAATGACTATTACGTGAACATCATTGAAATGAACCGTGATGAACGTGAAAAAGCTCTTATCCCTGCAAAGAACCTTACCCTTTCTTTTTTATATTTTATCCAGCATGAACTTGGATATAATACATTATCTCTTGCAGATGACGAATTCAGTACGTCTGACAGGCTCCCGTTCATTCCCTACCACAGGGAATCACGCCGGATAAGGGGCAAGGTAAGATTCACTGTTAATCACATAACACATCCTTATGATCAGCCTGAAAAGCTTTACCGGACCTGCATAGGAGCAGGAGACTACGCTATTGATCATCATCATGGCAGGTACTCGGGAGCAGATTCTCTTCCTGATCTTCATTTCTATCCGGTACCTTCATTTGGCTTACCGTTAGGTGTTATGATACCTGAAAATGCTGAAGATATAATAATTGCAGAAAAATCTGTTTCTGTTACCAATATTGTAAACGGTGCAACACGGCTTCAACCTGTAGTACTGCAGATAGGACAGGCATCCGGTGCTCTTGCCGCGTTGTCAGTCCTGCAAAAAAAGCCTGTGGAAGAAATTGCGGTAAGAGATGTACAAAATGTGATACTCAATTCACAAGGCTATCTTCTCCCCTATCTTGATGTACCCATTGATCACATTTGGTTCAGACCCATGCAAAGAATTGGATCCACAGGTATCATGAAAGGTATCGGCAAAAATTCCGGATGGTCTAACCAGACCTATTTCAGGGCTGAGGATGTTACCCTGACTTCTGACCTTGCCGGATTATTTGATATTTATGATGTTTCTCCGGAGGATATTGAGACAGGATCTGATACGCTCTCAATACGTCGGGCATTTGAGATCTCAGAAATAGTAACAGGCAGGCACGATTCTCTTGCCTGGGTTAAGAAAACCGAACAACTGCGAAGCCTTACCGGATGCGAAGACATAGCCGATGCAGAACGCCCTGTTCTGCGCGGAGAAATGGCGCTAATACTTGATATTTTGCTAGACCCGTTTAACAGTTTTGATGTAGATATCAGAGGAAATTTTACTAAAGATGAATAAACCCATTGCTTTTGCTTCCTGTTAAAAACAGCAAATGACTTTGTACTTGTTTTATCAGTATTTACAGGAGTATCCTGAATGTTTCCCGGTCAGTATATTCCGGAGCCATCCCAGCAATGAGTGCATAGTTTTTCCTTAGGCAGCCCTATAGCTTTAACAAGATCATCGAGCCGTTGATACATCAGGCTGTCGAGGTCGAGTGTTTCAGCTATCTTTTCAACCATCTTCCTGTATTTATCTGAATCAGGATTTGAATAATCGGTTAAATCGGCTCCTTCACCTTCAAGTTGGAATATAGCCTTACGGCCTGCCAGTTCCATTGGGGTCCTTGATTGCGAAAAATTAAGGAATTCACATGGGTAAAGAAGAGGAGGGCATGCAATTCGCATATGTATTTCACCGGCGCCTGATTTACGCAGGTCTACAGTATTGTCCTTGAGCTGAGTGCCTCTAACAATACTGTCGTCGAGAAAAACCATTTTCTTACCATCAATTATCGATCTGTTCGGGATAAGTTTCATTTTTGCAACAAGATCTCTTTGTCCCTGATTCTGAGGCATAAAACTGCGCGGCCAGGTTGGTGTATATTTGGCGTAAGCTCTTTTATAAGGTGTCTTTTTCTCATTACTGTAGCCGACAGCATGCCCAACGCCGGAATCAGGTATACCGCATACAAGATCAGCCGTTAAATCGTCCCTTTTGGCAAGTGCAGCGCCACATCTGTTTCTGCATTCATCAACATTTATACCTTCATAATATGAGGGCGGATAACCGTAATAAACCCAAAGGAATGCACATATCTGCATTCTATCACCTGGTTTTCGCAGCTGTCTGAAGCCGTCCTCAGTCAGATGCACTATTTCTCCGGGGCCAAGGTAGTATTCTATTTCATAACCCGTATTCGGAAAAGCTGTTGTTTCAACGGCAACGGCCCAGGCATCCTTCTTTTTGCCAAGTATCACAGGTGTTCTTCCAAGTTTATCGCGTGCTGCAATTATGCCATTTTCCGTCAGCAAAAGAAGAGAGCAGGATCCCCTTATGCTTTCAAAGACATTTTCTATCCCGGAAATAAATGAATCTTTTTCACATATAAGGTTGGCAATGACTTCAGTCGGATTAATATTACCTTCAAAATTTTCGGTAAAATGTATGCGTCTGTCCAAAAATCTCTTTTCAATATCTTCAAGGTTGAGAATCCTGCTGACGGTCACAATGGCAAATCTTCCCAGGTGTGAATTTAACAGAATAGGCTGAGGATCAGTATCACTTATTATCCCCATTCCCGCATTACCGCTGAATTCCTTAAGCTCATCCTCAAATTTGCTGCGGAAATAGGCGCTTTCGAGATTGTGTATTGACCGGCGAAAACCTTTATGAGGGACTAAAAAAACCAAACCGGCACGCTTGGTCCCAAGATGTGAATGATAATCTGTCCCGTAAAAAACATCCTCAACACAATCATTTTTTGACACCGCCCCAAAAAAGCCACTCATATATCTGATAATTAGTATGTTAATACGATGATTTCGTTCTGTAAATTTAATCAATGAGTTGGATATATTAAAAATTATCAGGATATTATTACTTTTGTAGTCTAAATCTTTAAAACAGAGACCCGAAATGACAGACTTAAACACAACTACACCGATTGAACATCCAAAGAAAAAGAGCGCTCCGATAGCCATGATTTTTACAACGGTGATCCTGGCAGCAGCTTTAATTTTTCTGGTTGTGATGTATTTTGACCAGAAGAACAAAATGGTCGAAATGGAAACTGTCCTAACCGAGGAGAAAGATTCACTGGCAAATGAGCTGAGGCTTATGATCCATGGATACGACACACTGAAAACAGATAATGATACTCTCATGGCCAACCTTGAGAAGGAAAAAAACCGTATTGTACAATTACTTGAAATTAATGCATCAAACGTTCAATTAATAAAGAAATATCGAAGTGAGATATCAACGATGAGGGAAATCATGAAGAGTTACATCGTTCAGATTGATTCACTAAACACGAGGAACAAGGAGCTGGTTGCTGAAAACCTTAATATCCGCACACAGATGACACAGGTACAGGAGAGCAACGTTGAGCTTACGAAAGTGAAGGAAGAGCTTGGAGCCAAGGTTGAAGTAGCATCAATAATACAGGCAAAGGATATTTCGGCAGTTACTCTCAATAGAAAGAGGAAGGAAACAACCCGCATCAATCTCATCGATAAGTTGAGAATATGCTTTACCCTGAGGGAAAATCCAATAGCTACTGCTGGCGAGAAAGAAGTGTTTATGAGAGTGATAAGGCCTGATTCCCTTGTCATAACAACAAGTCCTGACAACCTTTTTGACTATAATGGAAATAAGCTTGTTTATTCAGCAAGCCGCCTTGTTGACTATATGAATCAGGACATAGAAATGTGCATTTTTCTTGATAATACCGGTGATTTCATCACAGGCAATTACAGTGTCGAGCTTTTCCTTGAAAATAACATTATCGGAAGGACAACTTTTATGCTATCAAAGAGATAATCAATCATTCCCCGGGAGCATCAGTTCCGAAATAATATTGTCAGATATCATTTTACCCTGGTTTGTAAGGACCAGGGTATTTTTATCCTGGTTCATAAGTCCGTAATTAATGAATTTTCCAGCCAGATTGGTTAAATAATCATATCCCTCTTTATCGAATGTTTTTTCAACATAATCAAGGTCTATTCCCCACATGGTTCTTAATGAAGTCATTATATACTCATTGAACCTTGTCTTAGTATCAAGTTCTTCTCTTTCATAGGAAAGATTGCCTGAAAAGATCCCATCAAAATAGGTTTTGAGATCACGCGTGTTCCATTGACGGGAATATCCGTTGAATGAATGAGCTGAAGGTCCCAGCCCAATATAATTGACCTGTTTCCAATAGTTTGAATTATGTATTGAGAAAAAATCCTTCTTTGCAAAATTTGAAATCTCATATTGAATTAAACCGGCTGCCTGGGTTCTTTCGAGCAATAAATGGAACTGTGAATTGCTTTCCTCCTCATCGACCTCGCTTACAAGACCTTTTTCCTTCATCCTGCTTAAAGCAGTTCCCTTCTCAAATGTCAGATGATATGCTGAAAGATGTTTTATGTCAAATCCTAAAGTAATTTCTATATTAGATGACCAATCCTTTAAAGTCATTCCCGGGATGCCATAAATTAAGTCAACAGATATGTTGCCGAATCCTGCTTTTATTGCCTCCTCTATGGATAGGGCTGCCTGAGAGGCATTATGGCGTCTGTTAAGCAATCTCAGATCATCGTTGCGCCAGGACTGTATGCCAATACTGATCCTGTTTATGCCAATATTACGATATGCCGAAAGAAGCTCATTTGTTACATCGTCAGGATTGACCTCAATAGTTACCTCACTATTATCACAAATATCATATGAAGATCTTATTGCCGAATATATTTCCTTCAAATCATCCGGCGGTAAAATTGAAGGGGTACCTCCGCCAAAATATACTGTTGAAACCTTATCATTTGACAGGTATCCTTTCCTCATTTCAGCTTCACGGACGACTGCATCAATAAATAACCGGCTGTTTGTCAAATCGGTAAGATGATAAAAATCACAGTAGGAACACAACTTTTTACAAAAGGGTATATGTATATAAATACCTGCCATCTTGTTTTGTATAAACAATAAATTTATAAAGAAAATGTTACTCTAATACTTACATTTGCTCCAAATGAAAAACCAATGATTAAAAAGAACAAATATTCATTGCTTACTGCCGGGGTAATACTTTATCTGAGTCTTGCAGGATCACAGACATTCGGAACGTCAGCATTTATAAATATCCCATATATTGATAAAATAGGTCACTTCAGCCTTTATTTTCTTTTAATGGCAGTTGTCATTCTTGAACATAAAGATTCTTTTAAAAATACAAGGCAGTTGATCCTGATTGCTCTTATACCGTTTTTTTTCGGCACCCTGGTAGAATTGCTGCAACTAACAATTACCTCTGACAGAAAAGCTGAAATCCTCGATGCCATGTTCAACACAGCCGGAATAACTGCTGCTTTGCTAATATGGCTTGTTTACAACCCATATTACAGCGAAAGAATTAAATAACCACATCTGTTTTATTCTTCGATCTCTTTACAATATCCGCAATAGTGTTTTTCTGAAAAAATTCAATAAGCAAATTTCTGACATCTGAATATTCATCATGAACAGGGCATGGTTTCTTTTCAATATCTACAGACCGGCAGGATCCTTTATGGATAAGGCAGTTTGTCAAGACTTCTTCTCCATCAATTATCCTGACCAAATCAAATAGCGTTATCTCGGCAGGATCCTTTAAAAGGGAGAATCCTCCATGAGGACCTTTAACCGAATTCAGAATCTTATGCTTTGCAAGCTGTTGCATTATCTTGGCCAGAAACGGTGTTGGAAGTTCCAGGTCTTCCGATATCTGCTTGATTCCTAAAATTGACTTTCTCTCTACCCTGCCTGCAAGGTAAATTACAGCCCTTATTCCATATCTGCATGAGTTTGATAGCATTTCAATACAACTTTAAAGATATTTTCTTTATCCTTCTCAAATGCCTGCCTCCATCAAATCCGGTACTAAGAAATGTTTTTACTATAAGACATGCTTCAGAATCATTTATAAACCTTCCTGGCAGCGCGCAAATATTTGCATCGTTATGGGCTCTTGCAAGACGGCTGATTTCCTCGTTCCAGCACAAAGCACTTCTTATCCCGGGATGCTTGTTTACTGTCATGTTCATGCCGTTGCCGGTTCCGCAAATTGTAATGCCCATCTCATATTCACCTTCCGCCACGACTCTTGCGAGGGCATGACCAAAATCGGGATAGTCAACAGCATCAGGGGAATCACATCCCATGTCTTTCAATTCTATATCATCTTCCTTTGCTAAAAACGAGATCAGCATTTCCTTAATATGAAATCCAGCATGATCCGAAACAATAGCTATTTTTCTCTTTTTCACGAGATTAACCTAATTAATATATCTTAACAATACAAAATAACGCAATTTTAAAGTTTAGAGAAATAAATATTCTTTTATCTTATTTACAGGTTATTCACTTTTCCAACGTTTACAGGCATTAAATAATAATATAAATTCTGAAGATTGCCGGGAACTTTTAATTCTCCTTCGTATTCCGCTTCGGCGATAACAGAAGTCTAGAGCAAGTTCCGGAGTTTAATTACATGTTATTATTTACAGTTTTCTTCCCGGATAATAATCATTTATGTGAAATATTGTTCAAAGCAAACAGTATTTTTATTTATGCAAACAATATGTTGTTAAAACCGGTTAATTAAAGATTAAATCTTAAAGTATTATCAACCATTTTGACATCATCGACCTTAAGTTCCGGTTTTTTAAAAATTTTCTCACAAAAGAAAGTCAATGTGTAAACCTTAAATAAACATTAATTCTTATACTTTTGCTAAATCACTTATGCTGATAAGAGCATATTAACAACTGTTAATTTATAATCTAAGTATTTGATTTTCAACTTTGGTACATTTTTTGACCTGTTAAAAGAATGTTCGCTATATTGTAATTCTGAAAAAATAAATAATAAATTGATTTTTGTTTTAACACTATTAACAGTATAACATAACAATCATAAGAAAATTAAATCTTAAAATTTTAAAATATTATATTGTTTATAATTTGTTACAGGTTTGTATTTTACAGAATCTTTAAATATGGATATTATATCTGAAATCAGAAAGCTTAAATCGGATAAGAATGCCATTATTCTGGCTCATTATTATCAAAGAGGTGAAATACAAGACATTGCTGATTTTATAGGAGATAGTCTTGCACTGTCGCAAAAGGCAGCTTCAAATAATGCTGACATAATACTGTTTGCAGGTGTAAAATTTATGGCTGAAACAGCAAAAATACTTTCACCTGATAAAAAGGTGCTTCTACCAGATATGAATGCAGGTTGCTCGCTTGCAGACTCATGTAATGCAAAAGATTTCAGGAAATTTATTAAAGAAAACCCGGGAAGAACAGTAATAACATATGTAAATACCAATACTGACATAAAAGCTTTGTCAGACATCATTTGTACATCGTCAAATGCAATAAAGATTGTTGAATCTCTTCCCCCTGATGAAAAAATTATATTTGCCCCTGACAGGAACCTTGGAAATTACATTCTTAACAAAACAGGAAGGGACATTATAATATGGAATGGTACCTGTCATGTTCATGAAGAATTCTCGCTCGAGGCTATAATTGAAATCAAGAAATCAAATCCGGAAGCGAAAATCATTGTTCATCCGGAGTGTGAACTTCCTGTCAGAATGGTTGCTGATTTTATAGGATCAACTTCAGCGCTGCTTGAATTTACAAAAAGAGATTCAGCTGTTACTTACATAATAGGTACTGAACCGGGTATAATACATCAGATGAAAGCAGCTAATCCGGATAAAAAATTCATTCCGGTTCCTCCAAGGGATTCAACTTGCGGATGCAGTGAATGTTCCTTTATGAAGCTGATCACTATTGAAAAGATATTTAAATGTCTTAAGAATGAAGCTCCTGAAATTAAGATTGATGCCAAAACTATTGAAAAGGCAAGGAAGCCAATAATAAGAATGATGGAGATTTCTGAAAAACTTGGTCTTTAAATATGAAAAATCTTAAAATAGCCTTAAGTTGTTTATTGATAGTATCATTTAATCCGATACTTGATTCCCAGGATCTGCAGGATGGATATCACATTTTCAAGTATCCTAACGGATCAATATCAAGTGAGGGATTTATAAAGAATGGTAAACCAGAAGGATTCTGGCAAAGTTATTATGTAACAGGAATAAAGAAGTCAGAAGGCAAAAGAACAAATTTTTTGCTCGACAGCATATGGGTCTTTTATGACCAGGCCGGTGATACCACTGAAAAAATTAACTACCTTTTTGGGAAAAAGAACGGTTATTATTATAAATACGGAAAAGATCCGCTTAAAGGTATATATGTAAGATCAAAGGAATTATACGCAGGAGACAGAAAAGAAGGAAGCGCCTATGTTTATTTTCCTGATGGCAAAATTAAACAAACAACCTTTTACAATAACGGCAAGAAAGAAGGTCTTTCAAGGGAATTCGACAGCAACGGTAATGTCATTACACTTTATGAATATAATAATGATTTTCTTATAAGCAGGGAAAGGATTAACAGAACAGATGAAAAAGGACAGAAGCAGGGTGAGTGGAAGGAATTCTATCCTAACGGATCGATCAAAACAGAGAAAACATTCAAAGACGATCAGCTTCATGGTTATTACAAGGAATATGACAACAGAGGCAAGCTTGCACTAACAATGCTTTATGAAAATGGTTCAATTGTAAAGTCAAGTGTTGAAGATGAATCGGATATAGAAATTATTAACAGATATGACCAGCAGGGAAAAATAATATATAGCGGACCTTACAGAAATGACATCCCCGTTGGTGTTCACCGTGAATATTCGGCTGAAGGCAGGGTTACAAATGCATACATATACAATGATACCGGAGTTTTATTATCTGAAGGTATTGTTGATGAAGCAGGCAACAGAAACGGAAAATGGAAGGATCTTTCGTCAGACGGCAGGGTTATTGCAGAAGGTCAGTATAGCAATAACAGGCGCTCAGGAACCTGGAAATTTTACAACACAAATGGGAAGCTGGAACAAACAGGTGCATATAACAACGGACGACCTGACGGAATATGGAAATGGTACTATGAGAATGGTAATTTGCTCAGGGAAGAAGAGTATTTTCAAGGACAGCGGGATGGTACCTTCACAGAATATTCAATTACAGGAGAAATAATCTCTCAGGGTCAGTACACTGATGGTGAAACAAATGGGCAATGGAAATACAAATCGGGAGACAATACTGAGGAGGGAAAATATATTGTAGGATTGAGGGACGGAATCTGGAAGTCATATTATCCTGACGGAAAACTCAGATTCAGAGGAAATTATATCCAGGGAAATCCTGATGGTGCGCAAACATACTACTATGAAAATGGAAAGATTAAGGAAGAACAGTATTATTCAATGGGTATACGTCAGAGAACGTGGAAGAAATATAATGAAGAAGGTTTTCCCTTTCTTTCAATAACATATAAAGATGATGCTGAAACGAGCATAAACGGAGTGAAAATAAACCTCCCTGAAAGCGACGTAAGACTTATTAAATAATTATTTTGTCTTATGGAAGAGAAGTTCAGCATCAGGAAAGAGGATATTTCCTTTACAGACAAAGAGTTTGAAAAACAACTGCGGCCGCTGGTTTTTGATGATTTCAAAGGTCAGAAACAAGTAATTGATAACCTGAAAGTATTTGTGACTGCTGCCAGGCAAAGAGGCGAATCGCTGGATCATGTACTTCTCCACGGGCCTCCGGGACTGGGAAAAACAACGCTTGCTGCCATAATATCAAACGAACTTAAAGTAAACATGCGGGTTACATCTGGTCCTGTCCTTGATAAACCGGGTGATCTTGCCGGGCTTCTCACAAACCTGCAGGAAGGAGATGTGCTTTTCATAGATGAAATTCACAGATTGAGTCCTGTTGTCGAGGAATACCTTTATTCCGCCATGGAAGACTATCAGATTGATATAATGATTGACAAGGGGCCAAGTGCAAGATCTGTGCAACTGACCCTGAATCCTTTCACACTTATAGGGGCCACAACCCGCTCAGGACTTCTTACGAGCCCTCTCCGGGCAAGATTCGGAATAAAATTTCATCTTGAGTATTATGATCATAGTGTTCTGACATCAATCGTTAAGAGATCTGCAGGAATACTGAAGGTGAAAATCAGCGATGAAGCAGCATTGGAAATAGCAATGAGAAGCAGGGGCACTCCAAGAATAGCAAACGCTCTTCTTAGAAGGATCAGAGATTTTGCACAGGTGATTGGATCGGGCAAAATAGACCTCGAAATAACAAAATCAAGTCTGCAGGCTCTTAATATTGATCAGCACGGTCTTGACGAGATGGACAACAGGATACTGTCGGTAATCATAGATAAGTTTAACGGGGGACCTGTTGGTATAAATACAATTTCAACCGCTGTAGGCGAAGAGAGCGGAACGCTTGAAGAAGTATATGAACCGTTTCTTATAAAGGAAGGATATCTAAAGAGAACACCCAGGGGTCGCGAAGCAACAGAACATGCATACAGACACCTTGGCAGGCAGTTTGGAGGAAACATGACAGGGACTCTCTTTTAATCTCAGTTAAATACGTTACTTATTTTTTCCAGCTTTTTAGGGTCAATTATCCTGATTTTTCTTCCGTTAAGCTCAACCAGCTTATCGGCCTTGAATTCCGATAAAAGCCTTATTACTGATTCAGTAGCTGTGCCAACAAGATTTGCCAGCTCTTCACGGGTAAGTGATATATTAAGATAGTTGTGTTCATCAAGTCCGAAGTCGCTGACAAGCAAAAGAAGAATCTCTGCCAGGCGTTCACGCACAGTTTTTTGAGCAATATCGGTTATAAAAGAATTTGCTTCTCCCAGTTCGTGACAGGTAAGCTTTAATAACTCCAGGGCAAAAGTAGGATTTGATTTAATGAATGAAATAAGTATTTCAGACGGAATAAAGCAGACATGGCAATCTTCGATAACCTTTGCTGAAGTACAGGCCGGTTCATTACTTAACACACTTCTATAAGCTATAATATCACCCGGCTTGGCAAAGCGGATTATCTGCTCTTTTCCATCAAATCCTGTCTTGTAAACTTTTATTATTCCACGGCTTATGCAATAAAAACCACTTATCCTGTTACCTTCCTGATACAGTATCTCCCCTCTTTTGTACTGTCTGAAATCTTTATGAAAATTCAGAATTTCTGTTTCTTCTGATTTTAGGTGTTTGAATATTGAGCCTGTTTCTGCAGCACACTTTCCACATAAAGGAATTTTGATGTCACTTGTTTTCATCCGTATATGATTTATTTTTAAATTTTAGGATATAATCACACATGATTGAAAAAGATGTTCAATAGGTGTTTGCATTTGAAATCAATCATGCGGGTTCACCATAATAGATTTGAATGAAGCAAACTTAATTTCCGGATTTCGTTAATGTATAAGTATTAATTTCTTATAAAGCTGTTCTAAACTGCTCCAGAAACCGCAGATCATTTTCAAAATAAAGACGCAAATCGTTCACCTGGTATTTTAACATTGCTGCCCTTTCTATTCCCATCCCAAAAGCAAAGCCGGTATATTCTTTGCTGTCTATTTTACATGCTTCAAGAACGTTTGGGTGAACCATTCCGCATCCAAGCACTTCAAGCCAACCGGTGTACTTACATACATTGCATCCTTTTCCTCCGCAGATTTTGCAGCTAACATCCATTTCTCCGGAAGGTTCTGTGAACGGAAAGTAAGATGGACGCAATCTTATCCGGGTATCACTGCCGAATAACTCTCTGGCAAAAAAGAAAAGAGTTTGCTTAAGATCGGCAAAGGAGACGTTTTTGTCAATATATAATCCTTCAATCTGATGAAAGATACAATGTGCCCTGGCGGAAATTGCTTCGTTGCGAAATACCCTTCCGGGTGAAATGGTCCTTATAGGAGGCCTCTGGCTTTCCATGACCCTTACCTGAACTGAAGAAGTATGGGTACGCAGCAATATATCAGAAGGATCTGAATCTTCGGCAGAGATCCTCGATATGTAAAATGTATCCTGCATATCACGGGCCGGATGCTCAGGGGCAAAGTTAAGCTTTGTGAAAACATGGTCATCATCTTCTATTTCAGGACCTTCAGATACAACAAAGCCAATTCTTGAAAATATATCAATAATTTCCTTCCGGACTATTGATATTGGATGTCGCGTACCCGCGGGATAAGGATAAGCTGGTTTTGAAAGATCTTCGGCTTGATTTTCCTCAGTTACTTCACTAAGCTTCTCTCTGAGGTTGTTATATTTTTCCTGGGCTGAATTTTTCAGGATATTAAGCCTTTGACCGATTATCTTTTTGTCTTCTGCTGGAATATTCCTGAATTCGTTGAAAAGATCGGCAATTATACCCTTTTTACTAAGATATTTAAGCCGGAATGACTCTAGTTCAAGATGATTATTTACAGTTTCCGATAAAACTTCAATCAGCAGGTTTTCTATTCTTTCAAGCATATAAGGTCTATGTTACTAAACTGTCAATTAATAACTTTCATTTTAAAAATTTTAATGTCGGAAACAGGTTTATCGCCGGGACCTGTTTTTGTGACAGCAATTTTATCCACTATATCAAGTCCTTCTATTACTTCGCCAAACACAGTATAGGTTCCGTCGAGAAATGGTGTTCCGCCTGCGGTTTCATATATGGCTTTCTGTTCCTGTGAGAACCTGAAGTCACCCTCTTTTGACATATGACGAAACATTTTTTCTGAAACTATCTCCTGAATGACACCATCTGCTACAGGCTGGCCTGAGAGCCTAACGCTGTCGGAGACCTCCTTTAATAAGCGGCTGAAAATGTTTTGCTTGATGCCTGAATCTATACTTTTCTCAATAGCCGACAGGTCTTCTGATGAGTATTTCTTGCCCTGAACTATATAAAACTGTGTACCGGATGAACGCATTTCCGGATTAACATTATTGCCCTGACGGGCTGCCGCAACAGCTCCTTTTTTGTGAAAAAGCTCTTTCCTGAATTCGGCAGGAATTGTATAACTGTTTATGGTATCTGATTGTTCATTTAAAGAACCTGTTTTAGTTAATGGATCACCAGCCTGTATCATGAATTCATTGATTACCCGGTGAAAGGCGATACCATCATAGAATCCTGAGCTGGCAAGCCTGATAAAATTATCCCTGTGTAAAGGAGTTGAATCATAGAGCCTTATTTTTATGTTCCCTTCAGAGGTTGTAATCAATACTTCCCTGTCTTTATCTCCCCCGGGAGAACTGCAGGAAATCAAGAGGAACAACATAGATAAAAGAAGAAAAGGCTCGGAATTAATGTTCATGAAAATAGATTTTTAGTTAATAATGTCTGATTTATGTGTGTACAAAGATATTTAACTTTGAATGATACACATAATGTTTCCGGAAATATGCAATTATATCTGATTCAGACCGCATAAATGCCGGTTTGAGCTAATAAGACTATATTTGTGAGCAAATTTTAAAAATGAAGGAAGTAAGAAATCTTGCAGGGCAAACTCTTATTTACGGTCTGGGAACAATCATTCCCAGATTCCTCCATTATGCCGTAATGACTCCTTTTTACACAAGGATTTTCTATGACTCTCCTTCAGAATATGGAATTATAACTGAGTTGTATGCATGGATGGTATTTCTTCTGGTAATCCTTACTTATGGCATGGAAACAGGGTTTTTCAGGTTCTCTCAAAAAAATGAAGATCCTGAAAAAGTATTTGCTACTTCATTAATAAGCTTGTTTGTCACTTCCACAATGTTCGTAATACTGGTTAATATATTCATCAGACCGGTGGCGGACGTAATGAACTACAGGAACAACCATGATTACATCAGAATGTTTGCAGGAATAGTTGCTGTAGATGCCTTTTCTGCCATCCCGTTTGCAAAATTGCGAATGGAGAAGAAAGCTGCAATATTCAGTAGCATAAAGCTTATTAACGTAATTGTCACAATTTCACTTGTTGTTTTTCTTCTTAAGATTGCTCCAGGATTATGGGAGAAGAGCAACGGATGGTTCAGGGAGGCCTATAATCCTGATTACAAGGTAGGATATATTTTCGTTGCAAATCTTATTTCAAGCATTGTAACCTTATTGATGCTGCTGCCGGTAATTGTAAAAACAAGATTGGTATTTAACTCATCACTCTGGCTTAAAATGATAAGATATTCATTTCCGCTTCTACTCGCAGGGCTGAGCGGCACAATTAACGATGCCATTGATAAGATACTTTTAAGAAGAATGATTGGCGAGGAAGAAGGATTAGCCATTGTAGGAAAGTATGGAGCCGGATATAAAATTGGCGTTTTAATGGCATTGTTCATACAAATGTTCCGCTTTGCAGCAGAACCGTTTTTCTTTGAAAAGGCAAAATATGAAAATGCCAGGGAGACCTATTCATATGTTATGAAGTACTTTATTATAATTATGCTGATTGTGTTCCTTGGAATTAATCTTTATATATCGGGATTACAGTATATAGTTGCATATACATACAGGGAAGCTATTACTGTTGTTCCTCTGATAAGCATGGGCTACCTTCTTTACGGGATTTATGTAAATCACAGCATATGGTACAAGCTTAACGATCTTACATTTTATGCTGTATATATTACATTAACGGGAGCTGTGATCACGATACTGATAAATGTTTTATTCATTCCTTCATTCGGTTATATGGCTGCTGCATGGGCACATGTTGCTTCATATGGTGCAATGATATTCATGTCTTTTATACTGGCAGAAAAACACTTTAAGGTTGTTTATAATATGAAACAATATATCCCTTACTTTGCTATCGCCATTGGAATGGTCTTGTTCGGGAAATATTTCAATTATCGTAGCATAATTTCGGAATTACTGATTAATACAGTTTTGATCGCATCGTTTGTCTGTTATGCTGAGTATAAGGATAGAGTAATAAGTGTTTTTTTAAATAAAAACCAGGAATGAAAATAAGAATAATTGGCAGGCATGAAAGAGCAGAATGGCTGATCAACGATGAACTCAATTCGACCAAGATAGGAACAGGAGGTTCCGGACATAATGGGAAGGAATAACATGAGAAAACGATCAATTTTCATATTTGTTTTTATACTGTTTTTCAGTACGGATTGCAGTCAAAAACTGATACCCGGTATTACTGTAGCCAAACAACCAGGAAAAGAGTTTGATGAAGCGTCATATAATTATGTATATGCTGAAGCAATAAGACAGAAACTACTGGGAAAGGATGCTCAAGCTCTTGAATTACTTCAGAAAAGTATTGAATTAAATCCGGAAAGCGATGCTGCTTACTATCAGATTGCTCAGATTGTATCAAATGACGGTGATAATTTGAATGCCAGGAAATATTTAAAAAAAGCTATACAAATCCAACCGGGTAATTTTTGGTATAATGTAATGCTTGCAGGATTGTATTATCAGGTACAAAACACTGACAGTACAATTATTTGCTACGAAAATGCGCTGAAATATTATCCGGAAAAGGAAAATCTTATGATTAACCTGGCTAATCTCTATACGGAAAAAGGAGAATTAGCAAAGGCGCGGGAGATACTTGAAAAACTGGAAATGAAATATGGCACAAGTGAGAATACAACGGTGCCTCTCGTCCGGAATTTGATAGTGACCGGCGCTTTTGATGAGGCGTTGGCAAAGGTGGAGAATTTGCTAAGCTCAGATCCGGAAAATTTGGCATATAATGAATTGCTATCAACTGTTTACAGAAAAATGGGGAAGAATGAAGATGCTCTTGATGTATATTATGATCTGATCAGGAATAACCCGGATGATCCAAAAATTACTTTATCGTTATGCTTTTTTCTGAATGAGGAAGGAAATTATGAGGAACTATTTGCCCTAACAGATAGGGTTATTATTAGTAACGACATTTCAAGGGAGGATAAAATAAATCTATTTGCTACGCTTTTAGGTAATGATGAATTGGTTGAAAAATTTGGCCCGAAACTTGAAACTAACCTGATGTTGCTGGAGGCAAATTATAAAGATGATGGAATTATAGTACTTATGCGCCCGGAATTAATTCAGAAAAGCAGACGCCTTGATGATGCGGCTGGGCTGTTAGAGGAAATTGTTAAAGAAAATCCTGATAATTATTTTGCATGGGAAAAGCTCCTTATGCTATATTATGAGAAAAAAGATTACGATAAGCTTTATACTGCAGGTGAGATTTGTGCTACTAAATTCAATCGATCATTTCTGGCTAAAATACTCTTCGCTACCGGAGCAATTGAAAAGGGTAATTATGAAATTGCTCTGGAAGAACTCCGAAAAGCAGATATTCTCGCCGGTGATGAAAAGGCTCTGAAGCTACAGGTTCTTACAATTAAGGCTGATGTTTATTACAGAATGAAGAATTATGATTTATCATTTACGACTTTTAATGAAGCTCTAAAGGTGGATAGTGAAGATTTAACGGTTCTTAATAACTATGCTTATTTTCTGGCTGAACAGGACAAAAGGCTTAAAGAGGCTGAAATTATGGCGAAGAAAGTTATAGAGAAGGATAAGAACAATACTACTTTCCTCGACACATATGCATGGGTTTTGTATAAGAGAGGTAAGGTAAGAGAAGCATTGAGAGTTATGGAAAGAATAATTAACTCAGGTGAAAATGAAGACGCTGAATGGTATGAGCATTACGGTTATATACTAAGTAAGATGAGAAGATGTGAAGAGGCAATTGCCAGCTGGAGGAAAGCATTGGATCTGGACGATAGAAAAACAAAACTTTTAAAAGAGATCGAAAATTGCGGAAAGTAAAGGTACTGATATTAACTATAGCTCTGGTTTCAGCAGGATGCGGGGCTTTGAAGAGAAAAACTGCCGAAGATGCAGTAGTTTCTGGTGCTTACAATGCTGAAATGTTCCTGGATGAGGTAAGTGACAAAAACCTGACAAATGAAAGCTTTTACATCAATAAGGCCGAAGTTCATGCTTCAGTAAAAGGATTCAACCAGAACCTTATCCTTTCCGTAAAATTTAAAAGGCCCGACTCAGCAATGTTTATAATAAAGGCAAAAATAGGGCTGGAGATAGCCAGGGCTTTAATAACAAATGATACAGTAATAATAAATGACAGGTTGAATAAGAGACTGATAGTATCTGGTCCGGAATATTTTAAAAGAAAGTACGGATTAGAACCAAAACTCATTAACATGATGTTTGGTGACTTTCTCATAACGCCTGAACTTGATAAAAATGAGATAAACTGCCAGAGGAATTCGAGCCAGATAGATTTTATAAAGGATCAGAATATATTTTTACTGAGGTTTGATTGTGATTCAAAGAAATTAACCGAAGCCTCAATTGAAAGTATAAAGGAAAGAAAGAAGCTTGAGTTTTTTTATTCTGAGTTCATAAAGAACAGTGAGGTTATATATCCGGAAGTGATCAAAATACATATTTCAAATGAAGAAATGGATGTCAGTATCAGAATAGAAAAGATAGATACCAATTGGAATGGAAATATAAATTTTGTTCCAAATACCGGGTATAAGCGAAGGGTTTTAAGATGAGAAGTCTTTTTAGCATATTATTGACGTTTATTTTAACGGTTCAGACGTTTTATGGCCAATCAAAAAATGATCTGGAACAACAGAGGAGAAAGGCTCTGGAAGAAATAGCTTTGGTCGACAAGATGTTAAAGGAAACAGCTAAGGAAAGAAAAGAAGGACTTAATGAATTAAAAATGATTGGCAGCAAGCTTGCTCTGCGTGAAAAGATTCTGAAAGGAATGAGAGAGGAAATAGAGCTGCTGAATGAAAGAATTGAACTGAATAATCTTGCTATTGATATGATGGAGAATGATCTTGTCGTACTAAAGGGTGATTACGAAAAAGCTATAGTAAATTCATACAAAACATCTAAAGGTAATTCAAGAATAGCATATGTATTATCAGCAAGGGATTTTAATCAGGGATATAAACGGCTTAAATATCTGGAACAAATTACAAAGATAAGAAGGAGGGAAACAGAAACTATTTCAGAGATTAAAGTGCAGGTGGAATTATCCAGACGGAAGCTTGAGGAAGACCTGAATAAGATTTCAGATCTGCAAAACAGGGAGGAACAACAAAAGGAATTGCTGCGTAATGAGCAGGGTCGGCAGCAAAGAATAGTTAGAAATCTAAGTTCAAAGGAAAAGCAGCTGCAAAAAGAACTGGAGGAAAAGAAAAGAATTGCGAGGAGAATAGAAACTGAAATAGCCAGGCTGGTTGAAGAGGAGAGGAAAAGAGGCGCAACTACAGAGCTTACACCGGAGCAAAGGCTGATTAGTGGGAATTTTGAAGAAAATAAGGGAAGATTGCCATGGCCGGTCGAAAGAGGAATTATCACAAGCAGGTTCGGAGTTCAGAATCATCCTGTTTTGAAGTATGTGACAGAAGATAATATAGATATCGAGATTACCAGTACAGGTAACACGCCTGTAAGAAGTGTTTTCAAGGGCGAGGTAGCTAGAGTGTTTGCTATTCCCGGTGCAAATAAGGCTGTTATAATAAGGCATGGAAGATATTTAACTGTATATCAAAATCTTGTAAACGTAATCGTCAAAGCAGGCGACAAGGTTGACACTAATCAAAGAATAGGTACTGTATTTGTTGACAAAGACGATGGAGACAAGGCTATTTTAAAATTCATGGTATTTGAGGAGAAAGCAAAGATGGATCCGGAATTGTGGATATCGAAAAAAAATTAGAAATTGCATTTGCATTTAAAACATGGTTAACTGGTTTATGGTATGGCTAAAGTTGTAAAAATTATAAGCATTGAATCAAAGATTACAAATCTAAGGATTGTAGAAAATGCGATTGATGAATTAACTGGTGCAATAGGTGTAAAGCAGGATGATTATGGAAAAATTATGGTTGCTGCAATGGAAGCTGTAAACAATGCTATTACACATGGTAATAAGTCTGATCCGGAAAAAAAAGTAGATATAGAGATTTCATATGAGAATAATGAAATCAGGGTAAAGGTAACTGATGAGGGATCGGGCTTTGATCCTGAAAGCATACCTGATCCCACAAAACCAGAAAATATTGAAGAGTTAAGCGGGAGGGGAGTATTTCTCATGAGCAGGCTGGCTGATACGATTGAATTCAATGAAAATGGTAACAGTGTTACAATGTGTTTCAGGGAGGTGGTTATTTGAGCATTAATATTTATTACGACCGGACAAGATTCAGACTTAAAGAGGAAGACAAGCTTAAGAAGTTCATTATTAGAGTAATAGCTGAACACAAAAGAAGAACAGGAGAGCTTAATTTCATATTTACACGTGACAGATATTTAATAGAGATTAACCGTGAATTTCTTAATCATGATTATTTCACGGATGTAATTGCTTTCGACTATAGTGAGGAATCTTTATTAAATGGGGAAGTATATATAAGCATAGACACGGTAAAAAGGAACAGTAAAAAATATGAATGTGATCTTAATACTGAAGCATCCAGGGTAATGTTACACGGAGTTCTTCATCTTTGCGGACTGAATGATATTGATCCGGAGGATCGGGAAGTCATGCAAAAGGAAGAGGAAAGATTTATGGCTCTACTAAGAAAATGGTTGCTTAATGAATTTTAATTATGATATAATAGTTGTAGGCGGTGGCCATGCTGGATGCGAGGCTGCATATGCTGCTGCAAGGATGGGTGCCAGAACGCTGCTTGTTACCATGGATATGACTAAACTGGCTCAAATGTCATGTAATCCGGCAATGGGCGGCATAGCAAAGGGACAAATCATACGTGAGATTGACGCACTTGGAGGAATGAGTGGCATAGTTACAGACCGCAGTGCCATTCAATTCAGAATGCTGAACAGGTCTAAAGGACCTGCTATGTGGAGTCCAAGGGCCCAATGTGACAGGCAAAGGTTTAGCATCGAATGGAGAAAGATACTTGAACGAACGGATAATCTTTATATATGGCAGGAAGAGGCCAGCAAAATACTTGTAGAAGAAGGAAAGATTAAAGGTATTGAAACATCTTTCGGAACTGCATTTTATGCTAAGGCGGTTATACTTACAAATGGAACTTTTTTGAACGGATTAATGCATGTAGGGCTGCGTAAGATTTATGGAGGAAGATCAGGTGAACCGGCATCAACTGGATTAAGCAAACAGCTTGAGGAGTTAGGATTTAATGTTGAGAGATTAAAGACTGGTACAAGCGCAAGAATTGACGGGAGGACAATAGATTTTTCAAAAATGACAGAGCAAAAGGGCGATGATGAGGGAAGGGCATTTTCATACCTGCATATCTATAATTACATTGAAAGTCAGAAGAGTTGTTATATTGTTCACACTAACGAGTCTGTACATGAAGAACTAAGGAAGGGATTGGACAAAAGTCCATTATTTACCGGGATCATTAAGGGAATAGGTCCGAGATATTGTCCAAGTATAGAATCAAAGCTTGTTACTTTCAGGGAAAAAGAAAGTCACCAGCTTTTTATAGAACCTGAAGGGAATGATACTGTAGAATATTATATAAATGGATTTTCAAGCAGCCTTCCACTGGAGATTCAGCTAAATGCAATGAGAAAGATACAGGGAATGGAAGAGGTTGAGATATACAGGCCTGGATATGCGATCGAATATGATTTTTTCCAACCGACTCAGTTAAAGAACACACTAGAAACTAAAAGGATCAAAAATCTGTATTTTGCAGGGCAGATTAATGGTACAACGGGATATGAGGAAGCTGCGGCACAAGGTTTAATGGCTGGAATTAATGCAGTGCTCAGATTACGGGATAAGGAAGAATTTATATTAAGAAGAGATGAATCATATATCGGGGTATTAATTGACGATTTAGTTACAAAAGGTGTTGATGAACCATACCGAATGTTTACTGCAAGAGCTGAATACAGAATATTGCTGAGACAGGATAATGCTGATGAGAGGCTAACAGAGAAAGGATATAATCTAAAAATAGCTGAAAAGGAAAGAATACAGATACTCACTGAGAAAAGGGAAATGACAGATGAAATAGTTGAATTCCTAAGAGAGAAAAGTTTAAAACCTGAAGAAATCAATCCTTTCCTGCAAAAAGCCGGAACAAGTGCTGTCAGGCAACAGGTAAAAGCTATAACTATAGCGGTCAGGCCTCAGGTTAGAATAATTGATTTATTGGAACATATGGGTGCACAGAATCAATTAAAGGTTTTTAAGGCAGAAAGAAAGTTTGAAATACTTGAAAAGGCAGAAATTAGAATTAAATATGATGGATACATTCAGAGAGAGAAATTGCTCGCTGATAAAATAAAACGTCTTGAGGATTTAAAAATACCTGACGAAATAGATTATGAAGAATTAACATCAATATCAACAGAGGGAAGGCAGAAATTAACAAGAATTAAACCGGCAAGCATTGGTCAGGCTGGAAGAATAAGCGGAGTTTCTCCTGCAGATATTAGCATTCTGTTAATGTATTTGGGAAGGTAATTGTTCCACGTGGAACAAAAAAATATTTATGAAAATAGAAGGAAGAATAATAGATGTTTTTGAACGAAGAATCTATAGTGCTGAGATTAGCATTAAGGATGGTTTTATTGAGGGAATAGAAGAGGTATATAAATCATATAGTAATTTCATATTACCCGGATTAATTGATTCCCATGTTCATATTGAGAGTTCAATGTGCACTCCAGGCGCTTTTGCAGGTACGGCTGTTTCACGTGGAACAGTAGCTGTAGTATCAGATCCTCATGAAATTGCCAATGTTCTTGGGATGGACGGGATTCAGTTCATGATCGGGGATTCCGAAAAAGTACCGGTCAAATTCTTTTTTGGGGCACCATCATGCGTGCCGGCAACCACATTTGAAACAAACGGTGCTGCTATTAATCATAAAATGATTGACACGTTACTCAGGTCTGAAAAAATAAAATACCTGGCAGAAATGATGAATTTTCCGGGAGTTATTAACGAAGATCAGGAGGTTATAAAGAAGCTTGAAACTGCAAAGAAATACCGAAAGCCAATAGACGGCCATGCGCCCGGTTTAACGGGAGAAATGCTTAAAAAATACGTTTCTTCCGGCATCAGTACTGATCACGAATGCACAACAATTGATGAAGCAAGGGAAAAAATAGGGCTTGGGATGAAAATCCTCATAAGGGAAGGCAGTGCAGCGCGAAATCTTGACGAACTGAAAAGCCTCATGCTGTCTGATCCGGAAATGGTCATGCTTTGCAGTGATGACCTGCACCCCGAAATGCTGCTTGAAGGACACATTAATAAGCTGGTTGCAAGACTTATATCGGAAGGATATGACTTGTTTGATGTAATTAGAAGCTGTACCCTGAATCCAGCATTGCACTACAACTTGAATACAGGGATTCTCAAGCCGGGCTATCCCGCTGATTTCATCATTGTCGATGATTACACCAGAATGAATGTGCTTCAAACCTGGATAAATGGGAAACCGGTTTTTGACAAGGGAAATTTGCTTTTCAATTACTCGGGTGCGCTTAAAATCAATAAATTCAATTGCTCTGAAATAAGAACCGGTGATATTGAAATGCAGACAATGAATAAGAAAATCAGACTCATTGAAGCATTTGATGGCAGTCTGTTCACACGAGGCAGAATAGTTGAAATGGGGGAGGATTTCCCCGGGAAATCAGATTCCTCATCAGATATTCTAAAAATTGTAGTTAAAGACCGCTATTCTGATTCTCCTCCGGCAGTGGGTTTTATAAAAGGCTTTGGACTTCAGATGGGCGCCCTGGCAGGATCAGTTTCTCATGACAGCCATAATATCATTTCTGTAGGTACAAATGATACTGATATTACCAGTGCAATTAATGAAATAGTAAGGTTAAAAGGCGGCCTTGCCCTCGCCGTAAATGATAATATCAACTCAATGCAACTTGAAATTGCAGGTATTATGACTGACAAACCCGTTCAAAAAGTGGCCGAAGAATATAATATTTTGTCAGACATGGCTAAAACTCTTGGCTGCAGTTTTTTAGCTCCGTTTATGACCCTTTCATTTATGGCACTCCCTGTAATTCCGGAACTTAAAATGACTGACAAGGGCCTGTTTGACGTTAGTAAATTTTCGCATGTACCTCTTTTCGCATGATTTTTACTTTTGCCTGATTTACTGAAATCAGACTCAGAATTCTCTTGGCCCCGCGGAATATTCCGAATAAGGGAACATGGCCATAAAAGAAAATTACAGAAGTCTTATTGCTTTCTTTTCATATTGCTTTAGGGTTGTGGGAAATCGCGATAACCCTTCACTAAATCAAGCTTACACATTCTTAATGATCAGACTGCTTCCGGAAGAACAATATTTTATTCATAATAATCAGTTTAAATTATTGCTGCAGAAGATAGAATAGTATCTTATCAATTCTATTTATAATTTTGTCGGGGAGGCATATTATAATGAATAGCGACCATAGGGAAATAATAGCTGAACTTCCAGGAAAACCTGGAGTATATCAGTTCATTGATGAACAGGGAAGAATTATTTATATTGGGAAAGCCAAGAACCTGAAAAAGAGAGTTGGTTCCTATTTTACGAAAGGGCAGTCTGGCAAAACCGCCGTTATGCTTAAAAAAGCCGCGAAGATAACTCATATTGTAGTTGAAAATGAATCAGATGCGCTACTTCTTGAGAATAACCTTATAAAACAGCACCAGCCAAGATATAACATACTACTAAAGGACGATAAAACATTCCCATGGATTTGTGTAAAGAATGAAAATTTTCCCAGGGTATTTAGCACCCGGAATGTTATACGTGACGGCTCAGCATACTTCGGACCCTATACATCAGGTCTGATGGTAAAAACCCTGTTAACGCTAATCAGACAACTATACAGGTTGAGAACATGCTCTCACAAACTGAGCCCTGAAAACATACAGGCAGGAAAGTTCAGGGTATGCCTTGAATATCATATCGGGAACTGCAAAGCACCATGCATTGGAAACCAGAACGAACAGGACTACCTTGAAAATATACAGCAGATAAAGAACATTCTCAAGGGTAACATCCTGCTTGTTACAGACTATCTCAGAGATCGAATGGCACATTATTCATCAATACTCCGCTTTGAAGAGGCTCAGATCATTAAAGAAAAAATAGATGTTCTTAACAGGTTCAGGAGCCGTTCAACTGTGGTAAGCAATGTCATTAAGAATGTTGATGTCTTTGCCTATACTGTTGACCAGGAACATAGTTATATTAATTACATGAAAGTGGTGGATGGTGCAGTAATACAATCATTTACGCTGGAACTTAGAGCAAGGGTCGATGAAGAAAAACAATCATTGCTGGGATTTGCCATAACCGAAATAAGGCAACGTTACCTGAGTGATTCTCCTGAGATTATTATTCCATTTAAACCGGATATACTTATTGATAAAGTAAAATACACCATCCCGAAAAAGGGAGATAAACTTAAATTGCTGGAACTGGCCGAGAGGAACGCTATTTACTATAAGCTTGAGCAGAAAAAGAAGCAATCACTACGCCTGCCTGAGGAAAGAACAGGAAAAAATCTCGAGAAAGTGAAGAACGATCTGCATCTGCCCGAAATACCCGTTCACATTGAATGCTTCGATAACTCAAATATAATGGGCAACAATCCTGTCGCTGCATGTGTGGTCTTTCGTAACGCCAGGCCGGACAAAAAAGAATACCGGCATTTCAAAATTAAAACCGTCACAGGTCCGGATGACTATTCATCAATGGAAGAAATTGTTTTCAGAAGATACAAAAGAATGACAGAGGAAGGCCAACCATTGCCACAGCTGGTTGTAATTGACGGAGGGAAAGGTCAGCTGTCATCAGCCATAAAAAGTATTGACAAACTGAAACTCAGGGGTAAAATCACAATCATTGGAATAGCCAAAAGACTTGAAGAGATATATTTCCCGGGTGATTCAATCCCTATATATCTTGACAAAAACAGCTATACGCTTAAATTGATACAGCAGCTGCGAAATGAAGCCCATCGTTTCGGAATAAATTTTCACCGTGATAAACGATCGGGAAATATGCTAAAATCAAACCTTGATTCTATAAAAGGCATCGGCCCACGAACAAAAGAAATTCTGTTGAAGAATTTTGAATCAGTATCTGACATTAAAAATGCCGACAGGAAAATTCTCATAAACCTTATCGGACCTAAAAAGACATTAATTATTGAGAATTTTTTTGCAACCTGATCTGGATCAGCAATCTTTAAGCATCTTTAAAAAATACCCCAACAGCTTCATTAGTAGCTTGTTGGAACAACAAGCCGGCATTCTTAACCTTTCCAGAATGGATTATTTGAAGTTTTACTGCACCTGGTCCGGGATATTCTTTAACTACGACATAATTCCTCTTCCAAAATCACAGTTATTTATAACTGGCAATTATATTAAGAATATCAGGTGCGATATTCTGATTTCCGAAAGTTGAAAATCCCTTCATACCTGCAGCCTCAGCTGCCCGTACATTTATTTCAAGATCGTCTATATAGAGACTCTCGTCGGGGACCAGTGCATACTTATCCATAATCAGTTTGTAAAACCGTAAATCGGGTTTGGATAGTTTTGCTTCGGATGAAATTATTCCGCCATCGAAATAACGGAAGAAATAATAATCTGATTTAATCTCGTCAAAAACATCAAGAGGGAAATTTGACAGGTAGTACAGTTTAATATTATTCTTTTTAAGAGCAGGAAGAAGTTGTACATTGGAATCGATCGGATACATTATGTCGGACCTGAAATTGAATACAACAGAGATTTCCTCCCTTTTAAGCACTGACCTGGAAGCTATGGAGTCTGTTGCTTCTTTCGTTGTTATATCCCCGTTATCCAGTTTAAGCCACTCTTCACTGTGAAATATATCGTTCAGTATTGTATTCCTGATTCCGGGAGGATAATTCTTCATAATAAGATATTGCTCGGGATCAAAGCTTATCAGCACATTCCCGAGGTCAAAGACCACATTATTGATCATATCAGGGATTTTTCATGCTTATTGGCTGGCCTGTAGCTTCAAGCACATTCCACCAGAGTTCACCTTCAATGTCAATCTTTTTCCTTTTTGCTACTACCATAGGTATTGGCATGAGGGTAAACTGATTATTCCAGAATCCGACAACAAAATCAGTTTTCCCGGCCAGGGCTGCATGAACGGCATTTTGGGCCAGAAGATTGGCAAACTTACTGTCATTGGCGTTTGCCGGGGCACTCCTTATAATGTAGCTGGGATCAATGTATTTTATAGAATGCGGAAATCCTTTGGCATTAAATTCCTCCCTTATCTTTTCCTTAAGGTAGACGCCAATATCCTTATGTTTTATATTTCCTGACGCATCTCTTTCTGAAGAAGCGTCCTCAAACAGATCCTGCCCTGCTCCTTCAGCGACAACAACAACTGCATGATGTCTTTCCTCTAGCCGTTTCCTGAGTATTTTTAGAAAGCCGCGCGGGCCGTAAAGATCAAAAGATATTTCAGGTATGAGAACAAAATTCACTTCCTGTATTGCCAGCGCTGCACTTGCCGCAATAAATCCGCTGTCGCGTCCCATGAGCTTTACAAGGGCTATACCGTTGTTTGCTCCATAAGCTTCATTATGTGCATTCCTGATAATGTCATTGGCTATTGAGAAAGCGGATTCAAAGCCAAAGGATTTTTGTATCAGATCTATATCGTTGTCAATTGTTTTAGGGATACCGGCTACTGCGATTTTCAGGTTACGTTTCTGTATTTCTTCATGTATTGCATGGGCTCCTCTAAGTGTCCCGTCGCCTCCTATGCAAAAAAGAACGTTTATATTCAGGATTTCGAGTGTATCCACCATCTGACCAACATCCTGATTCCCTCTTGACGTTCCCAGAAAAGTACCTCCCGACAGGTGAATATCACTGACCATTGAAGCAGTAAGCTCAACCACCGGGTGATTGTATTGTGGATTCAATCCCTCATAACCGTATCTTATTCCAAGTATTCTTGATATCCCATATCTGTAATGCAGCTGATTAACGAGGCTTCTGATAACATTATTAACTCCCGGGCATAATCCGCCGCATGTCACTATTGCAACCTTTGTTTTGGCAGGCTCAAAGAAGATATCTTCCTTTGGTCCGGCTTTTTCAAATGAAATTGGGATTTCACCTGATTCAGAACAACGCAGAAACTCATCCGTGCTCACATCATACAATATTCTGTCGTTGTCATCAACAAACTTATAAACAGGACTGTCAGAACTTTGGGTGCTTTTAAGAGGGGAGACTACACTATTGTTCCCTAAAGACTTGACGAGAAAGTCATCATATTTCATTTTTAATAAAATTAAATGATTGGATCATGTATAACCGCAAAAATCATAATGCGATACAAAAATAGTCAATTAATTTGGACGGCACAGCACATTGCCTACAAGACTGCAGTTGAAAGCAATTCTCAATTGCGTAAATCTATCGTGCAATATTAAAGAGAGTGTCGAAATTGCGGGAAAAGAAATTAATAAACGCCATAGGAGTTTAAACTATTTCTTTAATCCGTCCTACCATACCGTTTTCAAGAATTACCTTAATTCCGTGCGGGTGAATTGGTGCTGTTGTAAGTATCTCTTTTACTGTTCCTTTAGTCAATCTTCCTGTGCGCTTATCTTCAGTAAGTTCAACCATAACATTTAATCCGGGCCTTACATCTGCTCTTCGGGTTCCTTCCATCTTTGCCTGTTTTTAAATGATAATCAGGGTCACTTAGGTTTTATCGAAAAAACCAGGGTACAATAATAACCAAATTTTCAAAGCAACAATATTTACAGGTAATTTTATTAGCATGGAAATAGGGCAGAGAATTTTGATAATCTGATTTGACCACCTGATTCTCCAGGATCCAACATGTCAGATTCCTTTCATGCGGGTACGGATTCTGTACAATCCCTTACTGGCCGTGATAAAAAGTGTCTTGTGGTTTCTTCCCCCGAAACACACATTTGCAGTCCAGTTTTCTGGTACTGCAATGTTTCCCAGTTCTTTCCCTGTTTTATCAAAAACTGTTACGCCTTTTCCCGTCAGGTACAGGTTTCCTTTCCTGTCGGTTGTCATCCCGTCGGATCCCATTTCACAGAAAAGGTTCTTGTTGCCAAGTGAACCATCTTTATTAATAGTATAGGCCCAGGTTTTCCTGTCGCCAATATCAGCCACAAAAAGGGTTTTTCCATCTAAGGATCCGACAATGCCGTTAGGTTGAACCATATCGTCTGCAACACGCTTGAATGTTTTGCGGTCAGCGCTGAGATAATACACGCATTGTCTATCCTGGGGCATAGCCGAATGATCCCACCATGTTCTTTTATAGTATGGGTCAGTGAAGTATACATCACCGTTTTTAGCTATCCAGAGGTCATTCGGGCCGTTAAAGGTTCTGTCATTATACCTGTTCAGAACAACAGTAACCTGTTTGTCGGGACTGATGGACCATAATTCATTTTTTTCATCGGCGCATGACCACAGATTACCGCGGCTGTCAAAATAAAGGCCATTTGATCTGCCTGAAGGCTGCATATATGTTGACAGCTCGTCTTTGGTACTCCAAAGCATTATCCTGTCATTAGGCTGGTCAGTAAAGAATACATTCCCCCCGGAGTCAGAAGCCGGTCCTTCAGTAAAAATGAAATCACCGGACAGCTTTTCAACCTGCGAACCGTTTTTCAGGACAGATGGAATATTATTTGTCTGTCCATACCCTTGCTGAGTGTAAATAATCAGTGCAAGTAACAGCATACATTTACTTTTCATAGGCATAGGATCTTAAACTCGAAATTCAGATTTGTGAGGTCAGGCTTTTGTGGTGTTCCGCATTCTTGAAATATAGTCATCGATTTGTTCAGGCCTTTCAAAACCAATAATGATCATATCGACAGATCCAAGATCAAGCACATATTTCAGCGACTTATTTATCTTTTCGTCATCATTATTGAATTTTCCACCTCCCACTATTTTCATTCCGATTACACCCTTACCGTCTTTGTGCATTTTTTCTATAACTGGAACAACAAGAGCGGGATCCTTTTTATCCATGTTCTCCCCATATGGATTTATCCTGACATGTATTACATCCACCCAATCTGAGGCTGCCGCGGCTTCCAATGCTTCGAACGAATGAACTGAAACGCCATGTGCACGGATGACTTTTTTCGCTTTAAGATTTTCAAGATCATCCATGATTTTCCTGTGCTCTTTTGTCCACTCGCCGCTTATCATACAATGTATCTGGACCAGATCGATGTAATCAGAATTCATTTCCTTCCTGAAACGGTCAATAACCTTTATTGTTTCAGCTTTTTCGCTGTCTGGCACCCCTCCCTGCGTGATCCACATTTTTGTAGTAAGGGTATAATTTTCTCTTGGTATTCCTTTCAGCGCTGCGCCGGCGAAAGGGTTTGTTCCATAGCTGTCGGCACAATCAAAAAAACGGATGCCTTTATCATAAGCAAGCCTGATTATTGATTCAGCTATCCCTGACCGGGTAATACTGGAAGTCCGGTTATAACCATTATATCCTGTCCCCATTCCCAGAAGAGTGGTTTCTATCCCGGTCCTGCCCAGTGTGATTTTCTTTAGTGGATCAACTGTCTTTTTCGCAGGTACCGGAATGGATGCATTTACTGTATTTCCAAGCAACACAGTTCCTGCGCCGGCAGTCATTGTTGCCATAAATTGTCTTCGGGTCAGATTTTTTGTTCCCATTGCAGGTGTTTTTTAAGTGTTTGATTATATTTCAGATAACAAAATAAATACTTTTAATGTTCACTAAAGCAATATTTTAATATCTAAATTATCATCTTATGCAAAATTAAAGTGTTTCTTCAGTATCTGCGTAGGAATAAGTCTCTCTTTCTCCGATCTGCTGCCTCCACATGGCATAATATAATCCCTTTTTATTCACGAGGATATCATGCGTTCCTTCCTCAATAATCATTCCTTTTTCAAGGACATAAATACGATCGGCATGCATTATTGTTGAAAGCCGGTGAGCGATCATGAGTATAATCTGCTTTTTACCTTCAGATATATGTCTTAGGGTACCCGAAATTTCTTCCTCAGTAATTGAATCAAGCGCAGAAGTGGCTTCGTCGAAAATCAGGATCCCCGGATTGCGAACCAACGCCCTGGCGATGGCAAGCCTTTGTTTTTCCCCTCCTGAAACCATTTTACCTCCTTCCCCGAGCAGCGTATCAAGGCCTCTTGGTGATTCTTCAACCAGGCGGAGAGAGGAGGCTTTTCTCAAGGCTTCCATTATTTCTTTGTCGGTGGCATCTGGTTTAACAAATTGCATGTTTTCACGTATGGTACCGGAAAACAGCTGGGTGTCCTGAGTGACAAAACCAAGCTGACGTCTCATGCGATTATACCGGATATCCTTTGCCGGAACGTTATCAAAATAAATTGTGCCATTTGTCGGAGTATATAGTCCCACGAGCAGTTTTACAAGTGTAGACTTTCCGCAACCCGAAGGACCGACAAAAGCAATTGTATCTCCCTGCCTGGCCGTAAAAGAAAGGTTACTGATTGCATCATGATCGGCTTTCTTATATCGGAAGCTTACATCTTCAAAACGCAGATGTTCTATTTCCCCGATCTCAACCGGATCGTCAGGCCTGTATTCAGTTTTCTTTTGCATGAGCTGGTTAAATATCTGCAATGAAGCTTCTGCTTCACGATAAGACATGATTATTGAACCAAGATCCTGCAGGGGAAACATTATCCTCGTTGATATGAACTGCATTGAAATAAGCTCTCCGGTTGTGAGCAGGTTCCTGAAAATGAGCCATAAGAGAATAAAGAGAATAGACTCCTTGAGAAAAAGCAAAACAGATCTCTGAAGAAAAGTCAGAGCTCTTATTCTCTTAACCTTGTTCATTTCCAGCCCGAATATTTTTGCGGTAAAAACTTTAAGCCTCTTGATCTCGGGGTAGGTAAGTCCCATGCTTTTAACGAATTCAATATTTCTCAACGATTCCGTTATAGCCCCGCTCATTTTATTCGTTTCCTGGATCACAGAACGCTGAATGGTTTTTATTTTCCGGCTTAGAAGACCTGTAAGGCCACCCAGAACAACAACACCGATAAGGAAAACAGGAATCAGAGCCCAGTGTTTTGTTACCGCATACCATATAAGAAAAGCTACGCCCACCACGGTAGAAAATAATGAATTTATGAAGGAACCTATAAACCTTTCATTATCGTTTCGCACCTTCTGAAGGACTGATAAAACATGGCCGCTGCTGGTCTCTTCAAATTCATGATAGGGAAGTCGGAGTGTTTGCTTTAATCCTTCATCGAAAATGGAAAGTCCGAATTTCTGAACAACCAGTCGTGTCACATAGTCAGTAAAAACATGGGCAAGCCTTGCAAGCAGAGCAATGCCAACGGCAAGTGCAAGCAGTTGCAGGGCGCCACTGACCAGTTCCTGCTGGCTGCGACCGTCAGTATTGACTGCAAAATTATCTATGATCTTACCGAAAATGATGGGATCTATCATTTCAAGCACCTGAGCTATTGCCGCAAGGCCCATGGCAAGAAAAAGCCAATTCTTAAAAGGTTTAAGGTATTTCCAGATGATTTTCATTACTGACCCGATTCTTTAATTATTTGATAAATACTTTGTTTCTCCTGCTTGAAATGCCATTAGGAAGACTCCCCGGCTGAAAATTATTTAAAGGGTTGTCTTCCATTGCACTGAATTATGCAAGCTGAAGGACAAGTGCTACGTGTATCGTTGCGAAAAGAATAATCCCGGTTCTGCCTGACGGATTAATACCTCTATTTTGCCGTTCATTTCAGTTTCAGCCTGGCAATAAATTTCATTTATTGATTCCAGGTCCTGTTTCTTGTTTTATAATTTTAAAACAGAAAAAATGTTCTGATTCTAAACCAGGCCAAGTCTGTTTATTATTTCAGCTGGAAAAACCGGTCTGCCATTTTTTACAGCTGCGCCGGTTATTCTGGCACGTACAATCAGCTTTTCATCAGGGATTCTGATTATGTTCTGGCTGAAGACAAGTCTTATGTTCCCCTCCCTTGAAATACTGGTCTTGACGATGAATCTGTCCAGACTTCTCAGGGGATACTTATAATCGATTTCGGCTTTTGTAACTATTAGGTCAATCCCTTCGTAATGCAACTTTATGAAATCAATGCCTTTTGATATCAGCATTTCATGCCTGGCGTGTTCCAGATAATGCAGGTAATTGGCATTATTGACAACCCCCTGGACGTCACATTCATAGTCCCTTACGATAAATTCAGAACTGTTGTAGGTTTCTGTTTCTGACATAATGGCATAAACGTCAATAATCAACATTTAAATATAGTCACTACTGACGTTCCGGCCAAAAATCTGCCCTGATTTAAACTTTCAGGCTGAGCAAAGGCAATAAGTCAATAAGAAAAGCTATAGCTAGTATCCGGGATTATTCAATTTTTGAGAATAAAAAACTTTGATTCATACGGTCTGATGTCAGTGCTTGATTTCTCTGCATGATTATGGGTAACATCAACTTCTGTAATGTTGAGTGTTTTTCCGGTCAGGCTGTTTATGAGGTTTAATGTTGTTTCCCTTCCGTCGGTTTCCCTGACATGGATAATAACAGATCCGTCAATGTCAGCCGGCCTTGCACTGATAAGGATTATATTCTCTGGCCATCCTTCAATGAATGATCCCCGGATCCTGTTATTACCAGTTCCTCCCCCGGGTATTATTCTGGTGAGAAAAGGCACTCTAGATCCCCATCCGAATTTCGTGGCAAAACCATTTGTTATATCTGACGATGTTGTCAGATAATAAGTCCAGCTATGACCTCCGCGCTGTTCTGCATTAAAATTGGTGACCCAATAGTTATTCATGGGCCACGAGAATATGTGGGAACTTTGAGGCATTGCTCCTGCTTTATACCGGCCTGTATTTATCGCGCCAAACTGCATCAGGGGCATCTCGCTGCAACCCATTACCAGTTGTGCGTCCTGATTTCTTAGGGAGGTAAAGTTCTGAACAGTGTACCAGTCATTTGACGAACCGGGTATCTGGTCCTTGCCTGTCTCAATTATCCCTCCCTGAACTTCTGTAAAATGCTTTGAATTGTCGAGTTTAAAAGGAAAAGCTATATAGATTCCCTCCGGATCGGTGATACTTTTCTTGTTGATTGTACTTATTATTTCAACGCGTTTTTCAGTATTATAAAGCCTGAATTCGATCGTATATCCTTTGGGAGCAACTGCTGTTTCTGATTCTCCTGCAAATTTTACGCTATTGAATACCGGGCCACTTTCTGCTGATTCAAACCATACTTTGTCGAGAGGATGTCTTTGAAAATCATCCAGCTTCCTGTTTTCCATCTGACTTCTGTTGCCCAGCTTTTCGTGAATAAATTCCAGCATCCCGTATTCCGAATCCTGATCCACAAAATTCAGTGAAAGTTCCTTGTCGATCCATGATTTAACCGTTCCTTTCTGCATATTAAAAGCTATGCTGTACCATTTATTCTCCAGCATGCCGGGATCAGTTCCAACATTATTTGTTCTTTCTTCATTGAGTGCCCGTATCAGATATTTCTTATAACCGAAAGCAGGAATCTTATCCAGCCAGACTGCCCAATAAGTACCATCAGCCCTGTGTGAAAGAGGCTGTACGGGAACACGAACGCCATTCAATTCATATATCCCTGCAGTACTTTCGCGGGGCACTATCTGGTGGTCGATGTATATTGTTGCAAGCCCCGATCTGTCCCAGTTTAGTGTGTTGAAAACCAGTAGAGAAGGATCTTTTTCCCTTCCAAACATGCTTTGAAGCAGGCCTAGCGCCTGTTCACCCAGAGAAGCAACGCGTCGATTTGCTTCCCATGCGTAACTCTCCTTAAAGGCCCTTTGTTCCATTGTTGGCAGGCTGAAGGGCTCCCTTACGCTTTCCGAATAACCTGTTGTATGTTCTGTAAAAAAAATCAAAGCTTCATCAGCAAGATCTATCTTGGAAAACGTCTCATCAGGGAGTCTGATACCCGATATGGAAGCCATGGCGAAAGCTCCGGTATTTGCCATAAGCGATACAGATGCTTTTCTAACTGTTCCCGTCTCTCGCGCCCCGGCACCAAAACCATCAGTCCACCAATCCGGCCAGGCTCCCCGTATTACAGGGAATTCCGCACCATGGTTGCGTTCCATTTTCTTAAAGAATGATTCAGCTGTGGATGTTGATATTTTAGGCCACTCAAAAGTCTCATTCCATTTCCTTATCATTTCACTTGCAATAGTTGAAGGAGGCGAATTATCGGTAAGATACCCGGAATGCTGGATGGCTATATCATTATATTCATAACCAAGGTTCTCAAGATTAGTCAGATAAGTTAACAGATTATAGCTGAAATTATCAATATCTCCCGACTGTATTTCAAACACGGTATTTCCAGTCATATAATGCTCAGCTCTGAAGGTAAGCATCCGGTTTCCGGAGGGGGATTCCCACCAGAACATTGTCGGCTTGTCGAAACAGATCAGAGCGCGATGGCCATGAGTTCCCATGTTAAGGTATTTGATCCCCAGCCGGGTGAAATAATCATTAAGGCACCAGCCAATTCCATTTACATCATTCTGCATTGCAAGGCTGACTGGTATATCCTTTGCCTTTATTCTTCCCAGGGCATCAAGTGAAGCAGCAAGTATCTGTTCATCCGGAATTTCATCGAAGTTCAGATACATTCCGGCAATTTCAATCCTTCCCTCCCTGATCCTTTTCACCAACCTTTCAACCTGGGATGAAGGCCGGCTTTTCAGATATTCATCAACAGGCCATGAAACTTCACAAGTCCAACGGAACCGGGCATTTTCGGGATAGCTGTCGGTAGCATCACAGAAGTCCAGGGCATAGTCGATATATCTTATATGTTCAGCAAGTATTTCAGTCTGTGAGCGGGTGTATCCTATATCAGTATGAGAGTGTTGTATCAGATCAACATTCCATTCTTTCACCGGATTCAACGCAAGGGTACTTGTTGTTGAGAAGTCCCCTGCGACTATCTTCAATCTGATTTTGGCGGGTCTGGCAACACGGGGCAACCCTATTTTTAAAGAATTATAGCCAAACTTCAGAAGCCTGGTTGCAACAGGTTTATTATCAGCATAAATTGACGCTCTGGTTTCTTTTCCAAAATAAAAAATATCTGCCTCAACAAGTTGCAGGGATCTGCCTTCGGATTTTATCACTGCAGGTAAAGGAATAATTTCTGCTCCAGTCCTTACCTGTTTTCTGAATGTCATGTACCAGGAGCTAAGATTTGAATTGCTCCCTGTTACCCTGATCATTAGGGGCTTGCCCGTACTTATTTTTTCTGAAGGTATTCTTAGGATCATATAGCCATGATGATCGCCGTTCTGATCAGTCATTACCGAGTTGAAGCTTAGCGAAGATCCGTCTGATCCGTCTGCCTGCCATGAAGGTTTCCCGTCAGTTGAGAAAACAAACCTCTGATCCTGATCAGTTGTGAGATCCATTCTTGCATTTCCCGGGCCAGATCCGATTGCTGCAATCCAGACGAAAGCAATATACTTACGGTTGGTCTTTACCTTAACAGGATCGGTATACCATTCCATGAAGTCATTGCCGTTTTCAGCCCTTACAAGCATGCAGTCGCGAAAACCGGGAATAAGAGAATGATAAGTAAAATTCTGTCCGGCTATAGCAGATGCAAAACCATTTACCAACTCATCTTCATCGTTGAAAAAAGACTGAGCGAACGACCCACGCATGATCAAAATATTAACCAGGATCAAAACGAGAAATTTCTTTATCATTTTTTATTAAGTAAAAGTTTGACTTGAGAGAAAAACATGTAAAGGAATAGTAAGTCTGCCAGCTAATTTTTTCTTTTGACCGGTATCCTCAATTAAAAGGGGGAATGGTTACTTTGGAAATCTTCCGAAAAACCTTCTGAGAGCTGCGTGAAACTTATGGATGCTGTGAGGCTTGTAATGCATGAGAATGCATTCTCCGGCTATATAATTGATATCCGTTCCCTCCAGCTCTTTTAGAGCTTCCCTGGAATCTGCCATTTGCTGTATCCATATATTCTTAATGCCTTTTTCCATGGCTTCCCTTATAACTCCGGCAGTCTGCTTCTTTGATGTCATAATAATAAGCCCCCTTACAGTGTCGGGCAGGCTCCTTACATCGTGGTAGACTTTTGATCCGCAAATTTCCTCAGCAAAAGGATTTACCGGGAGGATGTTCATCCCTTTTTCTTTCAGTTCTTTAAAAGCAGTATATCCGAATTTCTTTGTATTTCGGGATACTCCCGCCAGTGCAATCGGCTCTGATTTCAGGAATTCATTGATCTGATTTAGTGTTACCATGTTGGATAGGGTTAAATTCAGGATGTTAAGCAATAAAAGTAAGCATTTATACGAAATAAGTATAAAGACTTAAAATTAAAACAAAAAACAGCAACAAAAGATAATTTTCATTTACTTGGTACTAAGGTTATTTTATTGAATAAACATGAAAAGTAATGTCAGCTCCGAAGGGTACCTTTTTTCAAAAAGGTATTCAAACTATGTTTTTGCCCTGCTTTTTCTCCTGTACATGTTCGATTATATAGACCGGATGGTAGTGACATCAATGTTCACATCCATAGAGCGCGACTGGGGCATAACCCATACCCAAAGCGGGATGCTGGTTTCGGCTGTTTACTGGGCCATAGTACTTCTGACATTTCCTGTTTCAATTCTTGTTGACCGGTGGAGCAGAACGAAGACTATAGGCATAATGGCTATTTTATGGAGTCTGGCAACTGCATTGTGTGCCCTGACGGGCAATTTTGTCCAGCTTTTCATGGCTCGCCTGCTTATTGGTGTTGGTGAAGCAGGGTATGCACCCGGCGGCACTGCATTGATTTCAGGATTATATCCAATAGAAAAGAGGTCAAAAATGATGGGGCTCTGGAATGCATCCATCCCTCTGGGAACAGCGATTGGCGTTATGCTTGGAGGAATAATTGCAGCCAGGCTGGGCTGGAGGCATGCATTTGGCATCGTTGCGTTACCGGGCCTTATTGTTGCGATCCTTTTCCTTTTTGTAAAAGATTACAAAACAGTGGACCTTTCCTTTATTGACAAAAGGAATAACCGGATAAAGATGGAAAGAAAGGACATATTCAAGGAGTTTCTTTCAAGGCCTTCGGTGATTTTTACATATTTCGGGATCGCAGCCTCGGTTTTTGTCACTACTTCTCTTATAACATGGCTGCCCACCTATTTTCAGAATGTTGGGCACGTGAGCCAGGAAAAAGCCGGGACCATGGCAAGTGCAGTAATGGTAATGGCTCTTGTGGGTTCTCCCCTTGGCGGATACCTTACTGACAGATGGCGCAGGAAAAAGGAAAATGCCAGGCTTCTCTTTCCTGCATTGTCGACAATTCTCACGGCTGTTCTTTTATTTGTTGCCCTTTATCTGTTAAATGGTACTCTCCAGTATATTGTTCTTGTTTTAATGGGGATATCCGTGATGCTTTTTCTTTCAGGTGCAATAGCAGTTACACAGGATGTCATTCACCCCGGCCTCAGGGCAACATCCTATGCCATAGCCGTTGTGATCCAGAATCTTCTTGGATCCTCAACGGCTCCGATCGTCATGGGTAAAATATATGATCTGGCAGATATCCAGACAGCCCTTTCAATCCTGCCCTTTGTTCTATTGATCGGATCTGCCCTGTTTTATATGGGATCAAGGTATTATGCCAAAGACATGACTAAAGTGGCCAAGATAAAGCTTGAAGCCCAGATATAGAATGCACTGTTCCTATTTATTCCTGGATATCGTATAATAAACGAACTTTCTCAGAGACTCTTTCACATCAGACTCAGGATAGGAATCAAGGATGGCAAGAGCCTTATCACGGTACTGATTCATTTTAAGCTCTGCATAGTCAAGGCCTCCTGACGAGTATACAAAATCAATCACCTCCGCGATCTGTGCCTTTGTTTTCTTTTTGCTTCTGACTATTGAAAGAATATGTCTTTTATGCAATACCGGAGCAAGTTCAAGGGAGTGTATGAGGGGAAGAGTAATTTTTCTTTCCTTGATATCATTGCCTGCAATTTTACCTGTCAGTCCGTTTGATTCATAATCAAGTATATCGTCTCTTATCTGGAAAGCTATTCCTGTATTTTCGCCAAACTCCTTCATTAGCTGTATTGTGTCCTGATCGTCTGTCACCGATCTGGCTCCGCATGCAGTGCAGGCAGCAATCAAAGCAGCTGTTTTACTGCTTATAATTTTAAAATAATCCTTTTCCCTTATATCGAGCTTCCTTGATTTCTGAAGCTGAAGTAATTCGCCCTCGGCCATCGATTTTACAGCCTCTGAAATGATCTCAAGCATGTCAATGCGATTCTTTTCAATGCTTATAAGAAGACCTTGCGACAGCATATAATCTCCAACCAGGACTGCAATTTTTGAATTCCAGAGGGCATTTACTGAAAGAGCTCCCCGCCTCTCGCTGGCATCGTCCACGACATCGTCGTGAACAATAGAAGCGGTGTGAAGCAACTCAATAAAAGTAGCGGCTGTATAGGTGGGTTCCTTTATTTCCCCGTTGAGTTTTGCTGAAAGAAATACGAGCAACGGCCTCATCTGTTTACCCTTTCGCCTGAAGATATAATTGAGAATGATCTTGAGAAGGGGGATTTCACTTTGCATGGTCTTTCCGAAATAAGCTTCAAACTGAGCCATTTCGTTTTTTACAGGCATTCTGATTTCAGAAAGATCGGCCATGGAAAATGATTTCAGTCAATATCTTTGAACATTTTTCTTTGAAACAGCAATATAACAAATACACCGCACGTAATTGCAGAATCCGCAATATTGAAGACAGGCCTGAAAAACACAAGTGATTCACCCGGACGGAAAGGGGACCAGTCGGGCCATTGAGTATCAATTACCGGGAAATAGAACATATCAACCACTCTTCCCTGGAGAAAGGATGAATAACCACCTCCCGGGGGGAAAAAAACGGCAGGCTGGCTGTAGCTTTCGCTGAAGATCATGCCATAAAAAGCGGAGTCTATTATATTACCTATTGCTCCGGCCATTATTGCGCTCACCGAAAGGATTAATCCCATCCCGGCCTTTTTACGTATAAGCGAGGCAAGGAACCATCCTATTGCAGTTATTGCAGCGATCCTGAACAAGCTTAGAATAAGCTTGCCAGTTTTGCCACCCATTTCCATTCCGAAAGCCATGCCATTGTTCTCAATAAAGTGCAGAAAAGCCCAATTACCGAAAAGACTTATCTCCTGTCCTATTACCATATTAGTTTTAACCCAGATTTTCAGCGCCTGGTCAATTAGGAGTATGATTATGATAAACAAAACGGTTTTTTTTTCTGCAGACATATTCAGTGTGTTGGTTTACAGGGGCGCAAATTACTAAAAAAAGCAAGATAAATATTAATTGATCATTCAAGGTTGTCCTGTGAACTGAAGTCCATGCCAGCAAGCTGCATGAAGTATCCGTTCCCGTTATTGAATTTCTTTATTTTCATCCGGGGAATCATAAAAGGATTCTTTAAAATGGGCCTGTGAAAAAGTAATCAGTCAGGATGGGGAATGGGAACATTAAATATTTATGTGATTACCGTCCCAGGAGTACCATTCATAATCGCCAAAATGATTGATGCATTGTACCCTGCCGTTACCTTCGGTCGTGCTCCATTCAATTTTTACATCATATATAGTCTGATAAGTTGTATTGAAAAAATGAATGTTGAAATAAGCATTCAGGGTATTTGTTGTCAATCCATAATCAATATAGCTGTTGTTTAAGGGACTGCCTGTTTTGATATAGGTATATTTGATTTTGCTTATTGCATCTCCGCTTTTTGTCCAGTCTATTTTAAGAACCGGCACCTGGCTCTGGCTGCTTTCATTCAATGTCCAGCTACCGCTGTTCCCATCGAATGTTGAGGTGCCTTCAAACCATACAAATTCACTGAAAGCTCCCGTGCCGTCCTTTGAAATATTCATTTTCCAGAGAACATCATTTGAACGTATCTGCCCGGTCAGCCTTGCATTATAAGTGGCAGTCGCCTGGTCAACTGTGATCGAAGCGCTGTATTTCCATTCCCACGTATTGTCGCCTGTGTATTCAGGGCTTCTGCCTTGTGCCAGCCTGAAAGCTTCCACAGGTATGGCCAGGGTTGTATTTACCAATGTTCTCCATATCAGGGTTGTTCCTGCAGCAAATTTCCAATTGGTGATCTGCTCTCCTTTCATCTGTGAATCCGGCACGTCTGATTTTGTATCGCTTATGAAATTTACGAAATCGATTTTCATGGTTGCAGCAGGGGGCAGGGCAGGAGGATCACCGTGATCTTTTTTGCAGCCCGTAAATTGAAGAAATAAGATAGATGTGATGATAAAAAGCGAAGCAATTCTTTTCATTTGTCTGTCTGTTAAGTAAATTACGATAAAGTTATGTTAAAAGTACAGATAATATATATTCACGGAAATTATTAATTTTCAAATTTCTCAAATAAGTTATTGAATTCATAAAACTTCCTGAAAATAATAAACAATTAACTTTGAACATAATTCCTTCGTAGTTGTTTAACTCTAAAACCACAAATCATGAAATTTATTAACATTATTAAAAAAGGGGGCCTTGGAATTTTTGCCATGATCTTTGCAATTAATTCATGTTCAGGAGCCTCGGGAAACTTAAAAAACACTACTATGAAAAATTTCGATATTCATGTATTTCCGGCTCTGCCATATGCATACAATGCACTTGAGCCATATATAGATGCCCAGACCATGGAGATACATTACGACAGACATCATCGGGCGTATTTCAATAATTTCATTTCTGCCATCAAGGACACAAAGTATGACAACAGCAGTATTGAGGAAATTTTCTCTAAGGTTTCTGAAGCCGGAGATGCAATCCGGAATAACGGGGGCGGATTTTTCAATCACGTTTTTTTCTGGGATAACCTGGCTGCAAAATCGGGCGAACCGTCAAAAGAACTGACAGAAGCAATCAACAAATCATTCGGATCGTTTGATAAGTTTAAGGAAGCTTTCAGCAATTCAGCCAAAACAAGGTTTGGAAGCGGATGGGCGTGGCTATATCTGACAACTGATAAAAAACTTGCAGTGGGCAGTACCCCGAACCAGGATAATCCATTAATGGATGTATCGCCTGTGAAAGGAATTCCGATTCTTGCAATTGATGTCTGGGAGCATGCCTATTATCTTAAATACCAGAATAAGCGTGCCGACTATGTTGAAGCATTCTGGAATGTTGTTAACTGGGATGAAGTTAACCGCAGATACAAAGAAGCCATCAGATAACAGAGGAATTTATAATGTGTAGGGCCGGAATGCATTCCGGCCCTACACTATTTTTACTATTCTGTCCCTGTAACAAATCTAATCAGGTATATAAATACCTCTTTATTTTCATTGTAGCTGTTTTCTGAAAAGGAATAGGTTGTAAAACAACCATATTAATCTGACTGAACTTGTTTACCTTAGAATTTACATATTCCATCAGTTCTGCAATTAGTTCCTCCTTTTTCTCATCAAAGTGCTGTGTCATATCCTGCTTGATGTTCTGATATTTCTTATCAAGTTCATCCAGATTAAAATGGACGTAAGCCACAAGTTTACCCTTTTTCTCGATTACGAGCGATTCCACCACATACCTGAAATTATTTATTACTGATTCAATTTCCTCAGGATAGATATTTTCGCCGCTGGCTCCCACTATCATATTCTTGAGCCGTCCCTTGATATAAAGGTTATTGTTCTTGTCAAAAACCCCAAGATCTCCAGTTTTGAACCAGCCATCATCGGTAAGCACATCCCTTGTCATCTCAGGATCCTTATAATAGCCTTTCATTACGTTTGGCCCCCTTGCCCATATCTCCCCTTCTCCTGTTTTCTTGTCGGGATTGTTGATTTTGAGTTCTATTCCCTCTATTGCCGGACCAGTGGAATCAAAAACTGATTTCTGCGGATTGGCGCCAGCAAGTAAAGGGGCAGTTTCGGTAAGCCCATACCCAATCGCATACGGGAATTTAGCTTCAAGAAGGAATCTTTCCACCGTTTTATTCAGCTTGGCTCCTCCGATACCGAAAAACTTCAAATGTCCGCCAAAGGTCTTGTATAGTTTCTTTCCGGCAGCAACATTCAGCTTCTTCCTGATAAAGGCTATCCTGTAAAGGGTTCTGATCAGAAATTTATCGTTGAATGCGGGCAATATTTTGTTGTAATAAACCTTTTCCATGATAAGGGGTACTGTCAGCATCACTGTTGGTTTGATCTCAGCCATGGCCGGGATCAAAACTGAAGGGGTTGGGGGTTTTCTTAAATAATAGACACATGAGCCTCCCAGCAGGGGAAGAATCAGTCCAAGTGTGTTCTCATAAGTATGTGATAACGGCAATACAGACAGAAACCTGTCATTTTCATCAACCGGCTGGATAACTTTTCCCTTTAAAGCATTGAATGCGATATTCCTGTGAGTAAGCATAACGCCTTTTGAACGGCCTGTTGTACCAGAGGTATAGATTATTGAGGCAATGTCATCTTCTTTTACATCGTAGATTCCTGCAGGTTTAGCAAGTGATTCATACCTCAGGGGGTGTTTGTCAGAATAAACGATTGAATAATCTTCAATATGAATAGCAATTTTGAGATTCTCTAACCTGAATCCTTCAATTTTGTTCAGGAGGGATGATGATATAAAAATTGCCTTTGCTTCTGAATGTTCGAGAACATTTTGCACTTCAGTGGCAGAGAAATCAGGCAGAATAGGAACCGCAACCGCTCCCATGCCCGTTAAAGCAAAGAAAACACTGCTCCAGTTTGGCATATTTGTGCTGAAAATCGCCACCCTGTCGCCAGGCACGATTCCGGCTTGTTCCAGAAAGGAAATCAAAGCATTAACTTGATCTCCGGCCTCTTTATAACTCCTTGGTTTTTCCCCCACAAACGCATATGCGCTTCTGTCTCCATGCTTTTTTAACGTCTCGTTAAATAAAGCCGGAATGGTTAACTCCCTGAAATCATTTTCCATCTGGAAGCATTTATTGGTTTTAGAGCTCAAAGATATTGTTTTATTGGCAGATACCTCATTATTTATGCTAAATGTTATTTTCTGTCCAATATTGCATTGAAGGCCTGATTTATTTTTATCGGGATTATGGTTAAATTTGTATCAATCTATTTTTCTACGAACCATGATTCAGAATATAAGGGTGACCAAGGAATTTTCTTTTGAGATGTCACATGTGCTGTCAGATTATGATGGCCCCTGCAGGAACATACACGGTCATTCATACCGTCTCTTTGTGACAGTTGCCGGTATTCCTTTGAATGATCCGGGAAATCCAAAAAACGGGATGGTAATTGATTTCAATGAACTCAAGCTAATAGTAAACAATGCGATAATAAGCATTTTTGATCACTCTGTTGCTGTAAGCAGCGATTATGATAAAGTGAAGCTTGATACATTGAAAAGCATCTTTAGCAACATAGTAACTGTCAATTATCAGCCAACCTGTGAGAACCTTGCATCTGATTTTGCTCAAAGGGTAAAGAACCGGATTCCCGGCAACCTTAAACTACACAGCATTAAACTCTTTGAAACTGCAACATCTTTCGCCGAATGGTTTTCATCGGATAATGAATAAAAACCATGAATGAAAACCAGTCAAAAACACTTTTTCTCCTGGATGCCTATGCGTTGATCTTCAGATCTTATTATGCCTTTATCAAGAATCCGAGGATTACCTCAAAAGGGCTTAATACTTCTGCTATATTCGGATTCCTTCTGACCCTTGAGGAAGTGCTTCAAAAACAAAATCCAAGCCACATTGCTGTTGTTTTCGACACTCCCGCCCCCACCTTCAGGCACGAGATGTACAAAGAGTACAAGGCTACCCGTGATGCAACGCCGGAAGACATAAAGATAGCTGTTCCTTATATAAAACGCCTGCTTGAGGCCTATAAAATCCCTGTTATTGAATATCCCGGATTTGAAGCGGATGATGTTATCGGAACACTTGCAAAAAAAGCGGAAGGCAAAGGATTCAAGACATTTATGATGACACCTGACAAGGATTTTGCCCAGCTGGTTTCCGACAGGATTTTCATGTACAAACCCTCAAGAAGCGGAAACGAATCGGTGATCTGGGGCAGAGATGACATAAAAAGAGAGTTTTCAGTTCAAAACCCCGAACAGGTTATTGATATTCTTGCACTTATGGGAGATGCCTCGGATAATATCCCAGGTGCTCCGGGTGTCGGTCCTAAAACGGCAATGAAGCTTATTTCAGAATATGGATCAATTGAAGAATTATTCAGGAACAGTACAGCAATTAAGGGCAAACTCAGGGAGATAATAGAAAACAACAGGGAACAGATTGAGATGTCAAAAAAACTGGCTACCATTGAACAAAATGTTCCTGTTGATCTGAACGAAGAAGATCTGGAAAAAGAAACTCCAGACAATAAAAAACTGAAAGATCTCTTTGACGAACTTGAGTTCAGAACGGTTGCAGCAAGGATACTCCAAGGCACAGCTGACCAGGGAAAAACAACGCTGAAAAAGGAAATATCCGAACCCGAAGGAAGTGTAATCCAGGGTAATCTTTTTGGCAGTGAAGTTAAAACTCCTGAAAAAGTTAAAGCTTCCGCTGATACAATTAAGCATAACTACTTGCTTATAGAATCAGAAATGGAGCTGAAATCTCTGGTGGAAAGGCTTTCAACTCTTAAGGAATTATGTTTTGATACAGAAACAACAAGCATAGATCCTCTTGAATCGCAAATTGTTGCTTTGGCCTTTTCATGGGATAAAGGAGAAGGCTGTCTGATCCCCTTCCCTGAATCGCAGCAGGAAACAGCCAGAACTCTTGAAATCCTTCGGCCGGTTTTTGAAAACCCCGGCATTATAAAAGTTGGGCAGAACCTGAAATTCGATATACAGGTACTTGGTAATTATGATATAGAGGTTAAGGGAATATTATTTGATACAATGATTGCCCATTACCTTCTTGAGCCGGATATGAGGCATAACATGAACCTTCTTTCAGAAACATACCTTTCCTATGAACCCATACATATTGAATCGCTGATAGGAGAAAAGGGGGCAAGCCAGAAGAATATGCGGGAAGTACCTGTCGGGTTGCTTAAGGAATATGCTGTTGAGGATGCTGATATTACATGGCAGCTGAAGGATCTCTTCAAGCCAAGGCTTCAGGAGGAAGGATTATCCGATCTGGCCAGGGATATTGAAATGCCTCTTATCAGCGTTTTGGCCGAAATGGAGAGGAACGGAGTCAGGCTTAACCAGGATGACCTCAGAAGCATTGCATCTGAGCTCAGGGAAGATATTATTTTGCTGGAAAAGGAGATTTTTTCGCTTGCCGGGACAGAATTCAATATCTCCTCTCCAAAGCAGCTGGGTGATATATTGTTCCTCAGAATGAAGCTTGATGAGAATGCCCGAACCACAAAAACAAAACAATTTGTTACTAACGAGGAGATCTTGCAAAGGCTGTCAGGGAAACATCCCATTATTAACAAAGTTCTAGAATACAGAGGATTAAAGAAGCTTTTATCGACATATGTTGTAGCCTTGCCCGACCTTGTAAATAAATCGACCGGAAGAATTCACACTTCCTTCAACCAGGCTGTGGCCTCAACCGGAAGGCTGAGTTCAAATAATCCCAATCTGCAAAACATACCGGTAAGGGATGAAAGAGGGCGTGAAATAAGAAAAGCTTTTGTCCCTGAGGAAGGAAATATTTTCCTGTCGGCTGATTATTCACAGATCGAGCTCAGACTTATGGCTCACCTGAGTAAGGATAAGGCCATGATTAATGATTTTTTGTCAGGTCAGGATATCCATGCAGCAACAGCTTCAAAGATATTCGGAGTGACTATTGAGAATGTGACAAGGGAAATGAGGAGCCGGGCTAAAACTGCCAATTTCGGCATCATTTATGGTATCTCTTCCTTTGGATTGTCTGAAAGGCTGACAATTGGCAGGAAGGAAGCAAAGGAGCTAATAGACGGATATTTCAGTTCATATCCTGGAGTGCGGCTCTATATGGATGAAAGTATAAGGAAAGCAAGGGAAAAAGGATATGTCACAACCATGTTCGGACGCAGAAGGTACCTTCGCGATATTCATTCCAGGAATCAGGTTGTGAGAGGCAATGCCGAGAGGAATGCTATCAATGCTCCGATACAGGGCAGTGCGGCTGACATAATAAAAATTGCCATGGTCAGGATACATGAAAAACTGAAATCTCAGAAGCTGAAATCGAAAATGATTTTGCAGGTACATGATGAACTGATGTTTGAAGCCCCGTATTCCGAACTTGATGCACTCAGGGAGCTGGTGATATATGAAATGACGAACGCCGCTGCTCTTGACGTACCTTTGAAAGTAGACTGGGGCACAGGGAAAAGCTGGCTTGAAGCACATTGACTTGAAAACAATGAATGAAGAAGAAACTGAAAGGATTTGAAAGAAAGAAAAGTTCAGAGCTTGAGGACCAGGCAGGAAATAATATGAAAATCAAAGTATTATTCCTGGGTGTTCTGTCAGATATAACTCAAAGAGGAGTCAGGTACTATCGTAATATAAAATCATTCAGCGATTTAAGACACAGGGTAGAGGATGAGTTTCCCGGCATTTCCAGCTGCGGTTTCCGGATAGCTGTCAATTATGAATTGATTAATGATTCGCCGCAACTTAATAACGGTGACGTTGTAACTTTTCTGCCGCTTTGTACAGGAGACTGAAAATAAGGTTTTTAGTACGAAGATACTTGAGATCTTAAAGGTTGGCAGTATTTCCTTTGTTTCTGCTTTCAGAGGCTATCGGTTCCAGCTTGTGGGTAATTAAAGCAGGTGCTTTTTTCCCACGCAGAATTGCATTATAATTCTCCCTGTCTTTCAGAATATTGAGCGTTCCAAGGACTTGTTCATCTTTTTTAACAGTGTAGCCTATGGCTCCCTCCTCATAAAAGAAGCGGCCAATTATCTCATTTTCCAAAATTTCAGTTATTTCATCCCTGAATACCGCCAGATCATGGTCAAGACTATGATCAAGTTCCTTTTCGAGCCTGGTAAAAAGCTCTTCATGGAGATCATAGTATTTTTCACTCCTGGCGCTTTCAATAAGTGCATTCAGCGACTCCTCGGTGACAGTCTTATAGCTGAACCCGCGCTTCTTCAGAAAACTGCTGAAGTCGGCGAAATCCTGGTCAGTAAATCTAAAAACCTCTGGTTTTTCAGGTGCCTGATGGTTCCAGTAGTACCACGTGGCAAAATCAAAGAAGAAATTTCTCAGGTAAAGTTCAGCTGTGATCTGGCTCATTGTCTCAGGTAAAATGGTAATGTCAGGTGTGATTCCTCCTCCGTCTTTCACAATCCTTCCGTTCCTTGTTTTGAATTCGGAGATAAGTGAATCGGGAATTACGCCAACACTTCCATCTTCATTTGGATCCGAAAAATCAATTGCCTGTATACACCTGCCGCTGGGGATATAGTATTTTGCCGTGGTTACTTTAAGCTGGTTGTTATAGCTGAGCGGGCGGGTGATCTGAACAAGGCCTTTCCCATATGATCTCTGACCGGTTATAATGCCCCTGTCGAGATCCTGGATTGCTCCTGCAACTATTTCCGAAGCAGAAGCTGAGCTTCGGTTGATCATCACGGCAATTGGGATATTCTCGTCGAAAACAGGTTTTGTTGTTTTAAAGACTTCATCAAATTGCTTCACCTTCCCTTTTGTTGAAACAACTTCATTCCCCGGACCTACAAAAAAATTAACTATTTCAACAGCTTCGGAAAGCAATCCTCCCGGATTGCCCCTAAGGTCGAGTATTATCTGTTTAGGGTTACTGTTTTTCAACTGGGTAAGAGCATTTTTAACATCCTGAGAACAATTTTGGGTAAAGTTTGTAAACCTTATATATCCTGTTTCACTATCTATCATTCCAAAGTAAGGGACAGGAGGAATTACTATTTTTTCCCTCTTGACATTCAGATCCATTTCCTGTCCGTTTCTTTCTATGGTAATCTTTATGGTTGTGCCGGGGATCCCTTTAAGCCTGTCGCTGACCTGTTCTGTTGAAAAATTCTTTAATGAGACGCCATCAGCTTTTTTAAGAATATCGCCAGGTCTTATTCCGGCTATATCTGCGGGGAAACCCTTGTAAACCATCGATATAACTGCATATTCCGCTCCGCCCCTGACAAGCGATCCTATTCCGCCGTATTTGCCGGTTGTCATGAAATCAACCTCATCAACTTCCGATTCAGGATAATATACAGTGTAGGGGTCAAGAGTCTTAAGCATATTGTCGATACCTGATCGGATAATTTTATCAGGATTTATCTCATCGACATAGAATGTATTAAGTTCCCTGAAAAGCGACAGGAAAATATCGAGATTCTTTGCAAGCCTGAAATCACGAGTTTCCTGGAAAGCAAAGGAACCTGCGCTTATAACCATTACAGTCAGCAGCAATATGCCTGTGAGAATTTTTCCCGGGTTTATCTTCTTCATTTTTGTCTGCTCTTGAAATCGGAATTGCGAAATTAGTAAGAATAAATTTCAATTAAGTTGAAAAGAAATAATTAAAACAATTTTAACACTTTTGTCCTTTGCCCTTAAGAACCTCTGAAAGACGAGCCAGGAAATCCTTTACCGCCTGTTCTGTTTCTTGATAATCAGGAACGTCATTTTTACGAAAGACCAGGATAATATTGATGCTAATATCAATATTTTCAAGGCATTCATAAAGCCGGTTTTTATTTTTCCGGTATGCTTCCTTTATTCTCCTCCTGATCAGATTCCTCTTAACTGCTTTTTTGATTTCCCTTTTAGGGATGCTTACAAGTATTTGTGCAGGCGATGTTCTTACCCCGGTATTAAGATCCCAGATCACTCTGAAGTAAGGTGTAAAAAACTGATTCCCTTTCTCAAAGAGTTCTGCAATAACACGGTTGCTGCAGAGTCTTTCGGTTTTTCTGAAGGTTTGCCTGCTTAAATTCATTTTGTATGCAGAAACCGGAAAAACATTATTGTTGAGGGAGGCGGGGTGCCTTCCGGAAACATCAGAACAGTTATTACCTGCAATTCCTGTTGAACTCTTTAAGGAAATTATCAAGAGCCATGGTCATTGAAGGAGCTTCGGGATTAGGCGCATTAATGTCAAGCCTTAAACCTTCATTTTCTGCGGCACAGGCAGTTGTTGCCCCGAAAGCAGCTATTTTAACATCGCCCTGAACGAAATCGGGGTAGTTTGACTTAAGTGATTTTATTTCAGAAGGACTGTAAAACACTATCATATCGTAATCAAAATCCTTCAGATTGGTAATCTGTCTGCTGATAGTCTTATAGAGAATACCTATGGAATAATTAATGTTATTCTTGTCAAGAATCTCAGGTATTTCTGCATTGTGCGGAGATGAAAGAGGGACAAAATAAGTATCATCGCGATGTTTTGCGATAATATCGATAAGATCCTGGAATCTGGCTTTACCATGGAAAATCTTCCGTTTCCTGTAAACAATATACTTCTGCAGGTAAAATGCAACATTTTCCGTGATGCAGAAATATTTCATTGTATCAGGGACAGTGATTCTCAATTCATTACATATCCTGAAAAAATGATCTATACCGGTCTTGCTGGTAAAGATCACCGCACTGAAATCTAGAATATTGATTTTCTGTTGACGAAAATCCTTTGCTGAAATCCCCTTAACCTGAATGAAGGGTTTAAAGTCAATTTTCAGGTTATATTTTTTTGCCAGTTCGTGGTATGGGGATTTAGAATTATTTTTTGGTTCTGGCTGCGATACTAATATTTTTCTTATTTTCAAATCCTTATAGATTTAATTTCACTTAATAGTAAATCCACACCAGTATTCAAAAACTTCCTGCAGCTAATTTTACAATGATCAATGCAGGTAGAATTTCAAGGGCACAAAGGTACAAAATGAAATAGAAAATCGAAACATTTCTTTTAATAAAAATTAAGAATAGTCTGATTATCCGGTATAAGTATACGATGAAAAACAATATTGCACCGGCATATACCATGAATTCAGGCTTTGGCAACGGAGTGTAGGCCATTATCACGACGAAAAAAAACGCCGGCAATGCAAGAAACCTGTATGTCAGATACACACTTGCCAGATATTCATTGAATACATCGGTTCTTCCGCTAAGGATTCCTGTGGCAGAGCATGTTATATGACGGGCCATCAGGGCGGCTGCAATACCCAGAAAAGAGAGCGCAATGAACGATGGAGCTGGCATCCCCCCGGGTATAAGATCTGAGCTGGAAGCACTACAAAAAATGAAAAGACTTATTATCCAGAATGAAATGAAATTGAGTATAGTTGACTCCCTGTAGAACAAACTGCCTTTGCTATAAGTGGAGTGTTCCGCGATGCCACGCATAAGGAAAAACCTGCCTGCTTCACGAAGAACTGGTTTTGCTGCTTTTTTAACGAGTACATATAACAGTATGGCTGTGATTGTAAATATCGTAAGCCAGTCGTTCCGGATTGCATTCTCAGGTATCGGCCATCCCTCTGTCTTGTTGGTGGTGCTGATGGTTACGGAATCTCTTCGGGCTTCTGCTATTTCAGGGAATCCCCGGGGAACTATTTTTAATGATTTGAAATCAAGAGCTCTGATGAAATTCGTTGAATCATAGAATGTGACATCAGAAATATTGTTCCGGAATGCCAGAAATGTTGTATCTGAAAGAAATCTTGCGTCGGGCGATATTTCTTTTTCTTTTCTGACAAGCTTTGCCGGAGGCGCTGTATCTTCTCTTATAACTATTTTTTCAAATACAGAATCGGGTATCAGGTTATCGGTATTTATCCGGATAACAAATGCTGGCTTTAAGGTGTCCTGTACATTTATTCCTGAAACCATGTTGCCTTTGTGAAATAATTCACAAAGGTAGTCATAATTGGAAAACGGGGAAGTTATTCAGAAACAGGTATCAGAAATATTTATTTGGAGTTCCTGATATATCAGCAAGAATGTTATTTGCCAGCCTGCTTGAACCGATCCGGAAAAGAGAATTATTAAGCCATTCCTTGCCAAGGCAGTTATCTGTAATCTGGTAATAACGTATCGCCTCCTGTGAAGTTGAAATTCCTCCGGCTGCTTTAAAGCCCACTCTGATCCCGGTCTCTGCATAAAAACACGAAATAGCCTTGCACATCACGAATGCAGCTTCGGGGGTGGCTGAAACGCCGGTTTTTCCGGTTGATGTTTTTATGAAATCAGCCCCGGCATCCATTGCTATCATTGAAGCTTTAAAAATCTGTTCGTGACTTCCAATAATACCGGATTCAACAATGACCTTAAGAGTCTTGTTACCAACTGTTTCCCTCAGTTCTCTGATCTCGTCTGCAACCATGGCAAAGTCATTTCCGAGGAATGCCCCCACCGGCATCACGATGTCTATTTCCTCAGCTCCTGCATCTGCAGCCATCTTGCATTCAGCCACTTTTATACTTCTGAAGGTCTGGGAACTGGGAAAACCTCCGGCTACAGAAGCTATTTTTACATTTTTGGCAGTGAGCTTTTCCTTAACAACAGGAACAAAATTCGGATAAACGCATATCGCAGCCACATTGGGGATATTCGAAAACCTCCCGGAAAAACTGTTCACTTTACCTGTAAGGTGAATTATGTCGCTTTTATTATCGAAAGTATTGAGACTGGTAAGGTCAATTGAATTAAGTATATTCATCAACAGCCGCTTATCAGTTACTTCTGGCGTCAGTTCCATTGACTTCCTGAGCCCTTTGTTGATTTCATTTTCTGAAGGACATAACCTGATCAGTTTTTGATATAACTTTGTCATTGATAGTTCGGGGTGTTAAACTTTTAATGGTAAATATGAAAAACAACGGGGACAATTTAATGCTTTTTGTTTTCATTGTGATTTTATTTTCAACAATTAGTGGCATAAATGTCGATAAACATTTATCAGTAAAAGAAAATCCCTGGATAGGTTTTATTTTTACCTGACTATCTGTTAATTCTGCTGGGATTGTTAGTCCCGTTCCTTGCAAGTGAAGCAAATATACCCAGTATGCATAACACGGAAAAGATGACAAAGCCCGTGCGCATTCCATTAATAAGAGAAGAATAATTGGCTGGTCCCAGGGCTTGCTGCCCGATATAAACCGCCAGCAGCATCATGGCAATGCCCATACTGAACATCTGGCCTGCCATACGCATCGTACCCAAAACACCCGAGGCCACTCCCAGGTGCTTCTTTTCGACCGAGCTCATTATTGCATTGGAATTAGGGGATGAGAATAGAGCAAAGCCCACTCCCATTATTACAAGAAGAATTATGATGAAATAAACCGGACTGTGCTCGGTTATGAAGCATAATAAGATCAGCCCTGCAGCTGTCAGTCCCATTCCATATGATGCTATGGTACCGGGGTTGTGTTTGTCAGACAACCTGCCTGCCAGAGGTGACAAAAGGGCCATCATTATGGGCTGTGAGATCATTATCAATCCGGCCGACCTGGGATCAAAACCCTTGATATACTGGAGATACAGACTGATGAAGAAACCTGTGGCAGAAGTGGCGGAATAGTGTATCAAAGCAGCAACCCCTGAAAAAGTAAATACCCTGTTCTTTAACACCAGCCTGATATCAAACACGGGATTAGCGGAGATCTTTTCAAATACGATGAATATGATTCCCAGTATTATGCCGATCCCGAGAAGGATCCATCCTGCGGGTGAAGGGAGTTTTGAAAAGCCGTACATAAATGAAGCAAGAAAGACTCCGTAAATGGCTGAGCCTTTCCAGTCGAACGATTCGCCTTTTGCTTCAGACCATTCTGCCTTGACCTTTCTGGATATCAGAAAAAGGGATATTATGCCTAAAGGTATCAGAAACACAAATATGCTTCTCCATCCAAAATATTGTGTAAGAAATCCTCCTATAACAGGCCCTCCCGAAAGACCTGTGTAAACTGCAGTCACATTGATACCCAGGGCCCTGCCACGTTCTCCCGGGCCGAAAACCGATGTTATGATAGCCATGCTGGTGCCAAAGACCATTGCAGCAGCAATTCCCTGAACAGCCCGTAATATTATCAGGGAAATAATGTTCCAGGAAAGGATTATCAGAAATGTGGAAAAGGTAAATAATGCTATGCCGTAAGAGAAAATTTTCTTCCTTCCGGCAATATCAGCAAGCTTCCCGAAAGGAAGCAGGAACATTGCCGATGAAAGGATAAAACTGCTGACAATCCAGCCCAGTTCAACAGCCGTTGCGTTAAACTCTTTTCCAATCGAAGGAAGCGCAAGGTTTATGGCAGAACTGAGAAATGGAGTCAGAAAGGCTGCAAAAGCTGATACAACCAGAACGGATCTCTTTAAAGATTTTTTGTCGTCATGGGCTTGGTTATAATGCATATGATCTTTACTCTTTGCTTTTTGTGTCGATAATTATAGTCACCGGGCCGTCATTATGAATTTCGACCATCATCATTGCTCCGAATTCACCGGTCCCGACCCGCTTACCCAGCAGATCTGAAAGCCTCGAGATAAATAGTTCATATAAGGGGACAGCTATATCCGGATTGGCAGCCTTTATATATGAAGGCCTGTTCCCCTTTTTTGTCTTTGCATGAAGCGTAAACTGGCTGACTACAATTATATCACCCCCGGTTTCAGATAATGATAAGTTCATTACGCCGTCGGAGTCGTTGAATATCCTCAGCCTGGCAATTTTATTACTCAGCCATTCAACATCATCCCGTGTATCAGATTCTTCAATGCCTGCAAGAACAACAAGCCCTGGTCCGATAGCAGAAAGAGTGCCTTTATCTGATTTTACCGAAGCTTTTACGACACGCTGAATGACTGCTCTCATTTTTATCTGTTTATTCCGGGCGATCAAATATACAATCTATTTTAAAAGGCCTGAATAGATTTTTATGTAAGTTTGAAGCTCGTTAAATAGCATATGGACTTTTTCACTATCGTTGCAGTAGCAGTCGGATTATCTTTTGACACTTTTGCAGTTTCCCTTTCCTTTGGGGCTATTCAGAACAGGATTCTTTTCAGGCAGGCTTTAATAATAGCATTTGTTCTTGCATTCTTTCAGGCAGGTTTGCTGGTGGCCGGTTATTTTCTGGGATCATTCATAAGTGAAGCCATAAAAGCGGCTGATCACTGGGTTGCCCTTACCCTGCTTTCATTGCTTGGGATCAGGATGATAATGGAGGGGCTTAAGAATGATAAGGGAGAAAAGATAATCGATTACACCAGACCGGGTGTTCTGCTTGCAGCCGGAATAGGTACAAGTATTGATGCTTTTGCGGTCGGAGTAAGTTTTGCCCTCTTAAATGGAAGGATCTGGCTTCCGGGTATTATAATCGGCGCTGTGACATTTCTTTCATCGATGACTGCCATAAGGATTGGCAAGTCAGCAGGTAAAAAACTGGGCAACAACATTGAGATAATAGGAGGAATAGTGCTCATTGCAATAGGTATTAAAATATTCGTTGAACACACCATGTAACTTCAAAGTGGGATCATCTCCCTTTTCCTTTTATTGAACACTGCCAGCTCGGTAAATCCGGCAGAGCGCAAAAGTTCATAGGCTTCATCGAAATACTGGCCGACCCGCGAAGGCATATGAGCGTCTGAATTAACGCATACCGCTACTTTCTCTTCCGAGAAGACATGAAGAAAGCGCCGGTCGGGATAAAAATCGGCCACGGGCCTGTTTCTGCCGTTTGTATTCAGTTCAAACACTACATCATACTTCCTGAATGTCCTGCCAAGATTCCGGTAAAGAGGCTCAGGATCATAAGAAGGCTTATGCCCATAGATCCTTACAAGATCGCAATGACCGATAATGTCAAAAATGCCCGAGGAAGCTGCATCCATAACATATTCAAAATATTCCTCATACAGTTCGTCAATATCTTTCCCCTCATAGAATTCAGGACCATTATCAACAGTTGCATCCCCCATAAAATGCACGGAACCTATTCGGTAGTCAAGCTCAAGCCTGTCAAGAAATTCCATGGTTTCTTTTTCTTTACCCCTGAAATAATCAACCTCCAGTCCTTTCCTTACCACAATGCCATTGGCTTTTTCAGCAAGGCTGACGATATGTTCCAGGTACTTTGGAACATTTCCCGGATCAAGGCACCATGACTGGTCTTCCTTAAAAAGCGCCAGATGTTCAGAAAATCCCAATTCGCTCAATCCTGCCTTTATGGCCGGTATTATATATTCCTCAGGTGATGCCTTTCCATCACTGTACAGGGTATGTATATGATAATCAGTCGAATATCTTCTATGCTTCATTTGGTGCCCATATCAGTTAAAAAACTCATGCTGGAAAATGATCTCAAATATATAATAACTAAATTTACGGAAAGCTATTACCAGAACATAAATATAAATACCAATTCCGGGCAGATATTGGAAAACAAAAAAAAATTAATTCCATGGATTATAGTTTCCATGGCTTTTATTGCAACGGCGCTCAGCTTTCTTGACAGACAGGTACTTTCTGTTTCAATAATAAAGATCAAGGAGGATTTTCCCGTCTCAGATGTTGAATATGGATTTATCAACACCGGGTTCCTTATAAGCTATGCCATAATGTTTTCGCTTGGAGGGATACTTATAGACCGTTTTGGCAGTCGGCCCGGGTTGGCATTTTCAGTTGGGATCTGGTCACTTGGGACTATCCTTCACAGTTTGGCAAACAATGTTTTACATCTTGGTATTTTCCGGTTTATATTAGGTGCAGGTGAGGGTGGAGCTTTTCCGGGAGCAATCAGGGCTGTTATAGAATGGGTCCCTAAAAACAAACAATCACTTGCAAATGGTATTGCAATAGGGGGTTCAGCTCTTGGAGCAGTAATCGCCCCTCCTCTTTGTGTTTACCTGATTGGCATCACTGGCTGGAGAGGTGTATTTTTAGTAACTGGAATAATAGGATTTGTCTGGGTTGCTGTCTGGCTCCTTGTTACCCGCCGGAAATTTTCCGGCTCAAGGGAAAAATCGCCTGAAAGAACTGATGCAAACGGGAATATTAAGAAGATTCCAATTACAGGCCTTCTGAAAATCAGGGAAGCATGGGTTTTTATTATTATCAGGTTCCTTCTTGACCCTATATTTTATTTCTATATGTTCTGGATCCCGAAATACCTGAATGAATCACGGGGAGTGACCCTTGACAGGATAGGCAGGCTGTTCTGGATACCATTTCTTGCTCTTGGCATTGCTAATATGGCGGGAGGATGGATATCGGACATGATATTCAGAAAAACATCGGTTTTGAACATTTCGAGAAAATCTGTAATGGGTTTTGCTGCAGCATTGACCTTGTCGGCTGTTACTATCAAGTATATAAACTCTCCAGGTCTGATAATTGCCATAATGTGCCTTATGTTTTTTGCACACGGATTATGGATTACCAATTATATAACATCAATAGGTGATATTTTCGGTCGATATGCAACTTCGACGATAATAGGTTTTTCAGGATCAGCCGGAGCAGTATCGGCACTGGTCATTAATCCAGTTATGGGATTGATAATTTCAAGATATTCCTATGATCCGCTTTGGTTCTATTGCGGAGTAATGTATCCGGTTGCCTTTCTAATTTTCGTGTTTTTTATTCCAAGGATTAAGCTTCTTAAAATATTCGAGGTCGATTAACTATTAAATATTCCTGTCACAAAATTTCTTAGAGATATAATTAAAATGACTGATGAATTGAGAAAGAACAAACATCGTATCGGCGTTTTTGGCGTAGGCTACGACAAATACTGGGATCAGTTCCCCGGATTATATGATGAACTGAAGGCCAAGCATCATGCATTCATAAAAAAAATTCCCGACAAGGAAGCTGAAATAATGGATTTCGGCATCAGCGATACACCGGTGAAGGCTTATGAAATTGCAAGAAAGCTGGAATCGGCATGCCCCGATATTGTCTTTTGCACAATGCTGACCTATGCCACTTCGGGAACTATTGGCATTATTATCAAAACACTCATGGTACCTTTGGTACTGGTAGCCCTTCAGCCGCTGAAGGCTCTGGATTATTCAAAGGCCTCGACATATATGCAGCTTGCAAATGATGACATTTGTGCCTTACCTGAATTTGCAGGTGTTGCTTTAAGAATGGGTAAGAAGGTGCCTGACATTATTATCGGGACTCTCCATGATGATCCGGAAGCTGACCGGGAGATTGATGAATACTGTCATATTGCCAGGGTTTTGCACAGCCTTAAGACCGCACATCTCGGCCATATAGGGCATCCAATCAATGTAATGCTCGATATGCACACTGATATAACAATGATAACTTCTGCCTTTGGCTGTCACGTTTCAGAACTTGAAGCACATGAACTGACAGATTTTTACAGGAAGGCAGGAGAAAAAGAGACAGCCTCAGCCAGGGATCTTATTCTTGGATTTTTCGATACGCCTGATCCGGTTTCCGATCCGGTAGCAATTAAGCTCCGGGACAGCGACCTATTGACAGCAGCCAGGGTATATGCTGCATTGGATCATTTTGTCAGGGAAAAAAAACTGGACGGTCTGGCCTATTATTATGACGGTCCTTCTGAAAGTGATGAAAGAATTGTGATGTCGAACCTTATTGTCGGTAATTCCATTCTTGCATCGAGAGGATTTCCGATGTGCGGTGAATCGGACCTGAAAACCCTGATAGCCCTTATGATAATGGACCGACTAGGTATCGGGGGCAGTTTCGCTGAACTTCATCCGGTTGATTTTAACGAAGGATTTGTACTGGTAGGCCATGACGGACCTCACAACATCTCAATAGCCTCAGGGAAACCGGTTCTGAGAAGCCTGAAGAAATATCATGGCAAACCGGGATCCGGAGCAGGAGTTGAGTTCAAAATTAAAGTGGGCCCAGTAACACTCCTTTCCATAAACTCAACTTACAAAGGAGGATTTAAGTTCATTATAGCAGAAGGAGAATCAATGGAAGGGCCTATACCTCCTACAGGAAACACTAATACCAGAGGGTTTTTTAAGCCCGATGTAAAAACTTTCCTTCACCGGTGGATAAAAGAAGGCCCCACTCACCATTTTGCACTGGGTGTTGGTCATCACGCACGGGAGCTGAAAAAGATAGCAGATTATCTTGACATTGAATCAGTAATTATTCCAAAAGACTGAAAAGAACCCTCCTTTAAGAAAGCTTTATGCCGATGTTTGTATGAAAAAGAATATTCCTTGCAAAGCGATGAATCCTTTCCTGATGGCAATCATGATATCATTCGTTATGATATCACAGGGTAATGCACAGGATCTGAAAGGTGATTATTACACTGTACTCAGCGGGAATTTTAAGGATCCTCCTGCACAGGCCCGTCCAAAAGTATATTGGTGGTGGCTGAATGGCTGGACTGATACCTCAAGAATGATTTCCGAAATACATGAAATGAAGAAGAATGGCATATCAGGCTTTGACATTTTTGAGATAGGCGTACCCGCAAGGGATACAACGATAAAAGCCGGGCCTCCCTTTCTGAGCCCTGAATCAGTCCGTACAATAAAACTCGCTGTTGAAGAAGCCGGCAGGCTGGACATGCAGGCAGGATTAAACATGGCAAGCAGCTGGAATGCAGGAGGAAGCTGGATAAAATCCCGTCATGCTGCGAAGTCAATATACTCCTCCAGGGTGTACCTGAATGAAACTTCCTCAAAAACTACTGTTATACCAATGCCTGATCTAATTGATACCTCGTATGTTGAAGAGATTGCAGTTATTGCTGTTCCTGCTGATAATATTTGCGGGGGAATTGATACTTCGGAGGTTGTTAATGTCACTGAAAAATTCAATCCTGAAACAGGTCTTCTTGAATGGGTACCCGGGAAAGGTAATTGGGTCGTTTACAGATTTGTGTGCAGCCCGTCGGGAGAACAATTGAAGCTTCCAAGCAAATACTCCGCAGGTCCCATTATCGATCATTTTGATTCCACGGCGACCGAATACCACTTTATGCATGTAATTAATACGCTGAAACCTGTAACAGGAGACTTTCGCAAGTCGGCACTGCATAGCCTTTACCTTGCGAGTTACGAAGCAACCGGTTTTGTCTGGACGCCCTCAATGCCCGGGGAATTCAGGAGGCTCAACGGATATGAAATATTTAAAATGCTTCCCTGTCTTTTTGACCGTGAATTGTTCATTCCGGAAATAACTGACGGATTTCAGAATGATTTCCGGAGAACGCTTTCAGAACTTATGATCAGGAATTTTTATGGCAAGGCTAAAGAAATAGCAAACAAGCATGGACTTAAAATTAATTCAGAAGCCGGGGGTCCGGGTCTGCCTTTACATAATGTACCGGTAGAACCCCTTAGAGCATTGGGAGCGCTTGACCTGCCGCGCGGAGAATTCTGGATAAACCACTCAAGGTATAATGAAAAGGGAATCGACATTCTCAGGGTGGTCAAAGAAGTTTCTGCAGCATCCCATATTTACAACAGGGGAATAGTTGAGGAGGAATCATTTACAAGCTTCCAGCATTGGCAGGAAGGCCCTTTCGACATGAAACCTTTCGGCGACAGAGCATTCTGTGAAGGCCTTAGCAGGGTAGTTATACACGGATTCAGCCATAATCCTGAAGGTACCGGATATCCAGGAATAGTATACCATGCCGGGACACATTTTAATGACAAAAGAGTCTGGTGGCCGAAAGCAAAGCCCTTTGTTGATTACCTGGCCAGGATCTCATACATCATGCAGGAAACCGGTTTTTTTGCAGATGTATTGTATTATTACGGCGATGAGATCCCTAATTATGCAGGCCACAAAAACAGTCGTTTTACTGCAGGCCCCGGGTATGATTATGAGGTCATCAATACTGAAATACTTCAAAAGCTCACAGTTCGGAATAAAAAGCTGATTACTCCCGGAGGCTCTCATTTTAGCCTGCTTGCAATGGAAAAATGCCGCAAAATGACTCCGTCAATACTCCGGAAAATCAATGAACTTGTCAGCCAGGGAGCAATAATAATCTCCCCGGAGCCAGATTCTGTTTATATCCCGGCCGGAGTATCGGAAGATGCCAATGAATTGCACAGAATGGCTGATGCACTTTGGAAGGATAGCAGAGATCCGGCAAGGGACCTGAAAGAAGGAAAGGTAATTTCCGGGTCTCCTGTGCAGCAAATACTTAATCTTTTGAAACTACCTCCCGATTTTGATTATACAGACAAGGAATACGGAACGCTTGATTATATCCATTCAGAACAAACAGGCATTGATTTTTACTTCATCCGCAATACCACTGAGCGGTGGGTAACAAGGACAATCTCCTTCAGGCAGCCCGGCAAATCGCCTGAATTCTGGGACCCTGTTACAGGCAAGATAAGTACAGTGTCTGTATTTAACTCCGGAGACAGCAAAATCAGCATGCCTGTGACACTCGCACCTTACGAATCGCTGTTTGTCGTTTTCAGGGAAACAGTCCCCGTGGAACATTTTACCAGCATTTCTGGCAGCAACAGGCATCCTCCTCTTATGCACTTTACCAGTTCAGGATTATGTATTCTTGAAAACGGAACATTTCAGCTGGAATATAATGATCGTAAGGAGGTAATAGAAAACAATATTCACGTACAGGTCCTGGACGGTGCATGGTCAGTTTCATTTCAGGAAGGCAGAGGAGCACCAGGGCAGAAGATACTCCCTAAACTTATCTCCTGGACGGAATCTGAAGACAATGGCATTCGTTATTTTTCGGGGACTGCAACTTACCGGAAAACCTTTCGTTACGACCCGTGGCTGACGCCGGCAGCTGGATTGAAGATCTTCCTTGACCCCGGCCGTCTGTCAAAGGTTGGAGAAATAAGACTTAACGGAAAGTTGCTGGGAATTACCTGGTGTGAACCGCGTCTTTTTGAGATCACGGATGTAATTGTTCCCGGAGAAAACCAGCTGGAAATAGAAATATCAAACACATGGTCAAACCGTCTAACCGGAGATGCCCTCACGGGAGAGAATTATACCAGGACAAATATCAGCGCCACCAACATCTGCGGAATGAATAATACCCAGGTACCCTGGAAGGAGGTACCGCTTCTGGAATCGGGATTACTTGGCCCCGTTAACATTTTAAGAGCAAAGCATATCAACAGGCCTCTGGAATAAAGATAAGAATTATTAAATTTGTAAAAATCGTTCCTGTGATTACCTTAAATAAACCCTGCGACTGCGAGAATTGTGAATTCAGGAATGTGGCCTTTGCCACTCTTGATTCTGCCACAATAAAGGATCTCTGTAATTACAAGGATGAACATTCCTATTTGAAAGGAGAAATAATAAACAGGGAAGGAGAGAGGATTATTTATTTCAAGTATCTGAAAACTGGCCTGATAAAGCTATTCAGGAAGGCAGTTAACGGCGATGAACAGGTAATAACAATAACCAGGCCTTTTGAATTTGTAAGCAACCTGAGTGTGTTCTCAGGAGAAACATACAAATACTCGGTATCTGCCCTTGAAGACTCTGTAGTATGTTCAATCAGGCTTGACTACATAAAGGAATTATTTCTAAAGAATGGCAAATTTGCCATGGACCTTCTCACCAAAATGTCAATACTGAATGATAAAATAATTACACAGACCCTGGAAATGAGGCAAAAAAATTTGGTCGGACGGATTGCTTTTGCATTGCTGTATTTCTCCAGGGATATTTATAACTCAAGGATATTTGACCTTCCTGTTTCAAGAAAGGAAATTGCAGATTATATTGGCATGAGCCCGGCGAATGTGATCAGGACATTGTCTGATTTTAAGAAAGAAGGGATAATTAAGACTTTTGGAAAAACAATCGAATTAGTCAATCCTGAAAAACTTGATCTGATCTCAAGAATGGGATGATCCCAGAATATTTTCCAGGGCAAAATCCAATTTTGAAAACTCAAAATGAAATCCGGCCTTTGTTATTTTATCTGATGAGATCCTGCTTCCATTTAGGATAACATTTGACATTTCTCCCAGGAAAGTTCTTATTATAAAACCCGGGACCGGAGGCAGAATAACCTTGCATCGCAAAGTATCAGCCAGGCTTTTCATGAATCCGTTATGATCCATATGCTGGGGTGCGGCTGCATTATATGGACCCTGCATATTCTCGTCTTCAATGGCTTTTAGATATATGCGGGCAAGGTCGCTTACATGAATCCAGGGCATATACTGGCGGCCTGAACCAATCCTGGCCAGGAAACCAAACCTGGCAGGGATCATAAGCTTCTCAAGAGCACTGCTTTCTTTGCCAAGTACAACAGCTGTCCTTATTTTCACAGTGCGAATGCCTGAATTCCCAAAAAGATCGGCGGCTTCTTCCCATTCCCTGCACATCCTGCCCAGAAAATCATCTGCATGAGGATCATTTTCCGTCAAAATCCTCTCAGTCGTTTCTGACCCGTAGTATCCAATTCCCGAAGCAGAAATGAAAGCTTTCAGCTTTATTTTATACCCTGTTAACACATCAAAAATGAATCTTGCAGTATCTGTTCTGCTGAGGGCAATCTCTTTCTTCCTCTTTCCTGTCCACCTTCTTTCTCCTATATTAGCACCTGCCAGATGAACAATATAATCAATACCGTTAAAAACTTCCGGATCTACAATCCTTTTATATGGATCCCACCTGTGGACCCTTACCCTGCCAAAATGATTTGATTTTCGCGAAAGATGGCTAACCCTGTATCCCTGCGACAACAACAGGGATGTAAGGTTTTTTCCTACCAGGCCGCTTCCTCCGGTTATAAGAACTGAACAATCTGTGCTTTTATCAGGATTTCCCATGTCAGGTTATTATTATTCAAAGCTAATATATTAGAGCATTAATGATATTAATAGTTTTTGGAAAAAGACTAAAAAGATTTACTTTAGAGGGCTGAAAATCTAAAAATATGGGTTCAAATAAAAAGCAGAAGATCATGGCAAATATTAAGACAACAAAAGGGATCATTGCAATATTGACCGGAGGAGGAGATGTCCCCGGACTTAATCCTGCAATCAGGGCAGTGACCATCAGAGCCAACAGGGAAGGATATAAGGTAATAGGACTCCGCAGAGGCTGGGGAGGTATAACTGAGCTGATCAGGGATCAAAAAGCTGATAACAGCAATTGTTACCAGGTTCTGACAGATGATATTGTAAACAAAGCAGGAAGAACCGGAGGAACTTTTCTTCATACATCAAGGACAAGACCCAGCCATATGTCAAAGGAAAGTGTTCCCGAGCACCTTAAAGGGACCTACAACGCAGAAAAAAACGATCTAACCCAGGAGGTAATCAAAAACCTTGAATGGCTGGGAGTGGATTATCTCATACCTATTGGAGGAGATGACACATTGAGCTATGGAGTTCACCTTTACAAAAAGGGCGTTAAAGTTATCGCAATTCCCAAAACAATGGATAATGACGTTCCCGGAACGGATTACTGCATAGGTTTCAGTACCTGCGTTTCCAGAACTATCCAGATGATAAATACACTAAGAACCTCAGCCGGATCGCATGAAAGGATCATGGTACTTGAGGTCTTCGGCAGATATGCAGGATTCACGGCAATGCTACCCACTATGGCCGGAGCTGCAAACAGATGCGTGATCCCTGAATATGAATTTGATATAGATCTGCTTACAAGGCTTTTGGTGGAAGACAGGAACCACAATCCAAGCAAATACTCTATAGTGCTTGTTTCCGAAGGTGCAATGTTCAAGGGCGGTGAAATGATCTTCTCGGGAAGCGAAAAAGATGCCTATGGTCATGCAAAACTTGGTGGAATAGGGGATGTGGTCTCTGAACAAATAAAAGACCTTTCATCAAAATACAATAATGGCAAAGCGATAAATATTATTAATCAGAAACTAGGCTACATGGTTAGAGGAGGTGACCCAGACGCCCTTGATTCAATAGTTCCCATGGCTTATGGTAATCTTGCCCTGGATCTGATACTTAAAGGATTGCATGGAAGAATAGTGGTCCTGAAAAATGGCAGGTACGACAATGTACCTATTGACGTGGTCACTTCATCCAAAAAAATAGTGAAGGTTTCTGAACATTACAACACCGAAAGGCTGAGGCCTTTTTATCACAGCTTTGAAATGAAGCCATTCCTTCTGATGGCATCGGATAATTGAAAACAGAAATTTTCTAAAGACTGAAGCTACAGGATTCATTTTTTTTATGATTGGAAACAGGGATTGTTGTTAAATCTGTCGGAAGCCGGTATAAAGTCCTGACCGGTTCGGGCAGTATCATTGTATGCGTACTTAAGGGGAACCTTAGGGTTAGGGGACTGCGTACAACAAACCCTGTTGCAGTTGGTGATAACGTTAAATTAATACCGGATAAAAACACAACAACCGGTGTGATAACGGAAATCCTCGACCGCAGGAATTATATTTTGCGAAAGGCTTCAAACCTTTCAAAACAATCGCAGATCATAGCTGCCAATATTGATCAGGCATTTCTTATGGCTACAATAAAAATGCCCGAAACTCCTGTCGAATTCATCGACAGGTTCCTTATAACCGCCGAAGCCTATAGTATAACTGCAAAGATAATTTTCAATAAAACTGACCTGTACGACCAGAATGAGAGGGAAATGATGGAAACCATGATCAGCCTCTATTCGAAAATCGGATATGAGTGCATAAGATTCTCGGTTAAAGGTGGCGGCGATGCTGAAGCACTCAGGGAGAAAATGAAGAACAGGATAACTCTCATTGCCGGCAACTCAGGCGTCGGGAAATCATCCCTGATAAATCTTCTTCATCCCGGCCTCAATATCAAAACGGAAGAAATATCTTCCTATCACAAGCAGGGAAAGCATGTCACAACATTTCCCGAGATGTACATCATGCCTTTCGGTGGATTTGTGATCGATACTCCAGGTCTCAGAGGATTTGGTGTGGTTGATATGGACAGGAATGAGATCTATCACTTTTTCCCTGAAATTTTTCGCATTTCAGAGGAATGCAAATTCTACAACTGCCTTCATTCTGATGAGCCCGGCTGTGCAGTGAGAGAGGCCGTTGAAAAAGGAGAAATAGCCTTTTCGCGCTACCGGAGCTATATGAGCATACTAAATGACAATAATCTTAAGTACAGATGATATTAAAACGGCTCTTATTGCCGTTTATATATCATACTTATCAGCTTACTGAGATTATGAAGAATCTTAAGATTGTTGTCTGTTTGGCTCTTTTTCTGATCATTGCAGGCAGCATCTTTCTCTATAGAATCCTGTATTATAATCATATAGGACATACAAGGAAGTTTCTTGACCATCAGACCGGAATAACGGCGCTGAAGGTTAATGAAACCAATAATTCATTTGACAATGATCTTAACCAGATCGTTGATCCCGATGAAATTTCTCTTTTTTTCCTGGATAAAGGCAAGCGCTCTTCAAATATTGAAAAAATGAAGGTGTTTTTTACCAGGTATGAGAATCTGATTACAGGCATAAAATATTTCGACAATGACAGGAATGAATTTACCTTGAAGAGAGATGAAACAGGAAAAGGATGGCTCGAACAGCAATTTATCCTTCATGTGCAGGGTGAAATTTACGCTGACAGGAAGATCATGGAAAGCAGACGTTCAATGGAATATTATCTTCCTGTTCGTCAAAATAATACTTTGATTGGCAATTTAGTGATCACAGTTGACTTCAGGCAGTATTTTGCAGATCTGCTATCTTCCTTTAATGTAAGGGATTTACAGTTGCTATGGGTTATTAATGATTCTGGAAAGGTAGTCTATAGCACAGGAAGCAATACACTGCAATTTCCGGAAATAGAGAGAATTAAAAAAGAATCCGGAAAAGATTCTCAAAATATTTCTCACCGTGCAAAGTTTGATGACAAATCTGAACAAACACTCTTTTCGTATCATCCCGTAACGCTCCTCGAAAGTAATTTCGGGCTGATCTTTTCATCGCCTGTTGGCTTATTCAGGAAGTTTTTACTGCGAAACACTCTGTTATTCACACTTTTGACAATACTGGCTTTCATGCTGGCTGTATATATGCTGTGGAAGCGCCTTGTATTTCAGGACAAAGAGATTAAAAGGCTCGATTCCTCGGAAAAAATGCTGTTCAGGATGATTGAAGAAATGCCTGTGGGCATAATCATTCATAACAGTAAGAGGGAAATAATAAAAGCCAACAAAATGGCAGCAACTCAGTATTCTTATGAAACTGAAGCCGAAATGACCGGTAAAATCTATCCTGAAATATCAGTGTCGGATAACGGCAACTACTTTTCAAAAAACCTGGGAGGAACCTTTAGTCCCGATCAGTTTGTGATCATCAAAAAGGAAATTGGAGAAACCATTCTTTTCAGAAACACAATACCCGTAAATTTTATGGGGCAGGAAGCCAGCCTTGAGATGCTTGTTGATGTAACCATGTTGGAAAACGCACGTAAGAATGAGGCAAATGCCAACGAGGCAAAGTCGGAATTTCTTGCAAGGATGAGCTATGAATTGAGAACCCCGTTGAACGGTATTATTGGAATGTCTGATATTCTCAGGAAACGCAATCTGCCCCGCGAGGAAAACGAAATCCTGAAACTGCTTCAAAGATCTGCTGGTGTACTGCTGAACATAATTGACGACATCCTGGATTTCTCCAAGATTGAGACAGGTAAAATTATAATTGAAGAATTGCCTTTCAATCTAAGGGAAGAGATAGTTTACTGTTACGATCTTGCAAGAGCAAATATCAACGAAGAAAGAATCAGATTCAGCTGCACTGTTGATGACGACATTCCTGAAAGGCTCATCGGTGATCCATACAGGCTCAGGCAGATAATAACCAACATCCTTAATCATTCAATAGAAAATACATCAGATGGGGAAATAAGTTTAAAATGCAGACTTGAAGAGAGGAAAGACCGAATGCTAAGGCTTGGATTTGAAGTTGCAGATACGGGAAAGGCCTTTGACAATGCAACCCTGAAAAAAATATTCGGTGATTATGTGAACCTCGAATCAAAAGTCATCAGTAATGACGACGGGCCTGGTTTCGGTACAATACTTGCACGTCAGCTCATCCAACTCCTTGGAGGGACTCTCAATGCTGAAAGCCCCTCCGGCATTGATGGCAGCAAAGGTTCCCTGGTCACCTTCAGCATTGTAACATATTCAGACGAAAAGGCAACAAAAAATTTACCTCTTGAAAATACAAGTTCTTTTAAGGATGTAAAGACCCTTGTCATAACAGGCAGTCTTTCGAGGGATGAAGATGTTCTGGGCATTTTGCATAAACTAGGGCTTTCCATTTCAGTAACAACCTACCAGAAGTCAACAGTTAGCCAGATAAAAGCCAACCTTGGCTTCCCGTCAAAAAGAAATTCCCTCATTGTTATTATCAACAACGATGAATTTGATGGATTTAAGGTGGCAGAAGAAATACAGGAAAACGGACTCCCTGATCAATTCATCCTCATTATGATGAGCACAGATGATTCAAGGGGAAATTACCTGAAATGCCTTTCCCTTGGGATTGACCATTATATTGTCAGGCCCTTTGAACTTCAGGAGCTGTACGATGCGATCATATCTCACTTCCCGGGTATTGACAGACCTGCACCCTCAGGCTATCCTGAAGAAGCAGCGGCCGATATCAAAATTCTTATAGTTGAGGATAACAAAATGAATCAAAAGGTAATTGGTACAATGCTGAAAAGCCTTGGCTATTCATTTGATTTTGCCGATGATGGCTATTCAGGTTACATTCAGGCAAGAACGCGGAGATATGATGTGATCTTCATGGACCTGATAATGCCCGAAATGGATGGTTACGAATCAGCCAGAAAAATGCTCGAACATGATCCCACACTTCTCATAGCAGCATTCACGGCCGATAACCTGCCTGAATCAAAAAGGAAGGCCGAATTATCGGGCATCAGGGATTTCATATCCAAACCGGTAAGAATAGATGATCTTAAGAAATTTTTCACGAGACATTTCAATAAAAATAAAAAATTATCCTCATCATTGCCTGAGATTTAAAAAGAAATGCCCTGAGCGATCAGGTACTGAAGTGAAATGAGATATCAGTTTACAGGCAAGATTGATATTGCAGATTTTCTGGGAAAGGCTAAAACCATACCTGTTATTGACGTACGGTCACCCTCGGAATTTAAAACCGGCCACATCCCCGGATCGGTTAACATACCTCTTTTTGATGACAATTCAAGAAAGGAGGTGGGGATCAGGTATAAGAAGGCAGGACGCATAAAAGCCGTTATCAAAGGGCTGGAGTTAATTGGCCCTGAATTGCCAGGGAAGCTTGAGGCTGCAATAAAAGAAGCAGTTGATGAAAAACTTCTTGTTTATTGCTGGCGCGGAGGTATGCGTTCTGAAACCATGGCCTGGCTTTTTTCGCTGGGAGGAATTGACACCGGGGTCCTTGAAGGCGGATATAAGTCATACCGTAATTATATTTTAGGCAAGCTTTCGGCCAACAGGAAAATGATATTGCTCGGCGGTTTAACGGGCAGCGGGAAAACACTGATATTGAACCAGATCATGAAAGGCGGCGAACAGGTTGTTGATCTGGAGGCGCTGGCAAATCATAAAGGTTCAGCTTTTGGTGCACTGGGACAAGCACCCCAGCCTACAACGGAACATTTTACCAACCTGCTGTTCAATGAACTGGATCGTCTGGATCCCCTGAAACCAGTCTGGCTTGAGGATGAAAGCCGTAACATCGGAACCGTTTTCATGCCTGATAAATTTTTCCTGAACATGCAGATAAATCCTTCAATTGTTTTGCTTATGGATATTAAGACCCGTATACCCAGGCTTCTTGAGGAATATTCTGTTTATCCGCAGGAAGAGTTGGAAGAGGGAATAATGAAAATATCGAGGCGCCTTGGAGGCGAAAAAACCACAGAGGCGATAAGGGCTGTAAGAAACAAGGATTTTGCTCGTGCAATAGAAATCACACTGGATTATTATGATAAAGCCTATCTGTACAGCCTTGAAAAAAAACCAGGCAGGAACATTCATTATATTGCGACTGATACAGACAATGTGGAAGCTAATTCTGCAAGGGTGCTTGAAACAGCCAGGAAAATTGCCTGGTAGGCGAAATCAGTCATTAGCATATTCTTCTACATCGACCCATCTGAATACTTTATCTGAACGCCTCAGGTATTCGTTCACTTTTATTGAGCAGAACTCCCCTTTCATGGCTTTGTCTGTAACTCTGAGATCAACATGTATCTCGTCGACGGTGTATTCAATAACGCCTGTTGAAGGTCCGGTTATCAATATCACATCACCCTTTGAAAGATTTCCGTTTTCCAGCTTGATCTCAGCCACGGAGATCTTTGTAAAAAAATTGGTTATTTTTCCTATATATTCCTTTCTTTTTGTTGCGCTTGACCCATACTTGCCGGTCCATTCGCCAAGTCTCCGGCCAAGATAATACCCATCCCAGAAACCCCTGTTGAAGACTGTTGAAAGCCTGGATTGCCATTCTTCGACCTTTTCTTTGTCGTAGGTGCCTTCAAAAACTGATGTAAGAGCTTCATTATAGCAGGCAGTAACAACTTTTACATATTCTGCCGGCCTGGCTCTTCCCTCGATCTTTAAGACCCTTGCTCCCGAATCTATTATTCTGTCGATGAACCCGATTGTGCAAAGATCTTTGGGAGACATGATACGTTCGTTTTCTATTTCCAACTGGTGTCCCGATTCCGTGTCGGTTACCAGATATGATCTGCGGCAGGTCTGGTAGCACCTGCCGCGATTTGCAGAAGCATTATTCTCATGCAGGCTCAGGTAACATTTACCCGATATTGCCATGCATAATGCTCCGTGAATGAACATTTCGATTTTAACAGGATCTCCTCCGGGGCCGCGTATGTCCTTTTCTCTTATGTTATCATATATATTCCTGACCTGGTCGAGATTAAGCTCCCTTGCCAGCACGGCAACATCTGCCCATTGGGCATAAAACTCCAGAGCGTCCGTATTTGATATATTCATCTGTGTTGAAAGATGCACTTCAAGGCCCCTTTGGTATGCATATTTAATAGCTGATATATCTGATGCAATAACTGCCGAGACACCATTTTCAACTGCAGCATCAATGATCTTTTGCATCCCGGCCACCTCATCGTCATACACGACAACATTCAGGGTAAGGTAGCTTTTGATATTGGAACCGTTGCAGATACTGACAATATTCTTCAGATCATCAAGGGTGAAGTTTACTGAGGAAGCCGCCCTCATATTTAACTGCTGGACGCCGAAATAGATGGAATCAGCACCTCCCCGGATTGCGGCCGTAAGTGATTCGTACGAGCCTGCAGGAGCCATTATCTCTATATCCCGGCGGTTCATTAAATCAAGTTTCCTTATAGTTTATTCTTAACCTCTGCCGTTTTTCATCATTATCCTGATGCACGTCCCCTTTCCTATTTCTGATGATTTCACGAAGATCTTCCCATGGTGATACTCTTCAATAATGCGTTTTGCCAGAGAAAGGCCAAGGCCCCATCCTCTCTCCTTTGTGGAAAACCCCGGGTAAAAAATCTTTTTGTAAGCTGATTTCGGTATGCCTTTTCCCGTGTCGGCTATATCGATTATTGCATATCTGTCTGCTTCAGAAGCATGAATTGTTATTTCTCCGTTACCTTCCATTGCATCGATGGCATTTTTGCACACATTTTCAATTACCCACTCAAAAAGAGCAGGATTGACAGGAGCAATTAATTCTTCATCGGGAGAGTAGGCCGGCACGAACAGTACCTTTGATGAAGACCTCGATTTAAGGTAATCAATGGAATTCTGTATGAGGGTTATAATATTCTCTTTTGTAAGCGAAGGTTTTGCTCCTATCTTTGAAAACCTTTCAGTCACTTTTTCGAGCCTTTTGATGTCCAGGGCAAGCTCTTTTGTCGGAATCTCAGGATACCTGTTCTGAATAATCTCAATCCAGCCGGCAAGAGATGTTGTTGGTGTCCCAAGCTGGTGAGCGGTCTCCTTTGACATTCCCACCCAGACCCTGTCCTGCTCTGCCCTTCTGGAAGTACTTAATGCTACGTACGAGACTATTATGAACATCACAATCAATCCCAGCTGGACATAGGGATACAATATCAATTGTTTTAATATCAGGCTGTCCTTGTAGTAGATCCGGTTTACAAATCCGTTGCCCAGTTCAATGGTGATCGGGTCGTTTGCATTTTTGATCCTTTCGAGGTTGATTTTCATGAACCCGGGTTCATTCATCCTGTCTCCGTCAAAATTCCTGGCAGCAAGAATATTGTCGTTGCCGTCAGTTAAAATGACTGGGACCGTATTGTTGTTCTCAATGATCGAAAGGAGGAATTCAATATTCTGCGTTGAGTCAGCAGTGTTAATAAGGCGTGTTGCTTCCGCCCACATTTCAACTTTTTTCCTTTCCTCAGCCTTAAGGTTTCTGACAAGGCTTTGAGTGTAGAAAAGAGAGGCTATTCCAATCAGTATTGCGAAAAGGAAAAGGAATATTCTCCACTGACTTCTGTTTCGATAGATATTCACAGTATTTTTTATTTAACAGAACGTGAAAAATTATAATTTCTTTTTGAAAATATTTTTTATTCCACTTTCTTTTTTAACATCTTCAGATTCTGAATAAGTATTTATTGTATCAGATCCTTCCCATTTAATCCTGAATCTTGGTTTGGATGCAGGCTTGCTGTCTGATGAATATGTGCTTTTATACCTGTATTCCTCATCCAGCATCTTACCGAGATTTTCCCTCTCCTTTTTAATGTCACTTTTGATCTGGTTTCCTGCAGCCTTAAGATCATAGGTTACTTTTGATTCTTTTCCTGTCCCTTCAATCTTGAGGAAAACCGACGTACGTCCGAGTCCGTCATCTTCCACTTCCCCGAATTCTGATCTGAGGGCCTTATTCTTACCTGCTTTTTTTGAAAGGATTTCCGAAAGGAGCATTTTAACATGGTATTCATAAAAATTGTTGAAATCATGTTTTCCGTTTACTGAAAGGTCCGCTGCTGACGACCTGACGTCCATCTGAGGCATGTAAAGAGCATTACTCCTTATGAAAAAGTCATTTTCAAGCTCGTCAAAACTGATATTCTGCAGTTCCGATAACTGGATGAACGCAGACAGCTTTTTCACAGGCTCAAAATTTATAAGAGCTCCTTTCTCAATAAGATATTTCCCTTCAGCAACAAGCCCCTTTTTGTTACCCCTGAAAAGAGAATCAAGAGGCAGCAAAACTGATACGGACCCTGAAAGAGATCCGGCAATATTTTCAGCTTTGATAAAATTCTGGCTGAAATTGTTAAAGGTGCTGAATGTTGAGTTTATATTGATGTTATCTAAAGTAAAACTTCCTTTCGCGATCAAAGACTTATCCATGTTCTGTAATAATAAACCAGAACCTGATATAATACCATCCTGAGAATTGAATGACAATGATTTAAAGTTGAGAACCGAAGGCACATAATGGATTTTCCCGTTAATTTCGGCTGCGGTAAATTTTTTATAGTGAAGCGTATCAAAGCTGAAATCGATATCAAGGTTCAAACCGCCCGGAAAAACCGGAGATCTACTTCCTTCACTTACTTCCCGTTGCTTATTTATGAGCCTTTCAGGTTCCATCGAATGGGCTGAAATTTCCCCCGATCCATATAATACTGGCTCATTCCCTGCCAGCCAGAGAGGGAGATTCTTAAATTGACCTGAAAATATAATAGGCAGACTATTAATATTAAATGTTAGATTATCTACAGTAGTGATATCAGTTACGAATACATTTCCATTTATATTTTCGAATTCAAGGTTCCTGTCGGTAAGATCAAAACCCAACGAACTGAGGCTTATTCTGGAATCCTGGTTAAGCGAAAGAATATCGCTGAGTTTGTATCCCGATTTTTTTGGCATGTTTCCGGAGAGCCTGATATCAAGCCCGACGGTTCCTTTAACCGATTTGACATGCGGGAGATTAAGGAAATCATACATTTCTGCTGCATTCACAGTGCCATTAAAGGATAATTCTGCAGAAGGATAGGAGAAATCATGCAATTTAAAATGGCCCTTGTATTTTCCTGATCCCATGGAAGCGGTAAAATTCCGGATCTCTATACTGCTTGTTGAACTCTTGTTTTCATGCCCGTTTGTATAGGAACCGCTAAAAGATAAATTCTCTATGCCTGTTTTTGACATTGCATGTGACACCCTTGCGCTGCCTACGGAAAATGCTATTTCGACATGCGGATTACTGGATGCAGTTGAGAATCCTTTTACAGAACCTTCAATCTTAAGAACCCCGCTGGGATGATATTCTGATATCCTGGCTTTGTATTTATCTGGCAAATAATCGGATATCCTGGCTATATTGATATTATTCCCTCCAATCGAAATATCAAGATCATTGCCTTCGAATATCGATCCAGTCATCAATACCTCCCAGTCATCCACGGAAAGCCTGGTTTTTCTGAAGTGAAATCCATATTCATTTCTGTGCATCTCAATGTCAAGCTCCGAAGGTATATGATTTCTTACTATGAAATTCTTCAATCTGAACTGATCGAAGGTAATTTTTGAATCTGCGGTCAGGAGGAGGCTTTTTGCGGCAATATTGCCTTTCAGGCGTGCATCGTCGATAAAACCGCTTATATTAAGGTCAGATTTCTGATCTGAATAAATGAATCTGATGTTACTCAGGTTTATCCTTCGCAGATCAAGATTCAGCGGATCATATGATTCTTTGTCTTTTGTGCTTATTGTGAAATTATTCATTCCCGAACTGTCGGCAAACAGGTTCAGCCTGCCCGATCTTATTGTTATGCGCGCAATTGAATAATCTTTTCTTATCAGGTTTATGAGCCCGATTTCCACTGATGCAGATCTTGCTGAAAGCAGGGTATCGGTGTTGATCCCGGGGAAATCAGATGCAATAAAACCAGGGGATGAATGTACAATCACATTTTTAAGCTCAACGGAGGCATTCGGGAATTGCCGCAGGAGAGAAAACCTTAAAGATCCTGTGGTAATTTTTGTCGCCAGGTTGCTGTTAAGGGTTTTGATTACGGTATCAGCAACCTTGTTGTGCAGAAGCAATGAGACAGAGAAAAGTATGATGATTATTGAAATGATAACCAGCAGAGCTATCTTCAGGAACTTTTGAAACCGACTCATATTCTTCTTCTTCAGCTCACCCACAGGCTGGCAAAATTAATTCTTTTGTCCGGAATTATTATATCTAGGACATCAGGAAAGAAAAATCATCATCTTCTCCAAGCTCAAGGAACTGATGGCCTTTTCTGAAAATCCTGGCTTTGGCTGGTCCGGAAAGCATGATTCTGCCTTTTTCAATCCTGAGCATTGTTCCTTCCCTCAGGCCGATTATCCATAATCCGGGATTAAGCTCAATGAATTCCATAATTCTCTGCTCCCTTGTTTCACCTGCGTGTCCGGCAGGGTTTGCATCAATGTAATGAGGATTGATCTGGAAGGGTACCAGGTTAAAGGCACTCATGGAACCCGGATCACATACGGGCATATCATTCGTTGTCCTTATTGAAGGGCATGCTACATTTGCTCCCGCACTCCATCCTATGTACGGTGTCCCTTCCAGTACCTTTTCTCTCACTGCATCGATCAGGTTGTTTGCGAATATCTGTTTTAACAGCTGCCATGTGTTTCCTCCTCCAACAACAATTGCTGAGGCATTTCTGACAGCTTCCACGGGATCTGAAAACCTGTGTATCGAAATAACATCATGCCCTAGTTCCCTGAATCGTTCCGATACCTTCTTTTCATATTCCTCATAGGAAAACGTTACCGCTGCATATGGAAAGAACAGGGCCTTCAGGGGCTTTGATCCGAGGAAATTACGGATTGCTTCACCGGGATGTTCAAGGTAGCGTTCACCCAGGTTTGTCGAATTGCTTATTAGTAGTAGTTTCATTGCCATTTTCCATTGTTAATAATTTAACAGCATGTTCTTCTCATTATTGTCTCCGTCAGTCCAGAAATAGTAACTAAGGCAAAGACATACCAGTCTTGCCGCACGGAACAAGAATTATCAGCTGACATTATTCAGCAAACTGCAGAACAGAGGCAAATATACGGGAATTATCAGAAGCAGGCCTCCAAGGCTTGCCATACCTTATTAAATATTCGCTTATGAAAATGCCGGATAACAGCATTACTTGAACTGATATACCCTTATCCAGTCAATTTCCATGGTTGTAAAGCTGTTAATCGGTTTGTCAAGTCCTCCTGACAGGATAACATACATTGGTTCACTGGGGATGTCGGACGATTGCCTGCAAAGTTCTACCTCGTTTATTTTCCAGATCAGAAGATCTTTTGTCCACTCAAGGGTGTAAATGAAAAAATCATTGGCGTAACGCTGTCCCAACGATGTTCTTGCCGCACTGCCTTGTTTTGGGAAGTACTCAGCCCAGACCTTCCCTCCGGATGTCCTGCAGATATCAATTTGCGGGGTGATTTTATCGGCAAGCATCCAGAATGCATTCTTCGCTTCGGGATTGCCGAGTTTTATTTTTGCAGTGAATATTCCGTATTTCTGCCTGAAACTGATGCCCGAATTTATGATACCTGATGTGTAACTGAATTCATGAGGTTCAAAGCCGTGTGCTTCAGACCATACCTTGCCTGTAATCTTCCGGGGTCGTGTAACAATTTTCAGAAGACTGTTATGCATTTCGAAGTTTTCACTTTCAGTGTATGCCTGAAGGTCGCCCTTAACCGTGTACCTGTCTTTAAGCAGCCTTTCTCCCCAGTAATAGTTTGTGATCCATTTTCCGGCATCTATCCTGTCCCCGTCAAATTCATCCGAAAATGTAAGTTCCCTGCTTTTGAGGATATTGAATTTGTCTGAATCCTTAACCTTAAAATACCAGATGATATCCTCATTCTTCTTCAGCTTTTCATATTCGGTAATATCACGGAACATATCAGTTTTTTCAAACCTTTTGGCGTCAAGAAGATACTCTTTCCTTTCCCTGAACTTAGGAGTGGAAATATACTCCTTAAGCTCATTATATCTAGCCAGGCGGGATGAACCGTCGATGCTGAGGAAATTGGCGTATTCCTTTGACGACTTGAATTTATAGTAGTCCGCAATGTCAGGGCTGTTCTTAAGGCGATTATATTCAAGGAGCTTTTTGTATTCCTCGGTGTCCTTGAATGTTATGGGTTTCATGTTTTTCTTTGCCAGAAACTCCGGGGATTTGATGTATGAGGATAATTCTTCAAACTTCAGGACAGTCTTTGATTTAGCGGGCTCTCCCTTTGCAGCAGCTTTATAATATGCTTTTATTTCAGGGTCTTTTTTCAGGGATTTATAGTCGAGGTATTTTCTGTATTCGTCAGAATCCTTGAAAGTGATAGGCTTCATCTTCTGCTTCTGCCTGAAAAGGTTAGATTTGATGAAATTCTCGAGCGATTCAAAATCCCTGATTTTATCTGAACCATCGAGATCCCGGAACCTTTTTATCATGCTTCCGGCCGCTGTTTTGAAATAAAGCACGATGTCCCTGGCCTTCTGTAGTGAAAAGAATTCCTTTTCTTTCAAATATTCTTCAGAATCCTTGTATTTAAGAGATTCTATTTCTTTTCTTTTCTGAATGAAAGCGGTGGAATTAACCAGATCGCTGAGCCGGTTATATTTTGCAAGAGTTTCAGATTCTGAGAACGATGCAAGCTTTTCAAACTCTTTCAACAGGGCGTTTTCAGCCTGCTCAATTTTTGAAGTTGAGGGAATTAAGCCCAATAAAAACCTCAGACCAGCCATTGTTAATACGTTTTAATAAGATAAAAATAAATAATCTTTCCTGAATAAACGGAGAGACCAGCTTAATTATTTGATTACAGGAAATATTGGCCCGCGTTTTAATAAAATATTTCTGCTGGGTAATGACACTTTAGTGTATATAACATGTCAGGTTTCAGAATATTTTAAAAATTAAGCGTTTTTTAAAAAAATTCTTTAAAAGTTTGCAAATATTAAAATTTGTATTTATTTTTGACTAACCGTTCATTCATAAACGGTTAATTTTTGAAGGTTTTAATGAATGGCCGTTCAGTCAAAAGCAGTATGTCACCAAGGACACCACAACAATTCAGGGAAATAAGGGAAGGAAAGAAAACCCTTATAATGGATGTTGCACTTCAGCAATTTGCAGGAGAGGGTTATTTTAAGACTACCATTGATCATATTGCCAGGCATGCCGGAATATCAAAAGGATTGATGTACAACTATTTTGAAAGCAAGGAATCACTGCTTTCCGCAATAATACAAAGGTCAGTAAAGGAAATAGATGCCTATATGGATATCAACAAGGACGGATTTCTTTCTGAAGAGGAATTTGAATTTTTTGTTAGGAGAATAGCGCAGGTGCTGAAAGAAAAGCAAACGTCATGGCAATTGCTGTTTCAGCTTCTGATGCAGAAAGAGGTGCGGGAACAATTCCTGCGGCCGCTTCTGGGTTCCTCCTCACTTTTAAGAATTGCCTCTGAACACCGGGAGGGGCTGTTACTGTCAGGAATAATGAAAACCATCACCGATTATTTCCAGAGAAAGAAAGACCTTAAAGGTCCCTCCTATGATCCTTTTCTTGAGCTTAACATGTTTCTGGTCTCAATAAAAGGCTTTGCCCTTACTTATATTTACATGGAAAAGGAAGATGAAGAGTACTTCGAAAAGACAACAAACAGGATTATAGAGATATACAAGTGAACAACAAGATGAAAACCATATTTATTGCAGTCCTTTTTCTGATGGTTTTTCCCCTGAGCGCTGCCGTTGTTTCCGGCCAGCCGCTGACCGCAACTGAAATTGTAAGGAAGGCCGATGAAAAGTTCAATGGTGAAAAAAGCAGTTACAGCGTGATGGCGATGAAAATAATCAGGCCTTCATGGCAGAGGACAATTGAGTTCAAAAACTGGACTCTTGGAGATGATTATGCTCTGACTCTTATCACATCGCCGGCAAAGGAAGCCGGGCAGTCTTTTCTGAAGAGAGAGTCTGAAATGTGGAGCTGGAATCCATCTATAAACAGGCTGATAAAACTGCCATCCTCAATGATGTCGCAGGGATGGATGGGTTCAGATTATACAAATGATGACATACTGAGGGAGTCGTCAGTGGTTACTGATTATATCCATGAAATTGCAGGAGAAGAAAAAATTGACGGGCGCTTATGTTATAAGATAAAAATGACGGCCAGGGATGATGCCTCTGTAATATGGGGAAAACAGATACGGTGGATTGACAAGAATGAATTCCTTGTACTGAAAGCGGAATTGTATGACGAAGATGGTTACCTGGTCAGGACGGAAACCGGTTCAGAAATAAGGATTATGGACGGCAGAACAATCACTTCCAAAATTGAGCTGGTACCGGAAGATGAACCTGAAAATAGAACTATCGTTGAGATCAGGGAAATAAAATTCAACATAACTGTTGAGGAAGGTTACTTTTCCCAGCAGAACATGAAAAGAGTACGTTGATTCAACCAAGTCAGGGAATATGAAAGAGGAATTCAGAATAGCATGGAGAAACCTCTGGAGAAACAGGCGCCGTACTGTAATTACTGCCGCGTCTGTATTCTTTGCAGTCTTTTTTGCCGTTATCATGAGATCAATCCAGCTGGGATCCTATGATCACATGATAAATAATTTTATAGAATCGTTCACGGGCTGCCTTCAGGTACAGCATGTGAAATATCAGGACTCCCCGTTGATTGATAACTCTTTTGATTACAATGATTCTGTTGTTTCAGCAATTGAAAGGATTAACAGGGTAGTTTCGGTCACCCCGCACCTGGAGTCTTTCACACTGGCTTCAAATGGAACACAAACGAAGGGAGTGGCAGTAATTGCAGTTGATCCATCAAAAGAGAAAAGCTTCTCGGATCCTGAGGCTAAACTGGTGAAATACAGGATCACCAATGCGACACTTGCCAGCCTGCAGACATCATCAACCATCCCTGATGAAGTGTTTGATAAGGTCAGAATGTGTGTTGGCCGCTCATATTCATCATCAGCAAGAGTTGAACTTGAACTCGGCCTTTCAGATAGTGAAAAGGTTCTCTTCCTGCCAGAAATACTCCAATATTCCAAGTTTCCAAATGGATATCTCACAAGTGATGACACCGGAATTGTTGTGGCCGACAAGCTTGCCGGTTTTCTCAAAGTCGGGATAGGAGATTCAGTGATATTAATGGGGCAGGGTTATCACGGGATATCTGCAACAGGTATCTTTCCTGTCCGGGGTATTATTAAAATGCCATCCCCCGAATTTGACAACAAACTTATCATAATGACAATACCTGCAGCTCAAAAGCTCTTTGATGCTGAAGGTAAAATAACCTCGCTTGTTGTTAACCTTACCGATAAATCAAACAAAACAATAAGAAAAGCAAAGGGAGAGATTAATTTACTGCTGACTGATGAAAACACCACAGCCAAAACATGGTATGAACTAAATCCGGTTTTATACCAGCAGATACAGGGTGACAGCCAGAGCGGGCAGCTTATGCTGGGCATCCTTTACTTTATTATTTTATTTGGCATATTCGGGACCGTCCTGATGATGGTATCTGAAAGAAAAAAAGAATTCGGTGTTCTGGTGGCTATCGGAATGCAGAAAAAAAAGCTGAAAAGGATTGTAATGATGGAGATGCTTATGCTTGGGGTGATTGGCCTGGCAGGAGGATTACTGGCCAGCCTGCCTCTGATCCTGTATTATTACCATAATCCTTACGTGCTGAAAGGGGAACTTGGCCAGATGATGGAAGACTGGGGCTGGGATGCCATCATGCCAACTGCAATGATAGGACCTTATTTCTACTGGCAGGCGCTTATTGTTGCGCTTATGGTAATCCTGGCAGCAATTTATCCTTTGCGGAAAATTGGCAGTTTAAAGGAAATAGATGCTCTCAAAGGTTAATAGAAGAAACAGCTATGATTTGGTCAATTGCATGGAAGAACATCTGGCGTAACAAAAAAAGAAGCCTTGTGGTTATATCCGCAGTTACATTAGGCATCATCGCCGGCGTATTTCTTATTGGCTTCGTGGAAGGATGGACCAGGCAGCGCCTTCATGACGCGGTATACAACGAAGTATCGCATATTCAGATCCATAGTAATGAATATATAAAAAATGAAGAGCTGGATCTTGCTGTTAAAAATCTTGAAGGGATAACGCGCAGCATCGATACTCTCCGGGAGCTTTCATCGTGGGTCGGAAGGACCAAGATTATTGCAATGGCTAATACTCCATGGGCAAATACAGGCATCATAGTTTATGGTATTGATCCTGACAAGGAAAGAACTGTAACGGAGATTTACAGGGAAATAGAACCCGGAGGCGGCAGATATATTGATAAACAGAATTCTTCAGACATACTTATCAGTGATAAAACAGCGGAATTGCTTAAGCTGAAGCAATATATCCTGACCGATACAATTTTTGACGAACTGAGGGATCAAAGAATTCCCGAAAGCATTCTTTCAGGTCTTGATGAATTGAGGGACAAGCGGTTCAGGTCACCTAAGGATTTCGATGAAGCCCTAAAAAGTAAACTATCCATCAAAGAACTTGACAAGTATGGCAAAATAATAAAAAACAAGGCTCTTGATTACAGGATAAGGAACAGGGTTCAGATAACCATGGCAGACAGGGAAGGAAATCCCATACAGGGAATCTTCAGGATTTGCGGTATTTATAAAACTACCAATTCGGGATTTGACCAGGCTGCAGCATTTGTAAATGCAGGGGAGCTGGCTGAACTCTACGGGGGGGATGAGATCCTTATACATGAAATTGCATTACTGCTTAAAGATATTGACGACGCTGGCCCTGTAAAGGATAAGCTGATTCGCATTGCCGGTGATAATTCAGTAAGAACATGGAAAGAGCTTGCTCCCGATGCAGCGTTGATGAATGATTTCATGATTATTTACTATCTGATATTCATGGGAATAATAATGCTTGCCCTTGCATTCGGGATTATAAATACCATGCTTATGGCGGTACTTGAAAGGACAAAGGAACTGGGCATGCTTATGGCCATCGGCATGAACCGCAGGAGGGTATTTAAAATGATAATGCTTGAAACCATTTTTCTTACCGCTGTGGGAGCTGTTACAGGAATCATTGCAGGTTGGGCCATTACAGGCACATTGGGAAGGACAGGAATCCATCTGGAAGGCTGGGGAGAAGGATTTGAAGCTATCGGTTTTGCTGCCAGGGTATATCCGGTAGTAACCCCGGGATTCATTCTTTTTACTTCGGTACTGGTAATAGCCACCGCCGTACTGTCCTCAATATGGCCGGCCCGTAAAGCGCTTAAATTAAATCCGGTTGAAGCACTCAGAACAGAATAGCACAATATTAAACTACCAGGCCATGAAGGTACTTGAATTAAGAAACGTGAATAAAATATATAATTCTTCTGAAATCAGGGTCCATGCAGTAAATGATGTTACCCTCAGTTTCACGGAAGGTGAATTTGCAGCGATAGTCGGACCTTCGGGATCAGGCAAAACAACACTGCTGAACCTGATAGGCGGACTGGATATGCCTACCTCAGGAGAAATAATCATTGATGGTACTGACCTGTCAAAACTTAAATCATCGCAGCTTATTGATTTCAGGCTTAACAACATTGGTTTTGTATTCCAGTCGTATAACCTTATTCCTGTTCTGACAGCAAAAGAAAATGTGGAATTCATAATGACATTACAGAAATGGCCGGTTAAAGATCGCGACAGGCGCACCCAGGAACTATTGCAGGCGGTGGGTTTGGGCGACAGGATTAACAGCAGGCCCTCAAAACTCTCGGGAGGGCAGCAGCAAAGGGTTGCCGTTGCAAGAGCACTAGCTTCAAAACCTAAATTCATTCTTGCAGATGAACCAACAGCCAACCTTGATTCAAAGGCAGCAACAACCCTGCTGGAAATAATGGAAAACCTCAATCGGGAGGAAAAGATTACTTTTATCTTTTCAACTCATGATCCGAGGGTTGTGAAAATGGCTCGACGGGTAATTACGCTTGAGGACGGGAAAGTGATTTCAGATGAAAAAAGATAACAGGGGCGATTAAAACATTATGATCATATGGTTATTCCCGCCAAAAAATCTTCTTCTGTTCTGAATATCCCGCTACCCTGTTCACTAAGGGGTATAATGGCAGGTCACAATCTTAGCCTCAGTTATGAGAAAAAAAGCAGGTTGCAGAATACCAGGATTGTCCTGGTTGTCCTCATATTCATTCTTATTCAGGCCAGGGCTTTTGCTCAGGAAAAACCAGGGGCAATAAGCTTCAGAGGTTATCTTACAACCATGCAAAGCTCAATGTTCGATTCCATCTCTGGTCCTTTCCTTAACGAGAATCTGCTTCACAACAGATTGAATTTTAAGGGATATGTAAATGATAACATCACTCTGGCAGCGGAATTCAGGAACAGGCTTTTCACCGGCGATCTTGTAAGGCTTGGAAGCTATTACCCGGAAATAATCGGTGCAGACGACGGAATTATTGATATGTCATGGAATGTTTTGGAAAAACAGTCATTCCTGTTTAATACAACTGTCGACCGCCTCTGGCTTGATCTCCGCTTTGAAAAATTCCAGGCCACTATAGGCAGGCAGCGAATAAACTGGGGCCAGGCTTTGGTATGGAATCCGAATGATATTTTCAATGCATATTCTTTTTTTGATTTTGATTACATGGAACGGCCCGGAAGCGATGCCGTAAGGCTTCAGTATTTCCCTGCTTCATCCTCTTCTGTGGAAATTGCTGTAAAGGCGGATAGCGAAAATGATGTTACGGCTGCAGGTCTCTACCGTTTTAACAGATGGGGGTACGACATACAGTTTCTGGCAGGGTTTGTAAATGGCAGGGATATTGTTATTGGTGCGGGTTGGTCAGGAGAGATTGGAAATAATTCCTTTCGAGGAGAAGCTTCCTGGTTCGACGGATATGAAGATTTTCCCGGGGATGAAAGCGTGGTGCTCCTCACTGCTGGGCTTGACAGAATATTTCAGGATAATTCGATGGCCCAGGTTCAGTTAATGTACTGCAACAACCCTCTGGACCTGATTGATTTCAATAGTTTCTATTCAGGAAACCTGTCATCCAGGGATCTTGCTTTTTCACGGTTTACAGCCTTTGGCCAGTATACCTGGGCTGTAAACCCATTGCTGAATCTCACAGCTTCTGCAATGTGGTTTCCTGATCTTGAAGGTTATTTTGCAGGACCATCGCTGGATTACTCACTTTTTGAAAATCTCGATTTTTCTCTTATCTGGCAGCATTTCAATGCAATAATCGGTGGTGAAAAGTCAAGGATGAATCTTGGCTTTCTGAGGCTCAAGTACAGTTTCTGAAATTTTCATACTTTTACCGCCCAATAATCATCTGGCCCATGGCACTTGTTCACGAATTTGAGAAGAGCGGGAACTGGCTTTTCAGAAGAAGAAGCTGGCTTCCTGTCTTTCTGATTTTCGCCGGTATCATTGTTATGTATTTGACGAACCGGCAGGCAATCCTTTATGATGCAGGAAAGGAATTGTTTTTTCTGGGAATAAGCCTGCTGGGCGAAGCAATAAGGATAATTACGGCCGGATATGCTCCGAAAAACACCTCTGGTCGCAACACCTCGGCAGGGCAAATAGCCGATGAACTCAATATCACGGGAATATATTCAGTAGTGCGCCATCCTCTGTATATCGGTAATTTCTTCATGTGGCTGGGTCCGGTTCTTTTTATAAGGTCACTGGTCTTTGTCGTTTTCTTTATACTTATCTATTGGTTGTACTATGAGAGGATAATGTTTGCGGAAGAACAGTTTCTCAGGCGAAAATTCGGTGATGCATATGACAAATGGTCAGAAAACGTGAAAGCTGTGATCCCACGACTAAAAAGCTATATTAAACCATCTCTGGGTTTTTCTCTTAAAGCCATCCTCAAGCGTGAGCACAACAGCTTTATCAACATCTTTATAATATTTGTGATTCTCGATCTGTTGAGAAATTATTTTTTGTCAGGCAGGTTGTATTTAACGCCTGTGTGGATATATGCCGGTACGGCAGCCTTTCTTATATGGATCCCCGTAACGATAATCCATAAAAAGACCACTTGGCTCGAAGAAGAAGGAAGGTAGAGCTACTTTTCAGTCCCGGCTTCCGCCTGTAAAGATCATTATATAATAAAGCAGAGTAGCAAGGGAGCCAAGGGCTGCAACAACATAGGTTAAAGCCGCCCATTTAAGAGCATCCTGTGCTTTATCATGGCTCATTGATGAAGTTATTCCTGCATTTGAGAGCCATGCAAGAGCCCTCTGGCTTGCATTGAACTCAACAGGAAGGGTGACGAAGCTGAAAAGGGTGGTAAGAGCAAAGAGAACGATCCCAAAAAGCAGAAGAGCCGGAAAGGTGTTAATGAGTAATATTCCTGCCAGCAGTATCCATTGTACCCATTTTGAAGCAAAACTGACAGGAGGAACAAGCTTTGACCTGAATCCAAGCCATGCATAGGCAGTGGCATGCTGAACAGCATGACCTGTTTCATGGGCAGCAACTGCTGCAGCAGCAATACTTCTGCCTTCATAAACCTCCCTGCTCAGATTTATTGTTTTATTGCCGGGATTGTAGTGATCAGCTAATTTTCCCTCAACACTTTGGATTTTAACATCATAAATGCCGTTATCACGCAACATTCTTTCAGCTATATCGCGACCTGACATACCATTGTCAACAGGTATCTTTGAATAGTTTTTGAACTTGGTTTTTAAAGTCATGCTTACCAGCCAGCTGAGAAGCATGAAAACAATGAAGATTACCCATATATTCATATTGAACTTCCTTTCTTTTTATTGGTTTTTCTTTAACAGTTTACAAATTCTCTGCCAGAACTCCTTTTATGAAGATACAGGTCATTTTGGCAGGCACGCAAAATTAGTCATTTCATTTACAAATAAACAAAGAAGCATTGGCAATTGTTATCTTTGCTTCATGCTCAGCTCTCTTAAAAAGACATTGTCGTTGATTCTTTCATTGCCTGTATATTTTTACAGATATGCAATCTCGCCGTTGTTAAGGCCGTCTTGCAGGCATGTCCCGTCATGTTCCGGGTATGCGCTTGATTCACTCAGGATTCATGGCCCGGTAACGGGATTGATGCTGGCCACTAACAGGATCCTGAGATGCAGGCCTGGGGGGACTCATGGGTATGATCCCGTTCCACGGATACTTATAAAGCGCTACAGGCCTTTTTACAGCTTTTTTTTCAGATGCCCCAGCTGCAACAGGCTGAAGAGGTAAAGTCTGCTTTCAGAAATTAAGCTCTTCCTTAAGGTGCCTGAAACCGGCCCGGCTTACCGGAAGCTTGTCGCCTGAATGGAGAATAAGTATATGGTTATCCTTTCCGTAAGGTTCAATGCGCTTTATCTCCTCTGTTTTCACAATATATGACCTGTGCACTCTTACAAAGTCCTTTTTTGGGAGATTTTCATCATAAAATTTCATTGTTTGCTGCTTCAGGGCTTTCCCGCCAGTATAATAGATCATTACATAATCGTCCTGTGCTTCCAGGTATCTTATCTGATCCACCGGGATAAGGTTGATCGCATTGCCCTTTCTCACCACTATCCTGTTGACTGAAGAAGCCTGTACAGGCATTTTTGCCAGTATTTTACCGGCTTCCTCGTTATTGCCTGCTCCTGACCGGATCTTATCAGCAGCTTTCCTGACCGCTTCCAGAAGCCGTCTTTTCGGGAAGGGTTTCAACAGGTAGTCCGCTGCATTAAGCTCAAATGCTTTAATGGCAAACTGGTCATAGGCTGTCGTAAAAATCACCTCAGGCTTTTCAGTGGTAACCTCAAGCATTTCAATCCCGGTAAGCCTAGGCATCTGGATATCAAGAATGATAAGATCGGGTTTTAATGATGAAATGATTTTAAGACCTGAAAAGCCGTCGGCACATTCCGCTATGATTTCAACATAATCAAGCTCCTCAAGGTAATGCCTGATCAATTCTCGCGCAGGAGCTTCATCCTCGATTATTGCGATTCTGATTTTTTTTTCCATTAGAAGTCAGTTTTGCCGCCGGACATATATGATAATCAATGTAAACTCATACTGATCAGGGCAATCGGTGAGGGGAAATGTTATTGCCTGAACAAATTTATTCTAATTCTCCGGAATTAAGCCTCGGCCGGAAGGAAAATTGAAACAGAAAAGATGCCATTTTCCTTTGATGATCTTATTGATGCCCTGTTCCCGTAAAAGAGGTCAAGACGCCTGGCGACATTTGTGAGACCTGTTCCTGTTCCTTTTACCGGCGAAGGGGCAAGGTCATAATTATTGCTTATCACGATCTCGAGATATCCGTTCCTGCAGGCGACCGAGGTATTGACGGCGACACATTCGGTGGTTTCATAAACACCATGTTTGATGGCGTTTTCATATAAAGGCTGAAGGATCATTACGGGCATTTTAATATCAAGGCAGTTCTCGTCAATGTTATCCGCAGTTGACAACCTGTCGCCGAACCTGACTTTTTCTATGTCGAGGTAGAGCCGGAGGTTTTCAAGTTCACTTCTGAGGGTAACAGGTTGTTCGTCCTTTTTGGAAAGGGCATATCTCATGAATTCGGATAATTTAATTACCATATCCCTTGCCTTTTCAGGATCGGTAATAGTGAGTGAACTTATTGAATTAAGGCTGTTAAAGAGGAAATGAGGATTTATCTGCGATCTCAGCATCTTAAGCTCGGTTTCCCTTACAAGACTCTCAAGGCGTGCTTCCCTGGCTTTCTTTTCCGAAAGCCGGGTGAGGCTAAGAAACAGGTAATAACTGAGAACCGTAAGGAAGTAAATGAAAACTCCGGTTCCGATCCTATAGAGAAAGGTGGATTCCCAGTAATTATCCAGGTCAGTAAATCCCGGCAGGGTAAGCTGAAGGGTGTATCTGACTATGAGTATCCAGATCAGTATCGACAATGCTCCCGTCAGGGTAAGGTTTGTAATTATGGCAACAGGCCCTGATTTTCCGCTGTTGAAAAAGCTGAAAGGATACCATAAAGACAATCCAATTCCCGAGAAAATAAGAAGTGACAACCCCCCGTCAACAATAAAAACAAAAGATAATCTGCCATAGGCGAAATAATATAGCAGAAGCTGGCCCAGAACGACTAAAAACCAGGCCAGCCACCAGAAGACAAGTCTTTCCCTGCTTATTAATACGGGATGCCTCATCTGCAATTCTTCTAATAACTTTTAACTTCACCGCCTCCGAAAACGACGGCTCCTTTTATTATAAGATGCTTAGCCGGATCAACCATTCTGCCCGGGCTGAGCTTGCGGGAATCGCTGAATCCTCCGAGAATGGGCGTAACCTGTATAGATACATGCCAGTCGTCGGGTACAATTATGGTTGCCCCTCCGAAAACACAGGCTATTTCAAGCTCAGAGTATCCTGGTGCAAGACTCGCTTTAGTCAGATCCAGTTCAATTCCTCCAAAGATTGCTGATATCTTGCCCCCCTTGAAATTCTGTGAGACGATCTGCCTTTCCCCTCCGCTGAATATATTGACATAGTCTATTACATCATCGCCGACTGTCCCTTTTGACTCAATATTCCAGCCATGCCTTTTGCTCACTATAAAGAGTATCCCGGCGATTATGAAGATTGACGGCCAGAATAAGTTGTAAATATGAAATGTTTCATTGAATATTCTCGGGATGAGAAAAAATCCACCAACGGCCATGACTATTATCCCCGCAGTACGCTCCGTTGAACCTACGGTCATTACCAGGCCTATTGTCACAAGCAGCATAGGCCAGGAGAAGATAAGATTTTCAAGATAATCAGGAAATAATCCCGTGTTCCTGAGTACCAGGAACAAGCCGGCCAGTACCAGGATAACGCCAATAATGACCCTGCTGTTGGCATTGCTCATTCTGTGATGCTCTCTGCCTTTTAATTCTCCGTTAGTTTCCATCGCTATAAAGTTATATGATTAATAAATCAGTTACTGTTGTGATCCTCTTTTAAAGAAAGATGATAGAATAAAGGCCAGCCCGGCGAGGATGATAATGGATGGCCAGTAAACAGTTTTTACAAGTTCAGGTAGTTCTGTAAAAATATCATCAAGAAGGAACCATGTTCCTCCGGCTATAAGAAGGAGTCCTCCTACGAACTGCAGATTAAGTATTAAAAGAACCCCTACGAATATCATGGCTGTTTTCCAGTTAATGTAATCATTTATACTTCCCAGATTCAGCAAATCATTCGTTGCCACAAGAAGAGCTCCTCCAAACACGATGAGGAACAAGCCGAAGCTAACCCTTGGATGGTGTTCCCGGCTTTTGTAAGGATGATTGATTTTCCCTGCCATTTTTCCTGAGTTTGATTTCTGGTTCAAAATTATTCCGGCACATATAAGATTAAAACAGGAAATCGGCAAACTGCTGTATAATACCGGCAGACAACCGGTTAAAGTAATTAATGTTACTTTTTTGTTCATAATTTTTTAAATTGAATAAGGATTTATATTTTTGCAGACCAAAATTTGCAAGATGTCCCGGTCATATTTAATAACTTTGAACGGATTTGAGGAAGGACATCATAGTTATGATCTTGAGATCACCAGGGAGTTTTTTGATTTGTTTGAGGAGTCGGAAATCAGGGAAGGAGAACTGGTGGCTGTAATTGATCTTGAGAAATGTTCTTCAAATATTGATCTTACAATCAGGATTTCGGGCAAGGTAAAGGTTTGCTGCGACCGCTGCCTTGAAATGTTTGATCATCCTGTGGAATGCGAGAACAGGCTGCTTGTCAGGGTCGGGAAAGTCTTTGACGACAGTGATCCGGAGGTCATTACAGTTCCATCATCAGAGCATGAACTCGATATAAAGCAGTATCTTTATGAGTTTATTCTTCTTGCCCTCCCGATTCAAAGGCTGCATCCTGACGATGATGATGGCAGGAGTACCTGTAATCCGGTGATGCTGCAGAAGCTTGGGGAATATCTTGTTGAAGGTGAAAACGACAAATATGATTCCAGGTGGGATGAACTGAAGAAGCTTATGGATAACAATTAATAAATTATAAAATGGCACATCCGAAAAGAAAACACTCCAAAACGAGGAGAGACAAGCGCAGGACTCATTATAAAGCATCAGCACCAACAGTCGGAACCTGCTCGAATTGCGGATCGTCAGTCCTGTACCACAGGGTTTGCCCTGAGTGCGGATATTACAGAGGCAAGCCTGCCATCGAAAAGAAAGTAACAGCCTGACCAGGTTTTAAGGCATCAGCATGAGAATCGGAATAGATATCATGGGTGGTGATTATGCCCCTGACGTTTGTGTTGAGGGAGCTGTTGATTCTCTTGCACAACTGTCGGGGAACGAAAAACTTGTCATGATTGGTGATGAGGCCTTCATCAGGCAGAAACTTGAAGATATGAGGGTCAACAGTTCGCTGTTTGAAATAGTGCCTGCAATCGAAGTAATCGGCATGGCCGATCACCCGGCGAAAGCCTTTTCACAAAAAAAGAATTCAAGCATAGCTGTCGGTTACAAAATGCTCCATCAGGGCCTGCTTGACGGGTTCTGCAGCGCGGGAAATACAGGGGCAATGCTTGTGGGTGCCAGTTATACAGTCAATGTTGTTCCGGGAGTATTCAGGCCGGCTTTGGCTACTCTAATACCATGTGTCGATGGCCGCGATTCAATAATACTTGATGTGGGATTGAATCCCGACAGCAAACCCGATGTCCTTCTGCAGTACGGAATGCTCGGAAGCATATATGCCAGATTCGTGCTTGGCATTGAAAATCCTGTTGTCGGATTGCTTAATATTGGAATTGAAGAGTCAAAGGGGACTCCTTCAGTCAAGGCTGCTTTTGAACTCATGAAGGATCATCCGGGTTTAAACTTCAGGGGTAATATTGAGGGAAATTCACTCTTCCGTGAAGAGATGACCGACGTGATTGTCTGTGACGGATTTGTGGGAAACATCGTTCTCAAGCAGGCAGAAGCCTTTCAGTCTATAATTAATTCACGAGGTTTCGAAGATCCTTTTTTCGACCGTCTTAATTTTGAAAATATTGGCGGCACTCCTATAATCGGGATAAATGCAAACGTAGTAATTGGTCATGGCATCTCCGGAAGAAAAGCCATAATGAACATGATCCTCCAGACCAGGGATGTGGTATCGGCCAATCTGGCCAGAAAAATCATTGAATCGATATAATCGATATAATTATGAGAAAAATACGGGCAGCCATTACCGGCATAAATGCCTGGGTTCCGGAATATCGGCTCACCAATCATGAACTGTCTAGAATGGTTGAAACATCCGACGAGTGGATAATGCAGAGAGTCGGAATAAGGGAAAGAAGGATCCTCCGGGGTGAGGGACTGGGCAGTTCTGATATGGGGGAAATGGCAGTAAAGGGACTGCTTGAAAAAACAAAAACCTCCCCCGATGAGATTGACCTGCTGATTTGCACGACTGTTACACCCGATATGGCATTCCCTGCAACAGGTAACATTATATCCGACAAAGCCGGGATAAAGAATGCTTTCAGTTTTGATCTGAATGCTGCCTGCTCAGGCTTCCTGTTTGCCTTACAGACAGGTGCGGCATATGTCGAGACAGGAAGGTACAAAAAAGTCATTGTTGTCGGTACTGATAAAATGTCATCGATTACCGACTATACCGACCGGACTACCTGTCCTCTTTTCGGGGATGCTGCAGGAGCTGTCCTTCTCGAACCTGATACAGAGGGCAATGGCATAATGGACCATATTTTTTATACCGACGGTTCAGGAAGAAAGTATCTTCATTTAAAGGCAGGAGGTTCTGTTAAGCCTGCTTCACATGAGACAGTAGATGCCCGGGAACATTTTGTCTATCAGGAAGGTCAGAGCGTTTTCAAATTTGCTGTGGTCAACATGGCGGATGTTGCTGTTGAGATTATGGAAAGGAACAGCCTGAAAGCAAAAGATATTGCATGGCTTGTTCCGCACCAGGCCAATCTTAGGATTATTGAGGCAACGGGAAGAAGAATGGGACTTTCGCCTGAGAAGATTATGATAAATATTGAGAATTACGGCAATACAACCACAGCAACCATTCCACTCTGCATATGGGAATATGAGGACAGGCTTAGGAAAGGCGACAAGATTATCCTGGCTGCTTTCGGAGGGGGATTTACCTGGGGATCCGTATATCTTAAATGGGCATATGATCCCATATAACCCGGGATGCCATACCTGGAGCAAGACTTTGGTAACATAATCACTGATTTGCTTCGTTAACAGCCGGCAGAAATTCCGGTAACGACGTCAAAGACCATCCGGGTGCATAAGATTCCGCAATGCCTGTAGCAGGAATCTTCAATAAGGATCAAACATTTTATTTTTCTTTGCAATAGTTTTTATATTTGTGAGTTATTAGGTCAGAATCTGTCAAACAGGAAAACCATGGGAAAATTCAATGAAACGGAAAATACGAACATTAACCTTATAAGCAACGGCACTGAAATCACCGGTGATGTAAAGTCCAATGGCGATATCCGGGTCGACGGTTTGCTTACGGGTAATCTGGTGACAAAAGGAAAAGTCGTCATAGGTCCCACCGGGAAGATAAACGGAGAGGTTTACTGCAAAAACTCTGAAGTGTCGGGAATGGTGGAAGGTAAAATATCAGTTGGACAACTGCTTACTCTTAAGACAAATTCAAAGATAACCGGTGACATAGTAACTTTCAAGCTTTCAATCGAACCGGGAGCAAAATTTACCGGCAACTGTAAAATGAGCGATAGTGAAAACAGCGAAGAAACCTCCTACCCAAAATCAAAAGAACCAGAAAAAGGAGGAGAAAAGCCAGGGAAGTAAAGGACTGAATGACTTTGCCAGATACTCCGGCATGGCTTTCCAGATGGCGATCATTATTCTTCTTGCAACATGGGGAGGCACCAGGCTGGATAAGATACTTGAACTGAAAACGCCTGTATTTACCATTGTACTCTCCTTGCTGGGTATTTTTGCAGCTCTCTACACATCTCTTAAGGATTTTATTAAACGACACTGATATTTGAAGACTTACAGCAGATATCTTTTCCTCCTTTTACTAATCAATATCCTTCTTGCAATAACCGGATATATCCTTATCAGACTGTTCATCCACGGATTAATGTTCAGTGATCTGGCCTGGCTGCTGTTATCCTTTTCCTTTATAAGCGCCATATGTATGTTCATCTTTTTCAGAGGGCAAAAAAAGGAACCTTCAGCCCGCACATTACATCTGTTAATTGCATTTGGCCTGAAGATGTTAATGGAGTTGGTATTAGCCCTGTTATGGTTTTTTGTTGGCAAAAAAACTACTCCCGCCTCTTTGTTATTGTTTTTTATACTATATTTAGCCTTCACTTTGTTTTCAACATTCGCTATGTTGAACTCATTAAAAACCAAATCTTTAGAAAAACATATTTGATTTGAAAACAAGAAATATTACAGGATTTTTGTTTTTACTTTTATTGCTGGTCAGTATTCCTGTTGCAGGAGAAGAGGAACATTCAGGGTCAAATAACAGCGAAGAATTCAATGCCAGTTCATTCATTCTTGAACATATTGCAGATTCCTACGAATGGCATATCCTGACTAAAAAGAACGGCGATCATGTGTCAATATATCTTCCGGTCATCCTGTATACCAGGGAATCGGGCCTGAGCATTTTTTCCTCGCGCAGACTGGCTCACGGTCATGAATATAAAGGCTTCAGGATTGCAGACGAAGGCAAGCAAGAGGGAAGGATCGTGAAAACAGATGCAGGAGGGAACATAATTGAAGACAAACTGCCCCTCGATTTCTCAATGACCAAAGCAGTGGTCGGGATGCTCTTTGCCGCACTGATAGGCTTGTGGCTGTTTCTTTCGCTTTCACGATCATATAAAAAAACAGGCATCAGCCACCCCAAGGGGATCCAGAGCTTTCTTGAACCGGTCATTCTGTTTGTACGCGATGATATAGCAATACCAAATATCGGGGAAAAAAAGTTTGAGAAATTCATGCCCTACCTGTTGTCGGTTTTCTTTTTCATTCTGATTAATAACATAATGGGGCTGATACCATTTCCGCCTCCTTTCGGGGCAAATGTCACCGGCAACATAGCAGTTACCCTTACGCTTGCCATCTTTACTTTCTTTATAACACAGATCAACGGCACAAAAAGCTACTGGAGACATATATATGCAACCCCCGGAGTCCCTTTCTGGCTTTTGCCGATAATGGTACCAGTTGAGATCATTGGAATGATCTCCAAGCCTTTTGCCCTCATGGTCCGATTGTTTGCCAACATCACTGCAGGGCATATAATCGTTCTGAGCCTGGTATGCCTTATTTTCATTTTCAAATCTCTTGCAGTGGCTCCGGTCTCGATTCTGTTTGTAATATTCATGGATTGCCTCGAACTTCTTGTGGCTTTCCTTCAGGCATATGTTTTTACTCTGCTGTCAGCATTATTTATAAGCCTGGCGGCAAAGGATGAACATCATTAGTTTTTATTGTTTAATTAATAACAAATGTTATGACAGGTACATTGGCAGCAATTGGAGCGGGCTTTGCAGTTATCGGAGCAGGGCTTGGCATCGGAAGAATAGGCGGATCAGCTATGGAAGCCATAGCCAGGCAGCCAGAAGCTGCAAACAAAATCCAGACGGCTATGATTATCGCAGCTGCCCTTATTGAGGGAGTTGCACTTTTTGCCGTTGTTGTTGCTCTTATTGCTTAAAAAAAATCAGGACCCTTCAACGGTTGGTTGAAGGGTCTTATCCGGAAATCTTAAAAGGTAAATTATGATAACAGCTAGCAGCAGTCTTACTACTCCGGCCATCGGGACAATCTTCTGGACAGTGCTTATCTTTTCACTGTTTTTTGTGCTTTTAAAGAAATTTGCATGGAAGCCAATTCTGAGTGCCGTAAAGCAAAGGGACGAAATGATAAAAGGATCACTGGCATCAGCTGAAAAAGCCCGCAAAGAGATGATAAAGCTCCAGAGCGACAATGAAGCTATTCTGAAAAAAGCCCGCGAAGAACGGGAAATAATTCTCAGGGAAGCAAGGGAAATAAGGGATAAGCTTATTACCGAAGCCAAAGGCAAGGCGTCTGAGGAAGCTGATAAACTGGTGGAAAAAGCCAGGGCAGGTATAGAAAGGGAAAAGGCAACAGCACTTGCGGAAATACGGGAACAGGTTGCAGCACTGTCGGTTGATATAGCATCAAAACTTATAGGAGAGAGGCTTAAGCAAACAAACGAACAGGAAAAGCTCATTGACAGCTACCTCAATGATGTTGATTTGAATAAAAATTAGAAAGCAGGCACTTAATGAACGAAAGCAAAATATCAGTCAGGTATTCAAGAGCCCTGTTCCAGTCAGCACTCGATAAAAAAATCCTCGACAAGGTCAGCAATGATATGCAATACCTTGCTGAAGTGTGCAGGATGCCTGAATTCAGGGAGTTCTTGCACAGCCCCATTGTCGGACCGGAGATAAAGTCAAAAACCTTCCATGACATCTTCGCAAAAGATGTGGAAGAGATCACCATGTCACTTATCGATCTGGTTATCAGGAATGGGAGAGAACTTTATCTCCCCGCTATAGCAAGAGTATTTAACACCAATACCTTAAAGCATAAAGGGATCACTGAATGCGCCCTTACTACAGCAGTAAAAGTAAGTCCGGCTCTCAGGGATAAGATTTCAGCTGTGATTTCTTCAACCATGGGGACAAAAATCAAAATGGAGGAGAAAATAAGCAGTGATATATTAGGTGGTTTTATTCTCAGGATTGATGACCAGTACATTGATGCCAGCGTCACAAGCAAACTTAGAAAGATAAAAAAGGAATTAACAGGTAAGAATATATCCTGACCAGAAATAACAGGCAGGAAAATTAAAGGATACAAATATGGCAAATATTAAACCAGCAGAAGTTTCAAAAATTCTTAGACAGCAACTTGAAGGAATTCAGACGGGTGTAGAACTTGAAGAAGTCGGGACCGTTTTGGAGGTCGGTGACGGGATAGCCCGTATTTATGGACTTTCTAATGCTCAATCAAATGAACTGATTGAATTTGAGAATGGTATTGAAGCTATCGTGCTGAACCTCGAGGAAGACAACATTGGCGCGGTTTTGCTCGGGCCGACCGAAGCAATTAAAGAGGGTGACATCGTAAAGCGAACCGGCAGGATTGCTTCCATTGGGGTTGGTGAAGGATTGCTGGGCCGGGTAATTACTCCCACCGGGCAGCCTCTTGATGGAAAGGGACCAATTGAAGGGAAACTTTACATCATGCCTTTTGAAAGGAAAGCTCCCGGCGTCATTTTCAGGCAACCTGTAAAACAACCGCTTCAGACAGGCATTAAAGCCATCGATGCTATGATCCCTATCGGAAGAGGTCAGAGGGAACTTATTATCGGCGACAGACAGACAGGAAAAACAGCAATTGCCATAGACACTATTATCAACCAGAAAAGTAATTTTGAAAAGGGGAAACCTGTATACTGTATTTATGTAGCCATAGGACAAAAGGGCTCAACAGTCGCAAATATTGCCAAGACTCTGGAGGAGTATGGTGCACTCGAGTACACCGTCATAGTGCTTGCTACAGCATCAGATCCAGCAGCTTCACAGTTTTACGCACCATTTGCCGGCGCTGCAATAGGTGAATTCTTCCGCGATACTGGCCGCGATGCCCTCATTATTTATGATGATCTGTCAAAACAGGCTGTTTCCTACAGAGAGGTTTCACTATTACTGAGGCGTCCGCCGGGCCGTGAAGCTTATCCGGGAGATGTATTTTACCTCCACTCCAGGCTGCTTGAACGAGCTGCCAAGATAATCGAATCTGACGAGGTGGCCAGGAAAATGAATGACCTACCCGAATCAATTCGGCACATGGTCAAGGGAGGCGGATCACTCACTGCCCTTCCTATTATAGAAACACAGGCTGGTGACGTTTCTGCCTATATCCCAACTAATGTGATCTCAATTACCGACGGGCAGATATTCCTTGAATCAAACCTCTTCAACGCCGGTGTCCGGCCTGCAATCAATGTCGGTATATCAGTGTCAAGAGTGGGAGGAAATGCCCAGGTAAAAGCCATGAAGAAGATAGCAGGAACACTTAAGGTTGACCAGGCGCAATACCGTGAACTTGAAGCTTTCTCAAAATTCGGATCCGATCTCGATGCCTCAACCCTGGCAATACTCAACAAGGGGGCGAAAAACGTTGAGATACTCAAGCAGGGCCAGTATAATCCCATACCGGTCGAAAAACAAATTGCCATAATCTACTGCGGAACCTCAGGTTTGCTGAAGGATGTGCCTGTTGGCAAGGTGCGCGACTTTGAACGTGAATTTATCGAATACCTTGAAATTAAACATCGTGATGTTCTTGATACGCTTGCCGGCGGAACGATCAACAGTGATATAACGGATATACTGGAAAAAGTGGCAGCCGAAATAGTGTTGAAATACAAATCCTGAGATTCCAGGAAGGAAAAAATTAACCCTCGATGGCAAATCTAAAAGCTATAAGAGTCAGAATAACATCTGTGAAGTCGACAAGGCAGATTACCTCGGCCATGAAGATGGTATCAGCTGCAAAACTGAGAAAAGCACAGGACAAAATAGTAAGGCTCAGGCCATATGCAGGAAAGCTGCAGGAAATTCTATCCAATGTTACACAAAGCCTTGCTGATTCAGAACTTACCAGCATCTATGGAAAAAGACCTGTTACAGAAAAAGTTCTTATTGTATTGGTTACTTCAAACAAAGGTCTTTGCGGAGCGTTCAACTCAAATGTCATAAAAGAAGCCCGCAGACTGGCAAGTGAAAAATACTCCAGCCTTATTGAAAGAGGAAACCTTCATTTTCTGGCTATTGGGAAAAAAGGTTTCGATTTCCTGCGAAAATCAAAATTGAAGATTGCTGGCGAATATAATGATCTGCTGAATGATCTGACATTTAACAACGTTTCAAATATTGCAGGGAAAGTGATGGAAAGCTTTCTGACTGGAGAATACGATCAGATAGAGATCATATATAACCATTTTAAGAATGCTGCTGTTCAGACGCTAACCTGCGAAACATTCCTCCCCATTAAAGGTGCAGTGTCTTCAGCGCGGGACAACCGTATTCCGGCGGACTATATTTACGAACCCGGAAAAGAGAAGATCGTACAGGAGCTTATCCCAAAATCACTCAGGATACAATTTTATAAGGCTGTTCTGGATTCATTTGTTGCAGAACACGGAGCCAGAATGACCGCTATGCATATGGCAACCGATAATGCCACAACAATGATACGTGAACTGACATTGCAGTACAACAAGGCCAGACAGGCTGCTATTACCAACCAGATTCTCGAAGTTGTCAGCGGTGCTGAAGCATTGAAGGGATAGGTTATTGATGATCGTGATTGTTAAAAGAACCGATGTATAATCAGGATGCCCTTAAAAAGATTGTTGAGAAGGCCATTTTAAGCCTCTCATACGATACCGGATCAGAACGGCTGGCGGATCCGGTAAAATACATTCTTTCAATGGGTGGCAAAAGACTTCGGCCTGTTCTTGCACTTATGGCTTGCAACCTGTTTTCTGACAAGATAGATGATGCTGTCATTCCTGCTGCAGGGCTGGAGGTTTTCCATAATTTTACACTGGTTCATGATGACATAATGGACCAGGCACACCTCAGGCGAAACCTTCCAACGGTGCATAGCAAGTGGAATGTAAACCAGGCAATTCTTTCGGGTGATGTAATGGCATTTATTGCCATTGAATGCTTTCTTCAGTCGCCTTCCGGGATTTTGCAGAAAGTGCTCAGAATATTCAACAAGGCTGCTATTGATGTATGCGCCGGCCAGCAACTTGATATGGATTTCGAGAAATCCCATGTTGTCAACCACGATGAATATATATTAATGATAGGGCTTAAAACAGCTGCGCTCACGGCAGCTTCTGCTAAGATTGGAGCCTGCTTTGGTGGAGCAAATGATAAAAATTGCAGCCATGCTGAGGAATTTGGAAAAAACCTTGGCATAGCATTTCAAATACAGGACGATCTTCTTGATCTATATGGGGAAACACATGTTTTCGGAAAAACGACGGGAGGGGATATAACTGCGAACAAAAAAACTTTCCTGTTTGTAAAAGCAATGGAACTGGCGGGCAATGCGCAGAAAAAAATGCTCCAGGAATTGTATACGGCAGGGGAAACTGATACATCGTTAAAGATAAAGGCCGTTAAATCAATATATGATGAACTTGGTATTAAAACAATAACGGAGAATATCGCCGGAGAATATGTCAGATCCGCCCTCAGCTTCCTTGACCTTATAGAGGTTGCGCGCGAAAGAAAAGCCGGGATGGCGGAAATGGTTAATGCCTTGCTGGGACGCGATCATTGACAGGCTATCAGAAAAAGGGAACAGGTGATATTCAAAGTCAGATAGTATTAAAATCTTATAAAAATAAAATTAAACTATGGCACAAATTACAGGAAAGATCAGCCAGATTATAGGACCGGTAGTTGATGTATCGTTTGAAAGGCAGGATTCGGAAATGCCTGAGATTTATGATGCTCTTGAAATTAAAAGGGACGACGGAACGATACTGGTTGTTGAATGTCAGCAGCATATTGGCGAAAACACTGTAAGAGCCGTTGCCATGGACTCCACTGATGGTTTGCGCCGGGGAATGGAGGTCGTGGCCACCGGATCACCTATAATCATGCCTATTGGGGAGCAAATCAAGGGACGGCTGATGAACGTGACTGGAGAGGCAATTGACGGTATTGGGAAGCTTGACAAAAAGGGAGGATATCCGATTCACCGCAAACCGCCAAGCTATGAAGATCTTTCAACTGAAAAGGAAGTTCTTTATACCGGAATCAAGGTAATAGATCTTATTGAACCCTATTCGAAAGGAGGGAAAATAGGCCTTTTCGGAGGTGCCGGCGTAGGAAAAACAGTTGTGATCCTTGAGCTGATAAACAACATTGCAAAAGCCTATTCGGGACTGTCAGTGTTCGCTGGAGTAGGGGAAAGGACAAGGGAAGGAAATGATCTTCTACGTGAAATGATAGAAGCCGGCGTAATTACTTATGGCAATGAATTCCTTGAAGATATGGAAGCCGGAGGTTGGGATCTGGCAAAAGTCGACAGGGAAGTTCTTAAGGAATCAAAATTGGCGCTTGTTTTCGGGCAGATGAATGAACCTCCCGGAGCCAGGACCAGGGTGGCTTTATCGGGCCTTTCAGTTGCCGAGCATTTTCGTGACGGTGACGGGAAAAGCGGTGGCAGGGATATTCTGTTCTTCATGGACAATGTTTTCCGTTTCACCCAGGCCGGATCAGAAGTATCGGCCCTCCTTGGCAGGATGCCCTCTGCAGTAGGATACCAGCCAACACTTGCAACTGAAATGGGAATAATGCAGGAAAGGATCACTTCAACGCGGCATGGTTCAATAACCTCCGTTCAGGCTGTGTATGTTCCGGCCGATGACCTCACCGACCCTGCGCCGGCTACAACATTTGCCCATCTCGACGCCACTACAGTGCTGAGCCGTAAAATCTCCGAGCTGGGTATTTACCCGGCAGTCGACCCGCTTGATTCAACATCAAGGATACTTGTTCCCGATATTGTCGGGGAGGCCCATTACAACTGTGCACAAAAGGTGAAGGAGCTTCTCCAGAGATATAACGAGCTGCAGGATATCATTGCAATACTCGGGATGGATGAATTATCGGAAGAAGACAAACTGGTGGTTCACCGCGCCAGAAGAGTGCAGAGATTCCTGTCCCAGCCATTTCACGTGGCGGAACAGTTCACGGGAATCAAGGGTGCCCTTGTATCAATCGAAGATACCATCAAGGGTTTCAATATGATTCTTGACGGAAAGGTAGACCAGTATCCGGAATCAGCATTTATGCTTGTGGGAACGATAGAAGACGCCATTGAAAAAGGCGAGAAAATTCTTGCCCAGTCAAAATAACCCGGCTGAGCGCCTGTTGTCAGCCGAATAACAGCTTGTGATGAAATTAGAGATTATTACTCCCGATAAGAAAGTATATGAAGGTGATATAAAATCTGTCAGAGTCCCCGGTAAAAAAGGATCATTCCAGGTTTTGAAGGATCATGCTCCTATTATATCGACGCTTGAAAAAGGTCCTGTAATTATTATCGATCAGTCTGAACTGGAAACCCTGTTTGAAATTGATGGAGGAATAATTGAGGTTAAAGCGAACAGGATAATACTTCTTACCGAATCGGTGAAATAAGTTTTTTATGACGGCAGATGAGTTCCTTAAGCATGGGCATGAACTTGTTGAGTGGATGGCTGCCTATATGCGTGATGCGGGGAAGTACCCTGTAAAATCCCGGGTCAGGCCAGGAGAGATCTTTGCCAGGATCCCCGATCAACCTCCTGAAAAGCCCGAATCATTCGGTGAATTCATGCATGATTTTGAAGAAATTATTATGCCGGGAATCACTCACTGGCAGAATCCCAATTTCTTTGCATATTTCCCGGCCAATTCAAGTCCCCCTTCAGTGCTTGCCGAAATGATAACCGCCACCCTTGGTGCACAGTGCATGATATGGGAAACATCTCCTGCTGCAACCGAACTGGAAGAAAAAATGATGATCTGGCTCAGGGACCTGATTGGGCTTCCCCGTAACTTCGAGGGTGTTATCCAGGACAGCGCATCAACCTCAACCCTTGCAGCTATAATTACAGCGAGGGAAAAAGCCACTGATTTCAACGCAAACGACAACGGAACATTTGGAAATGCAACCCTAAAGGTTTATTGCACGGAGCATACCCATTCGTCTGTTGAAAAAGCAGTAAGAATTGCCGGCATCGGACGAAAGAACCTTGTAAAGATCCCTGTTCAGGATAATTTCTCCATGGATCCTGCAAAACTGAAGGCCTCCATAATTGAAGATAGAAAAAGAGGATTCCTGCCATGCTGTGTCATTGCTACGATTGGCACAACAGGTATTGGCGCCACAGACAATTTAAGGGCCATAGGGGAGGTTTGCGCCGAAAATGATGTATGGCTTCATGTCGATGCCGCTATGGGCGGTACGCCCTTAATTCTGCCCGAATTTCAGCATTTTCTTGATGGAAGGGAATATATTGACAGTTTTGTTTTTAATCCTCACAAATGGATGTTCGTCAATTTTGACTGCTCTGCGTATTTTGTGAGAGATCCGGAACTGCTTATCAAAACCTTCGGCATTCTGCCTGATTATCTCATGACAAGAACCAGGGGCAGCGTAAATGATTACCGCGACTGGGGAGTTCCGCTTGGAAGAAGATTCAGGGCGCTTAAGCTTTGGAGTGTTATAAGGATGTACGGTGTGGAAGGCTTGCGTGAGAAAATACGATATCATATCCGGATAGCCTCTGCACTTGGTGAAATGATTTCCCGGGAACCTGATTTTGAGCTTCTTGCACCTCCAAGTATGAGCATTGTTTGCTTCAGGTTCAAGCCTTCAGGCGTAACGGGAAACGAATTGAACAATCTGAATGGGAATATTAACCATGCTCTTAACGATTCAGGCAAGATCTATCTTACACACACTGTCGTTAATGGAAATTACGCACTCAGGATGGTAACAGCCCAGACCAACGTAACACTTCAGCATGTGGAAAGGGCATGGGAGCTTATAATGAAAACTGCACGAGAGCTTGCATGAACATTAAAGGCGTGTTCTGCTTATGCTCATCCCAAAAATATCTATATTGAACAGAAACCGGAAATAGGGATCATAACCGAAAGAACGCCATGCAGCCTGAACTCCGGCGGAAAACCGGAAAGGCATCCTGAGAATGTAAAAGTCCGACATAAGTTCAATGCCAAACGATCTGAACTCTTCACCATGATCAACCAGCTCCTGCTCAGCCAGCCTTCCCTCGGTACGGGCAAGATCAAGGAACAGATCCGATCTTACACGATTCATATAGAGAAGACTCCCAATATTGAAGTCGGGGTAAAACAGCGGCATATAATAATCAGCGGAGAAGGATTCTACCTGTCGTGCCAGGACGTTATCATAGCTCCTTGGAAATGATATCCTGCTGCTCCACATGAATTTCTCAATGTCCTGCTTTTCATATTCAAATGCCAGCTTGAGTCCGGCGCTGGATGTAAATCCGGGGAAATAGAAAGCGCTTCTTGCAGATAATATGTTACCGTAAAATTCCCTGTCGCCTGGCGAAAAAGTATGGCTCAGGTCAATCAGCTGAGCCCATTTGGGGTATATATCCCGGTGGGCCCTCCTCTGATAGTTGGAAAAATACAACCTGCTGGTAAAATGAGTTTGCCAGGTGTCGTAAATGAAGTTATCGGGAGAATACAGGTATTTGTTCTGGTTTATCATGGAGGAAGATATGTTCACTGACTTAATAAATCTCCCATTGTTAAAATAAAGCGGCAGAGCCACTCTGGTTGTGATCTCCATGCCCGGGTTTATTTCAGCGGGATCACCGGCTTCAATGCTGTTGTTGCCGAACCTCTCAACAACCGGTTCTGTCCCGTAGTCAATGCGGGAGTCAACAGTTACCGGCCATCCGAACCATTCGATCTTTGAATGCAGCTTGTGCCTGTTTCCGGAATACTCATATGCTAACGAAGAAACCAGAGTACTGAGATTGTTCTGTGTCATTATGGTGATCCCTGGCTTTACAGCGGCCGGATCTGTCTTAAGCAGGTCAAGATCTGCATAAAAAGGCATCCAGCTGTGAAATTTAAAAAGATGCTGCCATTTTCTGTAAGGACGGGGTATGAATTCGTGTTCTGAAAGTGCGGGAACAGGATCAGACGGCTTGCTCCTAATGGCGTTAATGAGATAGGCAGAATTGCTGTCGTGAAAATCAGCATCAAGCGGATCTCCAGGAATGACAGCACTGCATATATTGCTTCCCGAAGAGGTATAATCGGAAAACAGGATTGACTTTTCCCTGACATGAAGGTCGCCTGCCCCGAACCTCGATTTTGTCAGTGGAAAATCATTTCCGCCGGGTGTTTTAATCCATATGTTGTCTATACCGGAAACGGAACTTACATAAAACAGTGAGTCATTTCTTAAGAAGGAGGACTGAAGATCATTACTGCCTGCTTCAATGAGAGTAATCCATGACTTATCTTCCATGGAATACACCATTATTCCTTCTCCTTTCTCTGTTAAATAAATAACAGTGATTTTTTTGCCAGTTGCGTCCCATTGAGGTTTCTGAAGATATGAATTGCCAGGTGCAGGATGGCTTTCAAGAATTATTCCGTCCTGTGGGCTGATTATGACCAGTGAATTTTTGTTCTCAGCAGTGTTCTCTGCTGAAGCTATATATCTTCCGTCAGGTGAGATGGATGCAGCCATATACCTTGTTTTGGATGTAAGCTGTTTAACTTCCCTGTTATTGATGTCCATGATTTTGATGACCGACCACGACCTGTTTTCCCATACGGGATCGTTTACAGTTTCAACCCAAGCAATCTTGCCTGCGCCTGCAGAAAGATTAAATGGATAGATATTTCCCGGGGTATGGATCTTTTTTTCCTTAATTCCGGCTGCAGTTATTGAGACAAAGGAGGGAATGCTTGATAATGACGTCTTTATTGCAATAATGGTATCGATGCCGGCATAAACCGGAGAATGGTAATTTGTGTATATCCTGCTCCCGGAAGGATTCATTACCTGGTAGGATTCGCTTTCAGATCTGTTGTCATCTTCTGTCCACAATGTTTTCAGGGTGTCGAATGCCTGGCTGAACAATTTCCTTTTTGTCAGCGATACATTCTGTGAAAGATTGATGTTGAAAGGATTAAGTGTATAAGGCATTCTCCCAGTGAAATTCAGGGTATTGTACCAGAGTTTACTGTCAAAGTTGAGCCTTGCCCACGCAACCATCTGGAAACCTGATTCATAATGATCGGGGACAAAATCCCTGTACGAACCGTTAAGAATCTTGTCGTAGCCGAACAATCTTCTCTTTTCAACCGTAATTGCCCTGAGCTTGTTGTTGAATGATGGGCTCCTGCCCCTTCCGGAACCGGTAAGAACAGATTCGGCGAACACGGCATCACCTTCAAGATACCATAACGGGACAAGAGCTGCTACAGCTCCTGCAAACTGTTCTCCCAATAGCAGTGTCATAGCCCTGGTAAATCCCGTATTGAGTGATTCCATCTGCATAACATGGGTCATTTCATGAATTGCCAGCTGGGTGGCCGGATCAACGGGTATGGTATTCTGTTCCGGCGTAGGATAGATCTCCATACGCCTGGGCGCCCAGGCCACATATCCGTTAGAATTTGTGGTATGATTGTGAATTATTACAGGTATTCTGTAATTCCTTACGGTGTAGTAATCAGACAATCTTAAGTATGCCTCCTCAAGCGATGCAGCAAAATCAGCCCCTCCTGATCCGTACGTTGCAGGATAGATAACATTGAACCGGGGTGTTTTTATCTGCATCCATTTAAGCGACGCAGGATCCTGTCCGGTATTATAATACTGTGTATATGCCGGGGATGAAAGGAAATATGACACCACCAGGAAAAGTAGTAACTGGGATCTTGATGTAAGCATTTTCCAAAAATAGCAAAATAAGACGGAGAGACAGCTTTCCCGGACAGAGTAAAAAAAATTGCCTATTTTCGCCATAGTTTTCAAATATCGTTCAAATCCTGCTAACATATACACCAGATGACTAATTACAGACTGATCAACAACATAACAGGTTGGATTGTTTTCATCGTAGCCGGATTTACCTATATCCTGACCATCGAGCCTACTGCAAGCCTTTGGGATTGTGGTGAATTCATAGCCTCATCATATAAGCTTGAGATAGGGCATCCTCCCGGGAATCCTGTTTTCATGGTTATTGCAAGGTTTTTTACCCTTTTTGCGGGAAGCAGCGAATCGAATGTTGCTGCAATGGTAAACGCCATGTCTGCACTTGCCAGTGCTTTCACGGTTCTTTTTCTTTTCTGGACAATAACACACCTGGCTCGCAAAATAATGTTCAGCAGTGAAACCCTGATAACAAAATCCCGGATTGTGGCAATAATGGGTGCAGGTATTACAGGTGCACTGGCATTCACATTCTCTGATTCATTCTGGTTTTCAGCTGTCGAGGGAGAAGTCTATGCAACCTCCTCTCTCTTCACCGCGGTGGTATTCTGGGCGATATTGAAATGGGAAGATGTTGCAGATGAAGAATATGCCGACAGATGGATAATTTTCATAGCATTCCTCATGGGGCTCTCGATCGGGGTTCATCTGCTTAACCTGCTTGCCCTTCCTGCTATCGTACTTGTATATTATTTCAGGAAATACAAATTTACAGGAAAAGGATTTGTACTGTCACTGGTAATCTCATTCCTGCTGCTGGGACTTCTTCTGTATGGCATAATGCCAGGTCTGGTCACTTTTTCCTCGAAACTTGACCTGTTTTTTGTTAACAGCCTCGGGCTATTTCCGAACAGCGGGATGATATTCCATGCAGTTCTTCTTACGATATTCTTTATCCTGGCAATAAGGGCTGTACTGGAGTCGGCGGATAAGGTAAAGATTACAATTCTCTCTGCAGGCGCTCTCTTTCTGACAGGTATCTGGATTATATCCTCATCAGCCCTTTTGAATCTTCTCGTTCTTGCTGCAGTAACAGGGTTTATCTGGTATATTTCGGGCAGAAGCAGGCCGGCCCTCAGTACCATACTGACTTCAGTAATGGTGATCCTTATTGGTTATTCATCCATAGCAATAATTGTCATCAGGTCATCGGTCAATCCTCCTCTTAATGAGAATAACCCTTCAAATCCCTTCAGCCTGCTGTACTTCCTTAACAGGGAACAATATGGCCAGCGGCCGTTGGTGCATGGTCCCTGGTTTAACGCTCCGGTTACCGATTACCGTGACGGAAAACCTAAGTATGCGCTGGAGGACGGGAAATATATTATCACCGGCCATGATCTTGAACGTGTTTATGACCAGCGTTTTCTGACACTTTTCCCCAGAATGTGGAGCGACCAGGGCGACCATGGGCCGGTCTATCGTGAATGGGGCAAAATAAAAGGCATTCCCGTAACAGTCACTGACCAGTCTGGAGAAAAACAGGTCATCCGACGGCCACGGCTTATTGAGAATCTGAGGTTTATGATCTCATACCAGTACGGGTACATGTATTTCAGGTATTTCATGTGGAATTTCTCAGGCAAGCAGAATGATACTCAGGGGAATGGGGGAGCTGTTAACGGGAACTGGATAACCGGCATAAATTTCCTGGATGAACAGAGGGTTGGCTCATCTGATATGCCTGAAAGCATGAAAAAAGATACATCAAGGAACAAATATTACCTCATACCCTTCATTCTGGGCCTGACGGGCTTGTTCTACCATCTTAACCGGGATGTAAGAAACTGGTGGATAATACTGATACTCTTTATTATGACCGGAGCAGCCATTGTCTTTTACCTGAACCAGTACCCCAATCAGCCCAGGGAAAGGGATTATGCATATACTGGATCATTTTATTTCTTCAGTGTCTGGATAGGGCTGGGAGTTCTGGCTATTTTCGAAGCTTTGTCCGGATTTACGGGAGAAAGAATTGCTGCCCCGCTATCAGGCATATTGTGCTTTTTTGCCGTACCTCTGCTCATGGGATCTGAAAATTGGGACGACCACGACAGGTCAGGACGCTATCTGTCAAGGGATGTTGCATTCAATTACCTGAATTCATGCGCTCCGAAAGCCATACTGTTCACAAATGGGGATAATGATACATTCCCTTTGTGGTATGCACAGGAGGTGGAAGGGAAGCGCACTGATGTGAGGGTCTGCAACCTGATGCTTCTGAATACCGACTGGTATATAGAACAAATGAAACGCAGGGTTTATGAATCTGACCCGCTTCCGGTAACCCTGCCGGTCCAAAAATATTATGACGGGATAAACAATCAGGTTTTCATTGTTGAACGGACCAAAGATCCGGTCAGTGCATCAACAGTGATCGATTATGTGACCAGCGACAACAAAGCTACAAAAGTTCAGATTTCTCCAACTGAGAACCTCGACATCATACCTTCAAGGATTATCAGGATACCTGTTGATTCTGCCAGGGTGATTGCATCAGGAACCGTCAGGCCTGAGGATGCCGGAAAAATAGTTCCCTACATTGACATCAGGCTTAAGGGCAATTCGATACTTAAAAGCCAGCTCATTGTTCTTGACATACTTGCCCACAATAACTGGGAAAGGCCGATATATTTCGTGACAGGATACCATAATGATGCCATGGGCCTCGAGGAATACTTCCAGCTTGAGGGACTTGCCTACCGTCTTGTTCCGATAAAGTCGCGAAACAACAGCTGGGTCGATTACGGAAGAATAGATACAGATATCCTGTATGACAATCTGATGAATAAGTTTGTCTGGGGCGGCGCCAATGATCCTGATGTAAATCTTGACTATCATCATTTAAGAACCCTCTCGGTAGTTAGATCAAGGCTTGTCCATGCAAGGCTTGCCAGGGCGCTTACAGATGAAGGGAAAAATGATAAGGCTGCAGAGGTTCTTGAAAGATGCCTTGAGCTGCTTCCGGCAGAAAAATATCCCTATGATCCATATTATACTGACCTGATTGAAGCGTTTTTCCTTGCAGGAAAGCCGGATGTTGCCGAAAACATGACAAAGGATCTCTCACAGTGGTATTTTGACAGGCTTGATTACTATCTCCGGCAGAATAATTATGTTATAAGTTCTGCTGAATATGAAATCCAGAGTGCAATCCAGTACACGTCGAGGGCGGCTGATTTCTGTATTGCAAACGGGAAAAGGGAACTTGGGGAGGAAATCAACAAAAAGCTTGAAGGCTACTATGCTGACTATATAAACAGGCAGCAGGCTGGCGTGCAATGAAACCATAACAAACCGGCCCCTTAATAGTGCTCAGCCAGAAACGAAACAAAATCTATGCCCACCCAAACATTGCAGGTGATTCCGGAGCCTTATAAGCGATTCTTATCAACAGGATATTTTCAGTAAACGGTCTGTTTTACTTTCTGCTTGAGGTATTTTTCGAGGAGGGAAAATACGTTCTCGGGGTATATTGGCTTCAGGATATATTCATTGCAGCCGGCGATGAACGCTTCTGATTTTGTCTGCTCGGATGTATAGGCAGTTATCATTAATACAGGCACATTTTTCCATGTCTTCCTGAACATCCTCGTACAATCAGTGCCGTTTATCAACGGTATAAGGAAATCCATTATTACAAGGTCAACTTTTGAATCTTTGTTCTCGGAAATAAAATCTGCAAAATCTTTGCCGGTCCTGAATTTCCTGACGTCTGCACCGGAGCTCTGAAGCAGTGTTTCGTAATACCGCATCGACGGCACATCATCCTCAACTATGAAAATTGTTTTGCCGGATAATTCTAAAGAGCTGAAATTCAAAGACATTGCTAAATTTGTTATGCCTGTTTAAAAGTACTATAAGATATTAAACAGTACTTAAATCGCAGTTACAATTATAAACAAATTATCAACAAATTTAATGCCTTAATTTTAGAATAATGAAATTATTAACGGGAAATTTTACCTGCACTCCCATGTTATACGCATATTCCCGTCAACATAGTCGGGAGTGGCTTCAATAGCAACCAGGCTGGCATCGCAGTATTGTGCTTCCTGGCCCTCACCGGTTACTGTTCCATCAATGTAGGTAACTTCCCTGCAGATCTTGCATAAGCCTAGTGATTCACATGAGGTGAAAATACAACAGAATGAAACAAAGACCAGGGTGATCAGCAGCATGCTTTTCATTCGTAAAATCTGATTATTTGTATTTACCACTGGCAAAATAACGTGGATGATTAAAAAATATTGGGTAATTTGATGCAACAATTTATCAGGCCGGCAGTCATTAAGCTGGAATGAAAACATAACAGATAAACATAAAGCATCATGGAAGATACAAAAATGAAAAAGCATGTAACAGTAGTGGGTGCGCTGCATATCGGATTCGGGATACTCGGACTGATTGGAGCCCTGGCTATATTTTTCGCACTCCACTTCGCAAAGGGATTTGTTGAAAATGAGGAAATACCGAGCATGGTACTCGGTTTTCTAAGTATCAGCCTACCGCTTCTGGTCGGTGTCATTTCAACCCTTGGACTTATTGGGGGGATAGGCCTTTTTTCATACCAGCCCTGGTCAAGGATGCTGGTAATAGTAGTGGCTGCTCTGGGTTGCCTGAATATTCCGATCGGAACATTGCTGGGCGTTTATTCAATATGGGTCCTTCTTCAGGATGAAACCATCAAGCTGTTCAAGCCTGAAAAAGTTGCCTGACCGGCAGCTTTAAGCCCAATAACCCGGAGAATCAGTAAAAGTCAGTATGTGAGAGCATAAGGATTTCGACCAGGGATTCACCAGGCCGGTTAAAGGAAATCTTTTGCCGGTAAATACTATTTATAGTTTTTTCTGCAAATACACTGAATCATATCAGCTGCAGGCATCCGGTTTTTCATTTCATCTGGCAGGCATATTTCAAACTTCATGATGCTTTTGTAATAGCCATGCTTTTTTTTATATTGTTGCCAAATCAATGATGAAATGGCTGACGATAAAAAGATCATTTTTTCAATGTACCGGGTTGGAAAGACCTTCCCTCCTCACAGGCAGGTGCTCCGCGACATCTCTCTCTCATTTTTTCTGGGGGCCAAGATAGGAATCATTGGACTGAACGGATCGGGGAAATCAACCCTGCTGAAGATCATTGCAGGTATTGAAAAGGATTACCAGGGAGAGATTACCTTTTTGCCTGGATACAGAACCGGTCATCTTCCCCAGGATCCTCTTCTTGATGAAACCAGGACCGTCAGGGAAGTCGTTGAGGAAGGAGTAAGGGAGATAACTGACCTTATAAGCGAATATGAAAGGATAAACGAAAGTTTCGGCGATCCTGCTGTCTATGAAGATGCAGGACGGATGGAACAGCTTATGGACAGACAGTCTGTTTTACAGGAAAAGATAGACTATCTGGATGGCTGGAATATAAACCACAGGCTGGAGCGAGCTATGGATGCCCTGAGGTGCCCGGAATATGATACTCCTGTCAGTATCCTGTCAGGAGGAGAGAGAAGACGGGTTGCACTGTGCAGGTTACTCCTCAGCCAGCCTGATATCCTGCTGCTTGATGAACCGACAAACCATCTTGATGCCGAATCGGTGCAATGGCTCGAAACAACACTCAAACAATATAATGGCACTGTGATATGCATTACGCATGACAGGTACTTTCTCGATAATGTTGCAGGCTGGATACTGGAGCTCGACAGGGGAGAAGGAATTCCATGGAAAGGCAATTATTCCTCATGGCTGGAACAGAAGGCAAAAAGGCTCGAGATTGAGGAGAAGGGAAATATAAGAAGGCGTAAAATGCTGGAAAGGGAACTCGAATGGGTAAGGATGTCGCCAAAGGCAAGACACGCAAAGTCAAAAGCACGGCTTGGAGCTTATGAGAACCTTCTCAACCAGGATGTAAAGGCCAAGGAGGAAAGGCTCGAGATTTTCATCCCCAACGGGCCGCGACTCGGCGATAAAGTTATCAGAGCATCCGGGGTGACCAAGTCTTTTGGCGGGAAACTGCTCTTTGAAAAACTTGAATTCAGTCTGCCTCCAAACGGAATAGTAGGTGTTATTGGCCCCAACGGGGCGGGAAAAACAACCCTCTTCAGGATGATCATGGGCTTCGAAAAGCCTACTTCGGGTGATTTTGAAATTGGGGAAACAGTTGTTTTAGGATATGTTGACCAGGCTCATTCTGAAATTGATCCGTCCAAAACAGTCTATGAGGTTATATCAGGCGGACAAAACGATATTATGGTTGGGAACCGGCTTGTAAATGCCAGGGCCTATGTTTCCAGATTCAATTTCACCGGAGCTGACCAGGAAAAGAAATGCGGGGTTCTTTCCGGGGGTGAGCGAAACAGGCTGCACCTTGCCCTGACTCTTAAATCAGGAGCAAATGTCCTGCTTCTCGACGAACCCACCAACGATATTGATGTTAATACCCTGAGAGCTCTTGAAGAGGGACTTGAAAATTATGCCGGATGCGCAGTGATCATTTCTCACGACCGGTGGTTCCTCGACAGGGTAACCACTCACATGCTTGCTTTTGAAGGTGATTCGAAGGTTGTATGGTTTGAAGGCTCATATTCCGAATATGAGGAAAACCTTAAAAGCAGGGTCGGCACCTTAACTCCCGTCAGGATCAAATACAAAAAGATCTCGTAACGTATTCACACATCCGGTTACTGTTACTTCTTGGTGCCAGGAAAATGCCTGAATCGGGCATGTTAATTCTACAATCCCGGCCAGTGAATAACACAATTGCAAGGATGACATAATCTTATAGGCATTTATCATGTGAAACACAAAGATTGCCCGGGTAGTCTTTTTCCATATCCGGGCCTGTAAGCCTTCAAAGACAATTAAGAAATGTCATCGTGATTTTGTTCTGAACGGCATCATGACATATAAGAGACTATTTTCTAAATTATAATACAGGATATATGAACTAATGGTTAAAATGCTCTTTTATTGGCAGTAATCTTTGCCGGTAAAAATAACAGGGAAATTGATCAGGAGGATCAAAAGAATAATCCTGAAGGGATCAAATTCTGAACTTAAAATGGCAAAATGGGTGTATTCTTCCTGAAAAATTGGTCTTTATGGATCTTGAAAAATAATTATTGCAGAATGCACATATAAAATGGCTGATATTACATAAATTAGCAGGGGTACAAATTGGGGTACAATTATGGATAAGATTTGTTCAACAGGGTTGTGGCTCAGGCATTACACGAGCAAAAATGGTCACCAGCTGTTTGTAAGAGTGCGTATTGGCAACGTTTTTGAAACAGAGATACCTGTTTATGATTATATAAACGAGAAGAGATATGTGATTAGTATTTCAAGGGATCACTGGAATAAGGGAACTGTTACGGGCGGAGATTATCACAGGCCGGTTGACGAAATAAACAATATTATAAAGGAAATTGAAAATGACGTCAGGAATTCAGTAAGCACACTGGCAGAGAAAAAATTCCAGATAACGAGGAGTAATATTCTCAGGCTTACTTACTGCGACAAGGAAAACAAGCGAAGGGAGTTAATCAGAAGAAGGCAAAGGCAGTATACCGGGCTTTTAAGAGGCAATGGATATCCTCAGCAAGGAGGTCTTCAGGCCACATCTCAGCAAGAGGTAATTAAATCAGATTCTTCCGCGTTGCATATTGCTATGCCTGTAAGGGAAGAGAAGTTCATAACCGATCTTTGGAATGATTTTATTAAGAACCGCGGAACAAAGGCTTATGCCGGCACGCTTGGTTCCATAAGGGAATATTCCGACAGGACAGGTGACAATTGCAGGGCTTCCGACTTTTCAGCTGAATGGCTTGAAAGGTACTTTAAGGATATAATTGAAAACGGATATTCCCAGCGGAAAGACGGTTCGGGCAGGAAGTACTATACAATACCTACCATACTTAAATACCTCAAGCATTTAAGGGCATTTGGAAATTACCTGTTCAAGGATCTTAAATTACTGGACAGCCAGGATTATCTAAGATTTGACCTGGCTGAACCGGGACGCAGAACTCCGGTTATAAGTTACAGGCATGAGCCTTTCATTAATGCCCATGCATTAACAAAGAGGGAATATGACTGGTTTTACGGATTCAGGTTTGCCGATAAGCAAAAAGAACTTGCCAGGGATATGTTTATTCTTCAGACATGGCTTGGCGGCCTGTCCACAACCGAATTTTCCAAGATCAATAATATAAAGCTTATCAATTACCCCGGAAGCAAACCCGGCTTTCTTTATGATCCTCCCGGAGGAAAGAAATCCGTCCTGGGCGAAATAAACCGGTATTACATAATTCCTGTTCTGGAGCGGTATCCGGATGGGTTCAGCATATACCTGAGCCCACCGAAGTACAATATGCTTCTAAAGAGCGCAGCAAAGGCAGCTGGTCTTAATGGAAGGATAAAAATCGCACGCGAGCTTATCAATGATGACAAGGCATTCCGCAAGGAATATCCGGTTCATGAGAGAATATCCTCAGGCTGGGCCAGGTATTGTGCAGTATCCATTCTTGTGGAAACAGGTTTGCCTGACGAATTGGTTTTACGCTTTACCGGGATGAAAAATCTGGCCCTTATACAGCACTTCAGGAAAGTATTCCCGGGAACTGCAATTACGGCGGCCAGGATCGTAAAACCGGAACCTGTGAGTGGAGTAAAGCCTATAAAAAGCTCCAGAGCCTTTAGGTCACGAAAGCAAGGATCCAGATGATTATATTTCAGCTTTAGGAATCAGTTTACTGCAGTGCAATTCATTTCCGTAAAAAGATACCAGTATTAGTAAAAGATAAAGCATCATACCCTGGTTAGTTATGTAGCGTAAAATAAAACATTATCAAGAATGTCTCTCTATTGTTTAAACAGATTAAAAATCTATAAAACACTACTATAAGAATACATTTACTGAAAAATGGCATTTCTCATCTACTAATTAATCGCAGATAAAGCGTCCCTTTAACGTATTCATGGCATTTTTTCTTAGATTTGCATGAAACAGAAGCGATCCATACCTGAAACAACAGAGTAATGGGAGTAATCTTACGGGAAAAGATATCAGAAAAAGGGACCAGATCTCTGTACCTGGATATTCACTCCGGAGGCAGGCGTCATAAGGAGTATCTGGGTATATATCTGAAACCTGCGAAGAATGATATAGAGAGAGATTTGAACAAGTACAACAGGGAGCTTGCTGAAGGCATAAGGGCAATGCGCGAGCTTGAACTCAATTCAGAGAAACATAACATTGCACCTGACCTGAAAAGAAAGGATTTCGTATCATATTTTAACGATTTTGCCAGTGGCTATGATAAAAGGGATTTACGGACAGTAAAAAGCTCTTTCAATTGGTTCGTCAAATATCTGCAAACCAAAAAGATAAAAAGCATCTCACCTTCAAGGCTGAACAAGAATCTAAGCAGGGGCTTTCTTGACTTCCTTAAAAGCCATTTAAAAGGGGATACCCCCCTGAACTATTTTAACAAGTATAAAATGGTGATAAGGCAGGCTGTCCGCGATAATCTTATGATCCATAATCCGGCAGAAGGCATCAGTTTGCCAGGGAAGAAAGTCTTTAATAAAGAGCTGCTGTCACTCAGGGAAATATCTGTTCTGGCAAAAGCCTCGAGTCCCAACAGGGAGGTAAAGAGGGCTTTTCTATTCTCTCTGTTCACAGGTATGAGATGGTGCGATATCAAAAGCCTCACCTATGACTGCGTGGATTTTCAGGAAGGATTACTGAGATTCAAGAAGGCTGGAACAGGGAGAATATCAGGTGACTCTGTTGTTGATATCAGGCTTAGTCCCATGTTGCTAAAGCTGATCGGTGGACCAGGACAGGGGAATAAGGAAATATTTAAATTACCTGGTTATGCCGGTACAATGAAAGCCTTGCATAAATGGGTCATACATGCAGGGATAAATAAAAATATCACCTGGCTATGCGGAAGGTACAGTTTTACTGCAAACCAGGTTGCAATATTAGGAACTGATGTCGCAACAGTTGCCTCCCTGCTGGGTTACAAAAGCTTGCGGCAGCTTGAAATTTTCAGGTCAGGTATTGAGGAAAAGAAGGCTGAAGCGATAAGCAGGCAGCCTGAGGTTGATTTCAGTTTGTGATCATCTATCTAAATTTATTCCGGGGTACAAATATTTGTAAAGACTTTGTAAATAATTATATAGGATATTTTATTTAAGATCCCGGTTAAAGTTTTATTATACTGTACAGCCAATGTATTGTAAGTAATTCTGCACAATTTTCTTTTTCAGTTTTATTTGGGGACATTATGTATTCTCTTTGCTCTCCGGCTGATCGTTAATTACTTTTTTATTCCTGTTTAACGGCGCCGTGAAATATATGCCCTCTTTCAGCTGTACCTCCAGCATGCGCCATTTGCTGTTTTTATCACATGGCAGGATTCATGTAACTGATTATAGTTTCAATTTCCGTTCAATCCTGTCAATTCAGCCTTACCCATGGTTTTAACTTCAATCTTAAGCTTTGAAGTACTTACCTTTGTGAATCTGGCATCGATCATGATGCGGTTTCTACCCTTTGCCATGACAGGGATCTTGCCTCCGTTAAGAGTTTCCATCAGGTTCCAGTTCTTATCGAAAAGCTGAAGATTCCCTTTTGCATCAAGCTTCAGCACCTGTGATGCCTGCATTTTGACAGGAATCTCCATAGAAATGTAGTTGTTTATTTCAACTTTTATGCCCTCGACAGAATTATCCGAATTCTGATCTTCCGTCAAAGTTATCAGGAACATAACAGGTTGCTCGTCGTAGGGATTGTTGAATTCGAACATGCTGTGAACAGGTTCTCCCGGCTGCCTTATCTTCTGTTCATGCTCAAACCTTTCCACATGATAAGGATAGAGATGCCAGGTGTTTTCTCCTGCCTCTTCCAGATGATACTCGTTCCTGATATCCTGCATCCCTGCCTTTTGTTCTGTTGTAAAAGCTCCTGCCATTCTTGCGGCTTCCCATATCCTTATGGCATTAAATATCAAATCGCTCTGGCCGTTTGTCTCAACATTTCCCAGGCTGAGGTTAAATGCAAAACCTGCATCAAATCCTGCAGCTCTCGCCAGGAGCCATTCAGTATCCTCTATGCTTGTCTGGGGATTCATACTGAACCATCCAAGCATATGAGGAAGCAGGTTACGGCTGAAGAAATCCTGATTCATAAGCCTGTAGCTTGTCTGGCTTTCCCTGAAGCCAGCATACCACGGCTCTCCCCAGTTATATCTTGTATTGATATGCCAGTTGAAATGCCCTGGATTGCTTGCATCATTTATCACTTTCCCCTTAATTTCAGGATCAAGATTATCGAACCAGGTCTTTGTGAACACATTCCTCGCATACTGGCCCATTCCGGTTGACCATACTCCTTCGAGGCCGTCAAAGGAAGTCTGCAGGAGGCCTGTTTCATTGAATAATCCTGCGATATTTGCTGCAATCTCTTCCGACAGTGATGCGTTGCTAAGGAAAACCTTATAAGGATGATCCATCAGCTTGCTTATTATTTCACCTTTGGTGTGCGGAGCAGCTTTTGTTCCGAAAGCCCCCCTTACGCATCCCATCAGTTTCCAGGGAGTATTCCCTGACACATCCCTGTACCTGATGATCTCATTGCCAATCACAACTGAATGAAGAGTGTTATTTCCCATCTGGTTGAAGAAATCAGGTGATTCAATCATGATCTCTTCAACTGTTGAATCAATTGGACTGGCAAGAACACTTTCGCCAACCTTTGCCAGCCGTTTATCGGGAATAGGTGTTACATACGGATCATTTGTCGTAATGAAATTTGAAAGAGTATGGACTCCCAGCCTTATATCATGTGCCCTGGCCTTCTCAACGCATCTTTTCATGCTTGTCCGGTTATCTTGAAATGCTTTTTCCCTTAATTTGAAATGGCCCCAGCTATCGAAGGGATCTCCGTGATAAAGATATTTCAATCCGGCTTTTTTTGTAAGTTCAATGGCCTTGTCGATATTTTCCTCCCCGAAGTCAATGATCAGGTAGGAAGCTGTGGCTGTACGAGCTACTTTTCCCCATTCGCCGTCTATCAAAGGATGAGGCAGTCCTTCTGCCACCTCTATCTCGCCTATTGTTTTGAGCGCATCGCATGCAGGGCATCCGAACAAGACTATTGCTGATCCAATAACCCCGCCATCATTATAGGCCGGGGCAGCATATTTTTCATGCCCCCAGTTTGATATAACCCTGTTGTTTAACCTGTTACGACAATATGCCTGCAGGACGCTCCCGAAGTCAGTTGCTTTTGCTGTCTGACCTCTGTAGAGCTTCCTCTTTTGCCAATCTTCTGCAATATCTACAGGATTCTCCTCAAATATATTGAACGAAGGTTCTATATCATTTTCTTCTGTAGGATATCCCCCGAGAGTTTTGACATTCAGTGTCTGTATCCCAAATGCAAATTCACTGTTGCGTACAACACCCACGCATTCCCCGATGCTTTCTCCTATTGTTGTGGGATAAGGTCCCCAGATAACAAGCTCAATCTTATCAAAAGGATTGATATCAACAAGTTTAAAAGTCAGATACCCGGGTTTGACATCAACAGAGATTTTAGCATCTACCTTATTCTTTTCGAAAGTAAGCGTCAATTCATTTCCTTTGTTTTTCAGCAATGCCGGGTATTCCAACTCGCCTTTGCAGCGAATACAAAGCAGAGGCACAGAACTGCCTGACTGAAAATATTCCTTATTGTTTTTCAAATCATAAAGGCTTGTAACAAACCCCCTTTCATTCACGCTCATTTTTAAGCCTGAGGTGGTCCAGGTTATATCCCCGGCAGAAGCATTCAGGAGCATGTATAGGCCTGTCAGCATGAAATAATATACCTTAGTCATAATAAATATGTTAACATTCAAACTGTACTACATGGCTTCAAGTCCATGGGAATTCTTTTTCAAGGGCTGTTTATGAGATGTCGCTCGTAAGCAACAGGTCAGTTATTAAAGGCTGGCAAAACACTTACAGCCACTTTCTGCTCCCATTTTTTCCTTGATCATAACCTGCCTTAGTTCAAAAAGTTCAGAGTCAAAGTTGGTATTATACACTTCAAATCATCTTTCGTGTTCTAAGGTAAATATCGAAGAATTTAAGGACTAATTTTAAAATGTAATTACCTTGTCGCTATCCACAACCCAGTTGGTGAGCTCAGCCATTGTACTTAACTCCGTTCCTTTAATCAAGGTTGTGCTCTTCAAACCTCGGGCTTCTGCACAACTGCCACACACCTTAACTTTTCCGTCTTTGGCTATTACAGCTTTTATCATCCTTTCGATGTTATAATAGCCATTAGGGGTGTTTTGATTTGCCAGTGCACAGTTAGCGGCGTCTGCCATCAAAAAAAGCCTCACTTCAAAATCTTCATGGTCTTTTCCAAGCTGCATTGCCAGACGAAGAGCGTTATACGCTTTCTCAGTTCCGTATGGAGCATCGTTTATCACTATCAGGATTTTTTGTGCCATTTGAGATATGATAAAATTGTTTAATGTAAAAATAGCTATACAATTGAGAATATCCCCAGCAATTTGTATTTCTGTTGAAAGCGTTAATTTATATTCAGTATCTGCACTGTATCGGTAAGAATGAAATATATAAAGATACCCAAGCCCGGACTTTCAGTCTCCATCTCCTCACCCCCTCACCCCATCACCCCCTCACCCCCTCTCTCCCCGCCTCTCTTCCCTGTTTTCTCATTTCACCTTTTCACGTCATCATCACTCATCCCACCTCAATTTGTTCACCTGAATTGCATTGAAAAAAAAATAGTATACTTTT
>JAVEVC010000096.1:0-6797 GCA_034005245.1 Bacteroidales bacterium
TGGCAATATCATTTGTCTCCGACAGGTCTCTTTTAAGGTTGTAGAGTTCCACTCTGTCCTTTTCAAAGTTGTCGATCAGTTTGTAATTACCAAATCTTATTGCACTTCCAGGTTCAGTGCCCTGGTTATTATAGTGCGGATAGTGCCAGAACAATGGTCTCGTCTGAAAACGGCCTGTTTTATATCCTTCAACAATGCTTATTCCGTCGATTTTGGATGTATCTATTTCAGCCCCACTATATTCGGCAAGTGTGGGGAAGAAATCGATTGTTGAAACGGGAAAATCCGCAATTACGCCCTGTCTGCCGGCCATAGGATCTTTTATGATCAGGGGGACGCGAATTCCGCCTTCATACATCCATCCTTTGCCGGCCCTCAAGGGGTAATTGCAAGTCGGTGATCCCGCTGAAGTTGCCAATCCTCCGTTGTCAGATGTGAAAATGACAATTGTATTATCAGAGATGCCAAGTTCCTTAAGTGTTGAAAGTACTCTTCCGATATTTTCATCGACACTCCAAATCATTGCGGCATAAACCGGATTGCTCTGAAGTATCCTTTCCCTGAAGTCATCACTCATATAACTTCTTATCCAATCCTTCTCGCGCGTAAAGGGATTCATTTCACTTAATCCCAGCGAATCGGCTTTCAACCTGAATTTGTTAACGTGTTCTTCTTTTGCCTGCATGGGATTGTGCACCGAATAATAAGAAAGATATAGGAAGAAAGGATCCTCCCTGGAATCACTTATGAACTTAAGGGCCTCATCAGTCTGGCGGTCAGTCATATATTCACCAGCAGGTCCGTCTTCAAGCCTGGGATTACCATAGGGTGAAAAGAATCCGTTACAGCTGTCTGAAATAAATGGCTGGCCCGCCCTCCATCCTCCCTTGTTTATATCAAAACCTTGATATTCTGGCCAATACAAAGAGTCTTCACCAAGATGCCATTTGCCGGAGATCATGGTTCTGTACCCGTTTTCCCTGAGAACTTCTGCAATGGTAAGTTCAGAAGTGTCGAGCATCAGCGTGAACGGAGGGGCAAGAAGTTTATCATAAGGCCCTCCGTGATTTGTAGCCTGCCTGCCGGGAATCCATTCGGTTATTCCTGTGTTGACCGGATATTTACCTGTCATTAATGATGCCCGGGTAGGCGAAGATACCGGGCATGAAGCGTAAGCACTGGTAAAGCGGATGCCTTCTGATGCCAGCCGGTCGATGTTTGGCGTTTCATAGAAACTGCTTCCATAGCATCCGATGTCAGAGTAACCCAGATCATCAAGAAGAATGAAAACAATATTTGGTCTGACGTCAGGTTTTTTTGCGGAGTTCTGGCATGAAAGCATCGGAACAGTTGCAGCCACTCCCAGCTTAATAGCAGATTTAAAGCTAATCATCATTAGTTCATAGTTTTAGTTACCTTTCTGAGCAATCTGATCTCAAACCGTTGAAGCGACAGATATATAAGTATTTGGCTCGGTTTAGGATAAAAGATAATTCAAAATGCTTAGTTATATCCGGGTCTGTCTTCTTTTCAGATATTTCAGTTGTGATCCTTTATTGGCGAACATGCCGGGACAATATTTCCGAGCTCAAGCTCTTCAAGCAGGTCAGTCAGTTCATTTACGGTTTTCTGATTCTCTAATGCCAGGTTATTTCTTTCGCCTATATCGTGTTTCAGGTTATAAAGCTGTGGTAGCGTATCATTTCCGAGTTCAATATTTGTATATGTTGCTACTTTCGGTCCCGGGCCCGGCCTTATCAGTTTCCAGTCACCTTTTATCAATGAAAGCCTTCCGTTAAGAGCATGTCCTATGATCCAATCACGTCCTTCCCTGGATTTTCCGATATAGGTATTCAACTGGTCAAAGCTGTCCTCTGCGGTGTTTTCGGGCACCTCACATCCTGCAAGGGAAGCAAGCGAAGCAAGCATATCAATTTGTGAAACAAGAGCATCTGAAACTCCGGGTTTTACATGATCCGGCCATTTGACTATCATGGGGATTCTTGTACCGCCATTAAAGGCACTGTATTTGCCACCTCTGAGCGGTCCGGAAGGTTTATGGCTTCCCAATTTCTCAACTGCGTCATCCCTGTAGCCATCATCAACCACAGGGCCGTTGTCGCTGGTGATTATGACAATTGTTTTATCAGACAGTTCCAGCTCATCAATGGTTCTTATGATCTCCCCTACCGACCAGTCGAACTCGACGATAGCATCTCCCCTCGGTCCCATGCCGCTTTTCCCGCTGAATCTTGGATGAGGCACCCTCGGAACATGAATGTCGTGCGTGGCGAAATAAAGAAAGAAAGGATTTTCACTATTCTCTCTTATGAAATTCACTGCTTTACCGGTTATTACATCAGCCATATCCTCGTCGGTCCACAGGGCTGAATTGCCGCCAGTCATATAGCCTATGCGGCTTATTCCGTTTATAATAGCCATATCGTGCCCATGGCTGGGATGCATTTTCAATAATTCCGGATTATCCCTGCCTGTGGGTTCATTCCCGATCTTTTCCGTATAGCTGACTACAACAGGATCATCGGGATCGAGGTTTGCTATCCTTCGGTTTTCAACATAAACACATGGGACGCGGTCGCCCGTGGCAGGTATTAAAAAATTGTAATCAAATCCTATGTCCATGGGGCCGGGTGAGATTTCCCCGTTCCAGTCCGGACCTCCCTCCGGACCCAGGCCAAGATGCCATTTTCCTACAACTCCTGTTGTGTAGCCGGCATTTTGCAACACTGAAGCTATGGTGGCAGTGCCGGGCAGGATTATTGCACCGGCATTCCCGGGAGCAATTCCGGTTCCTGTCCGCCTCCAGGCATACTGGCCGGTAAGAAGAGAATAGCGAGATGGAGTGCTTGTTGCTGAAGTACAATGCGCATTGGTGAATCTTAATCCCTCTGATGCCGCCCTGTCGATATTTGGTGTACTAATTGTGGGAGAGCCATTGCAGCCTATATCACCCCAACCAAGATCATCAGCATATATCAAAATTATATTTGGATGTACATTTTTTTCCTGGCATGATGAATTTACTATTCCCAGAGCCAGGATCCCCAGGGAATTCCTGATAATAGTTTTTTTCGTTAACCTGATCATTCCTTTACTTCTTTTCTTCAGATTCACTTACGAATGGGAAGACATCAGAGCTTATATGCGCTTCTTCCATGATGGTTTCCATATTGGTAATGATCTCCGGCCAGGAATCAGCAAGATTGTTGTCTTCTCCGGGATCGTTTCTGAGGTTGTATAATTCAATATTCTTCTCACCTGTACTGTTTATTCCTGTTTTTATGGCCTTCCAGTCTCCCTTAAGTACAGCTGCTTTTCCACCCTGCTCATGAAATTCCCAGTAGAGATAGTCGTGTTGTTCCTGCTCAGCCGAATTACCCGTAAGGGTGCTGAGGAATGATATTCCATCGGTTTCACAGGGTATTTCTGTTCCTGTTATTTCTGCAAGGGTGGGCATGATATCCCAGAATGCCGAGATATGATCGGTTGATGATCCGGTCTTGATTTTTCCGGGCCATTTTACAATGAATGGAGCACGTATGCCTCCTTCGTACAGATCACGCTTATAACCCCGTAATCCTCCATTGCTGTTAAAGTAGTCAGGATCGGCACCTCCTTCAAGATGAGGTCCGTTGTCGGAAGAAAAGATAACGATCGTATTCTTTTCCAATCCAAGTTCTTTAAGCCTTGAAATAATTTCTCCTACATAATCATCGAGCTGGGTGACCATGGCTGCGAATGCTGCATGTGATTCCGGTTGTGAGCCGTAGGCGCCCTGCTTGTATCCGGGACCATCATCAGTACCTTCATAGGATCTCTCAGGGTTAAATTTCCCGCGGAAAGCCTTAATGTATTCTTCTTTTGCAAACAGTTCAGCATGAGGTATGATTGATGGGTAAAACAGGAAAAAAGGTTTGTTGCTGTTATCCTCAATGAATCTTAGCGCCGCTTCGTGAATAACATCAGGGGAATATGTACCTTTTGCTGTTCCGCTGTTTTCTTCCAGAAGGATCTTCTCTTTATTGTGCCACAGGTAATACGGATAATAGTTATGTGCGAGGCGCTGGCAGTTGAAGCCAAAGAATTCATCGAATCCCTGGGCATTGGGATCTCCTTCAGTGCCAATGAATCCCAGGCCCCATTTTCCGAAAGCTCCTGTTGAATAATTTTTTGATTTCAGCATTTCTGCTATGGTCAGTGACTTTGCAGGTAGTGGCCACTGTCCTTCCGGATGCCATTCCTTGTTTCCTCTTACTGGTGTATGGCCGGTATGTTGTCCGGTCATCAGGCTTGAGCGGGATGGTGCGCTGACCGTGCAACCAGCATAATGATGTCTGAAAAGCATCCCATCCTGAGCCAGCCTGTCAATATTAGGGGTTTGAAACTTCTGCTGACCGTAGCAGCTGAGATCTCCATATCCAAGGTCATCAGCGAGAATAAAAACTATATTGGGCAATTCATTGTTCTTATCAGTCACCGAACATGAAGCAAGTGCACATGCAGCAAGCATGGCAGCAGTGGACTTCCTGTTTATTATTCTGAGGGATGGTGTCTTTAAATGCATAAATAGAAGTTCATGTTTTCATGTAATTATGATTATTCCAAACAACAGGAAAAGAATAAGCCACAGTATTATTTTGAGATCAGAATAATCGTCTTTTTCCATAATGAAAGATCAGTTCACTATAACGGTGGCTTTAAAAATAAGATAATTTATGGTAAAAACAGCACTACTGCCGTTCAAATATCACTTATATTGAAGAGTTCCCTGATAAAAAAATGAACCTCAAAAGGTTTTGCAAACCAATGATAGATAGCAAATAAGACTGGATATTACTTATATGAATCGATGTGGACATTTTTAACTGCCCTTCCCGAAGGATCTATAAAGCTTTTAAGGGAGTTATCCCAAGCCAGAGCTTCAGCAGTACTGCAGGCTACTGAGGGAACAGACGGAACGCACGCTGCTGCTGCATCTGAGGGGAAGTGTTCTGCGAATATAGATCTGTAAAGGTATTCTTCCTTCGACATAGGGGGATTTACAGGGTAGCGGTATTTAGCCTGGGCGAGCTGACTGTCAGAAACCTTATTATCAGCAAGCTGGCGTAGTGTATCGATCCAACTGTATCCCACCCCGTCAGAGAATTGTTCCTTTTGTCTCCATGCCACCTCATGGGGCAGGTAATCCTCGAAGGCTTTCCTTACGATCCACTTTTCAATTCGTCCGTTCGATGCCATCTTGTCAGCGGGGTTAATACGCATGGCTATATCCAGGAACTCCTTGTCAAGGAAAGGAACCCTGCCCTCAACACCCCAGGCTGCCAGGGATTTATTTGCACGAAGGCAGTCGTATAGGTGAAGCTTGGTAATTTTCCTGATTGTTTCCTCATGGAATGCCCTGGGATCAGGAGCTTTATGGAAATAGAGGTAGCCGCCGAAAATTTCGTCGGCGCCTTCTCCTGTCAGGACCATTTTAACTCCTGTTGACTTTATTACCCGTGCCAGCAAGTACATGGGTGTTGAAGCCCGTACTGTAGTGACATCAAATGTTTCAATGTGGTATATAACGTCGCGAAGGGCATCCAGTCCCTCTTCAAGAGTGAATCGTATTTCATGATGAACTGTACCTATATGTTTTGCCACCTTTCCCGAAGCAGCAAGGTCGGGAGATCCTTCCAGACCTATTGCGAAAGAATGAAGGCGTGGCCACCAGGCATCAGCCTTATCCTCCGACTCAATCCTTTTGGGAGCGAATTTTGCAGCTATTGCAGATATTACTGAGGAATCGAGCCCTCCCGATAGCAAGACTCCATAAGGAACATCAGACATCAGCTGGCGGTGAACTGAATCTTCAAGAGCATCTTTCAGGCTTTGAATTGAAGTAGTATTATCACAAACAGAGTTGTAATCAAACCAGTCGCGCTGGTACCATCTTGTCATTTTTCCTTCCCTGCTGTAGTAGTAATGACCCGGCAGGAATTCTTCAATTGTTTTGCAGACACCTTCAAGGGCTTTAAGTTCTGAAGCGAAATACAGTTGGCCATACTGATCCCTGCCGGTATAAAGGGGATTTATTCCAATGTGATCCCTGGCAATAAGAAAGGAATCATTTTCCGCATCATACAAGGCAAAGGCGAAGATTCCGTTAAGATCCTCAAGAAAAGCAGGTCCCTTATCACGATAAAGCGGAAGGATAACCTCACAATCGGAATTTGTAAGGAACTCATAACTGCTTTCATATTTCTTCCGGATATCCCTGTGATTATATATTTCTCCGTTTATTGAAAGTATGAGTTTACCATCCCTGCTGTATAAGGGCTGCCTCCCTGATTCGGGATCAACAATTGATAATCTTTCATGGGCAAGGAAAGCTTTGTCGCAGGAATATATCCCAGACCAGTCCGGGCCCCGGTGCCTCAGTTTTTTCGACATCTTAAGGATGGTTGACCTAAGCTCCACCTGGTCAATTGTTACACCTAATACTCCGGCTATTCCGCACATCGCAAATTTGTTTTATTAATAATGCTGCAAAACTATAACAAAATTTCAAATATAAATATAAAATAGTATTAATAATTGCTTATATACGTATAAATATTAATATAAATATCTATATAGCTATATAATATTAGCTAATATCATTTATTTAATTAATTATATTAATATTTAATATATCTGTTAAGAAGGGCTCTTGGAATATGTTTCAATTCTGGCTTGATCCTGGTGTTAGCCTTGGCTTCGTAAGGTTGATAATCAGGCAGTTCTCCGCTTGCTAT